>DHXA01000139.1:3292-35835 GCA_002413455.1 Rhodanobacter sp. UBA5168 | reverse complement strand
CTGCTGCAGCCGTGCCGATGGCCGGAAGTCGCGCCGGTACAGCGCCAGCGCCTCGTCCATCGCATCCGGCGCGAAGTGCGAAGCAAACGCGAACGGCAGGCCGAGCTGAGCCGACAGCTTCGCGCTGAACAGGCTGGAGCCGAGCAGCCATACTGGCACCTCGATGCCGGCACCGGGCACGGCACGCACCTGCTGGCCGGGCACGGCGGGTTCGAAATAGGCGAGCAGTTCCAGCACGTCCTGCGGGAATGCATCGGCGCTGTCGAAATAGCGGCGCAATGCTTTGGCGGTGGGCTGGTCGGTACCCGGCGCACGGCCCAGGCCCAGGTCGATCCGTCCCGGATACAGCGACGCCAGCGTGCCGAATGCCTCGGCCACCTGCAACGGCGCATGGTTCGGCAGCATGATGCCGCCAGCACCGACGCGGATGGTCGAGGTGCCGCCGGCCACATGGCCGATCAGCACGGCGGTCGCCGCGCTGGCGATGCCCGGCATGTTGTGGTGCTCGGCCAGCCAGTAGCGCCGGTAGCCAAGCTGCTCGCCCAGTTGGGCCAGATCCAGTGTGTTGCGGAACGCCTGTGCGGCATCGCTGCCTGCGGTGACCGGCGCCAGGTCGAGGATGGAAAACGGAATCATGTCGCGCTCTCGCCATAACGGAAGCCACTGATCTGGGGGCTGTCGCGCCGATTGCCACCGGTTCCCGCCGGCCCGTGGCGCATACAATGGCCGCTCCTCACTCCATGGCACCCCGATGACAGAACCGGTTCGCCTCGCCAAACGTGTCGTCGCGCTGACCCAGTGCTCGCGGCGCGAGGCCGAGCAATACATCGAGGGCGGCTGGGTGCGCGTCGACGGCATCGTGGTGGAAGAGCCGCAGTTCATGGTCGACACGCAAACTGTCGAGCTCGATCCCGGTGCCAAACTGATTGCGACCGAACCGGCCACCCTGGTACTGCACAAGCCGGTCGGCTACGACGCCGGCAGCGGCCCGAACCCGGCCAGCGCGCTGGTCACGCCGGAGACGCGATCGCCCGACGACGCCTCCGGCGTGCGTCCGCTTAAGCGGCACCTGCAGCGGCTGACCACGCCGTTGCCGATGCCGGCCAGCGCCAGCGGCCTGCTGATCTTCACCCAGGACTGGCGCGTCACGCGCAAGCTGACCGAGGACATCGAGCGGGTCGAGCAGGAGTTCGTCGTCGACGTCGAAGGCACCCTGATCCCGAACGGACTGGCCCTGCTCAACCATGGCCTGCGCTTCAACAACTACGCGATGCCGCCGATCAAGGTCAGCTGGCAGAGCGAGCAGCGGCTGCGCTTCGCGTTCAAGGTGCTGCAGCCGACCCAGATCGAGCCGATGTGCCATGCGGTCGGCCTCAAGGTGCTGGCGATGAAGCGTCTGCGCGTGGGCCGCATTCCGCTGGCGAAACTTCCGCCTGGGCAATGGCGCTATCTGGCGCCCGGCGAACGCATCTGAACCCGCCCTACCGCCACCGTTCGCCCTGAGCGTAGCGCAGCGAAGTCGAAGGCTGCCCTTCGGCCTCGGCTCGCCGGGTCTAAGCTCGGGCGAACGGTGAGGGATTGTTCGGTAGCCGCAGGCTTCCCTGTCCGACTCTGCCCAACAGCCAGCGGAACAGCTTAGACTTGCCTGCGCGTCACGTGTCGCAAACTTACTTACCTTACGGAGAGAGCAGCATGAGCAAGGGTCTTGATTCGAAGAAGAGCGAAAAGAAAAAGCCGGCCAAGACGATGAAGGAAAAGAAGGCCGCCAAGCAGGAAAAGAAGAAGAACAAGTAATTGGCTTGCGCTGCCTGATCCAGCGGATACCGCTACTGCTGCACCTGGCTGTTCGCGGCGGTCGAACGGATATCAACCGAGCCGCTCGCAGTCATTGCGGGCGGTTCAATTTTTGGCACGAACGGCCGATGTAACGAGTTGGAACGGGCGGAATCGGCGCGCAGCGAGAAAGGACACCTATGGTGGTGAACATGTGGCGGCGCCTTTTTCGCAGCCGCAAGGCAACGATCAGCCGTACACGCCCGCTTGTTGCCGCGCGGCCGACCGCGCATGTCCCGGCACCGGATTCCAACCCCGCTCCTCCCGTGCTGTCGCTGGCCGAGATCGGTGATCGCTTTCACCGCTTCGTGCTTGGCCTGCCCGCCGCGGAAAGCAGCGAACCAAGTGCGGCCGAGCTGACCACGCTGAAGCGGCTGGAGCTGCTCAGCACGCGCTTCGACATGCGCAGCCTGCCGCGCCTGCCGACCGTGTTGCCACAGCTGCTGCGCACCCTGAAGAACGACAATGCCGCCGGCGGCGAGCTGGCCAAGCTGGTGGGCCGCGACCCACTGATGGTCGGCGAGGTCATGCGGGTCACCAGCAGCGTCTTTTACCGCGCGGCGCAGCCGATCACCAGTTTGCAACAGGCGGTGGTGTTGCTTGGTCAGGACGGACTGCGCCGGGTGCTCACCCAACATGTCATGAAGCCGATCCTGCAGGCCAACGCAGGTGCGCTGGGGCATGCTGCTGGCGAGCGCCTGTGGGATCACGCCGAACGCTGTGCGCACGCGTGCGCCTGGCTGGGCCGCAGCAGCGGCTGCGACGCGTTCGAAGCCTATCTGGCTGGAATCATTTGCCATACCGGCACCGGCGCCGTAGTGCGCCTGCTGGATCAGCTGATGCCCGCCGAAGCCGAAGCCGAAGCCCCGCCATTTTCGTCCGGTTTCCTCAGCGCCTGCTCGCAACTCGCCGCACGACTGTCGCTGCAGGCCAGCCAGCATTGGGAGCTGCCGGCGCGGGTGATCGAGGCGATGACCGAATGCCAGGGCCCGGCGACTCCCGCGGGATCGGCCTTGGGCAGGACGCTCTCGGTCGCCGACACCTTGGCCATCGCCCAATTGCTGAGCGAACACGACCGACTCGCGGCTGATCTCGACCTCAGTCACAGCTGGCCGGATATCCTGGCGCCGTCTTTGCTGGCGCGCTGCCAGCAGGACCTTCGGCAGCAGTTTCCGGTGGACAAGAAACCGATCTGAGCCGGCGACAATCCGAACCATCGCTCACGCCACGCTTCGCCCTGCTCAGTACTGGCCCATGTAGTCGCGCTTGCCGATTTCGATACCGTTGTGCCGCAGCAGGGCATACGCCGTGGTGACGTGGAAGAAGAACTGCGGCAACCCGTAGCTGAGCAGGTACGCCTGGCCGGTGAAACGGCGCTCCTTCGGCGTACCCTGCCGCAGCACGATCTCGCGCTGCGCGCTGCCCTCGAACTGTGCCGCCGCCAAGCCGTCGATAAAGCCGATAGTGCGGGCGATCAGGTCGCGCAGTTGCGCAAAGGTCGGCTCGTCGTCGTCGAACTTCGGCACCTCGGCGCCGGCCAGCCGTGCCGACACGCCCCGCGCGAAATCGCAGGCGATCTGCACCTGCCTCGCCAGTGGGAACATGTCCGGAAACAGCCGCGCCTGGATCAAGGCTGCCGGCTCGATGTTCTTTTCGGTCGCGTGCGCCTCGGCCTTGGCCAGGATCGCGGCGAGGCCACCGAGCATCTGCCTGAAAACGGGAACGGAACTGGTGTACATGGCATCGGTCACGAACTGTTTCCTTGTGTTGGGTAATCCACGCAGTGTAGCCCGTTGCCCGTCGGGGTCAGCCGCACCGACCGCACTACCCAACCATGCGGCATCGCATGACGGGAGGCGTCTGTACGCCTCCCGTCCGCCGACTCATTGCACCTTGACGCTGACGTCGTCGATCACGAACGAGGTCTGCTTGGTGCTGTCTTCCACGCCACTGAAATTGATCTGCAGGGTCTGTCCCTTGTAGGCGTTCAGGCTGATCGTATGCTCCTGATAGCCGCTGGCCGCATCCTTGTTGGAGAACGTAGCCAGCGTGATGATCTTGCCGGTCGACGTGATCACCTGCACTTGCAGGTTGTCATAGGCGGTGGTCTTCGGTTCCGCCGTGTCCACGTGCATGAAGAAGTCCAGGGTTGCGCTGGACGCGCCGACGGGGATGCTGATCTTCTGTCGCACGTAGTCGGTATGCGTGGTGCCATATCCGTCCAGCCACGCCTTCCAGCTACCCGCATGGGCCGGCTCGCCGCTGTCGCTGGTGATCACGCCGCTGGACTGCGTCCAGCTGGACGATCCGCTTTCGAAGTTGCCATTGCTGATCAGCTGGATCGTGCCACCGCCGCCGTTGGACACGCTGAAACCGACCGAGCTGCTGGTGCCGATATTGCCAGCTGCGTCGTACGCCTTGGCGACCAGCGCATGCGTGCCGTCGGCAAGAGTGATCGAATCCAGCGTAGCGCTGTATGGCGAGCTGCTGTCGGTGGCCTTGAGCGCACCATCCACGTAAAACTCCGTCCGTGTCACGCCGACGTTGTCGCTCGCCGTGGCGTTGAACGTGATAGTGCCGCTGCTGCCGCTCTCGCTGGCAGTTGCCGTGGGCGCCGTCGTGTCGCCACCGCCGGAAACCTCGGTCACCCATACCGGCGCCGACCACAGCCGCAGGCCGTTGGCCTGGGTGATCTTGGCGAAGTAGAAGTGATCGCCCGCCGTTGGCGTAACCGTAGTCGTCGAAGTCTCCGACGGACTGCTCACGGTGCCATTGCTGCCCGGCACGCCTTCGAACAGCTGCACGCGTTGCACGGTCTGCCCGGATGAGCTGGCGTAGTCGACGGTGAGCGTCAGCGGGCCGCTGTTGCTGAAGCGCTCGCCCATCACGTGGCCGTTCGCGGTCAGCACGATCTGCGCGGTCTTGTCCTCGGTGGCGAACACGCGGCGCGCGCGCAGGGCATCGAGGAAACTATCCAGGTTCAGCGCGGTGCCGGTCGGAATCAGCACGCCGGTGCGATTGGTGAAGCTGGCACCCCAGTTGGCGCAGTGGTTGTCCTGATCCGAACTCGGTGCGACGTGGTAGCCGCGTTCGAGGATGGTGTTGAACGCCGTCTCGTAATTGGGACGGCTGGTTTCCGATTCGGTGGTGTTGACCGAGAACGCCGAGCTGTTCAGCACCTCGGCCAGCACCATCACCTGGTCGCCGTCGGCGGTGTAGCCGAAGTCGGTGCCGCCGACATTGAATTGGCCGCTCTGCGCGGGATGGTTGAACTGGCCGATCCAGCCCTTGCTCTTCATCAGCGTGTAGAGCGAACCGTAGTCGCCCTTGGCGATCTCGTAATCGCCGATCAGCTGGCCGGCGCTGTTCTTCTCCCACTCGATCAGGCCATCGGCGTTGAAGATGTTCATGTGCCCGCCGTTGTTGATCACGCCCCATTCCTGGCCGTAGATCGACAGGAAGTCCGGGTGCGCGGCATGGAACGTGGCGGCAGCCTGCAGGCCCGAGGCGAACAGGTTGTGCGCCGTGGCCGGGTTGGCCGACGCATTGGTGCCGGTGGAGCCGTCGAACATGTGGTTGTGCTCGGACGTCATCAGCATGTCGAGCCCGCGGTTCATCGCATAGAGGTACGCATCGGCCGGGCCGTAGGGGCTGCTCTGCGGGTTCTGCTCGCCGTGGCAGGTGGCGAGGTCGCCGCCGCCGTCGCTGTGGTTGGTCTGGCTGTGCAGGTTGCCGTACCAGATCGTGTACGGCAGTCCGCTCGCGCCGACCGACAGGGTATGCGCGCCACCGTGCCGGGGAAGCGCGTGGAAAGCCGGCATGGCCGCGGGCGCGACCTGGCCGACCTGGATGTCGTAGCGCTGTTCGGTGATCCGCGTCGGCGCGAGCCGCGCGGCCAGCGCCAGCGCATGGGTCGCGATACCCGTGCCGATGCGCCGTGCGTTGTCGTCGTCCAGTGCGATCGCGCGCAGGCGCACGGTGTAGTAGCCCGCCGGCAACGCATGGTGCCGGCTGTCGAAACCGTCCCAGCCGACGCTGGCCTGGGCCGTGCGCGTATGCAGCACGGAGCTGCCGTTCCATTCGCGCAATGCGTTTCCGCCGCGATCGAGCAGCGCGATCTGCCACGCCACCGGCGTACCCGCGGTGGCGCCGGGGTATTCGAAGTGCATCACGATGGAGCGCGCCGCATCGGCGCGGAACGGCACCTGCAAGGCAGCGTCGAACTCCTGGTGATCCGGTAACGCCGGCGCAGCCAGCGCCGGCCAGCAGAACACCAGACCCGCGAGCACGAGGCTGCGGGCGATCATTGTTTTCCATTGCATCGCTATGTCCCTACGCGTTGGTAAGGATTCCCCGGCGTGTTTATAGGCGACGAAGGCTTGCAGTGGTATGACCAAAATTCGTAGATACCGTGGCAGTGTCGAGTACGTCACGCCACAGCCTGAACGGCGGTGGTCAGCAGCCGCGCGGCCCGAAAGCCTGCAGCGAAACACGCTGGCGGTTGTCGGACGGCACCCGGTCGAGCAGCTTGTTGTACGGATCGATGCCGGCCTCGTAGGGTGCCGCGTCGACGATCACGCTTACCCTGGTGCTCTCGCTGGTAATGCGATGGCGCTGCAGATACAGCACCTTCCCGTCGCCCTCCCTGCCCGAGGGTCCGCGCGCGAACACGCCGATATCCATCCCGTCGTCCAGCGTGCCGGCGCTCTCGTTGCCCTTGCCGTCGGCGTAGCGCTTGGCGACCGCCCCTCCGGAACTCCCCGGTGCTGCGACGAAACCCATCCCACGGCGACGAAGCCCCGCGGCACGAGCGCAGAACATCCTGCTGGTCGGTCTCTCATGCACCGGCCAATCGGGTTCATGGCAGATCCAGATGTATCGGCTGGGTGACAAGACCGGTATCGCTGACCAGCAACGGGCCGCTCGGGCGAAAGCCGAAGTGCTGGTAGACCGGCACCGCCATGGCCGAGGCCTTCAAGGTGAAATGGCGCGTGCCGGCGCGGCGTATCGCGTCGCGCATCGTGCGCTGCCACAGCTGACGCGCAATGCCGTGGCCGTGCAGGCCGGTGCTGACGAAGAACTGGAACAGGTGGGAGTCGTCGCGCATCGCCGCCACCCCGGCCAGACGGCCGTCATCCTGCCAGGCCAGATGAAAGCGGTGGCCGTCCAGCATCTTCTGCCGGATCACCTTCGCACTCATGCCGTAGAGCAGCGGCCCGGCCGCGCTGCCAGGCTGCTCCGGCAGGATCCAGCGGCGTGTCACGCGGCGCGCCAGCAACCCGATGGCGACCGCATCCACCGAACATCCGAGGCGGCAACGGATCCTCATCGACTCACTCGCCCGCGTGAAACACCAGGCTGCAGCAGGTCACCGCGCCTTCGGCCTTCTGCAGCTCGGAAACGTCGACAGCAGTCACGTCAAAGCCGCTGTCGACAAGCCGCTGCCGTGTGCGCGGGAAACTGGTTGGCATCACCAGTGCGTCGCCGATGCGCAGCACGTTGGCGGCATGCGGTTCGGCGGGGTCGACCTCGATCACACGGAAGTCGGCGAACCGCGCGCGATCCACCCACGCCGGCTGCAGCAACACGGTGCGATTGTCGAGCTGGGTCACCGCGGATTTCAGGTGCAGGCAGCCGCGGGTCGGCACGCCCTGCACGGCGTAGCCATGGCCGGCCAGCAGCTCGCGCAACTGCGCGATGCCTTCTGCGTTGCTGCGCGCCGATTCGCCGACATACAGCGCGCGACCGACGCGCAGCACGTCGCCGCCGTCGAGCGTGCCCGGCGCCTCGATCGCCAACACCGGCCGATAACGGCGCAGCACCTCGGCCACGCTGGCCACTTCGGCACGACGGGACAATGCGCCGGGACGGGTCAGCACCGCGACCTCGTCCAGCACGATCGCCACATCCTCGACGAAGACCGAATCGGGCAGGCCCGGCTCGGCCGGCAGAACCAGCAGACGGCAACCGAGTGTTTCCAGCGCTCGCTGGTAATCGCGGTGCTGCGTACGGGCCCGTGCGACGTCGATTGGTTCGCGCGAGACGTACGACAACTCGCAGTCGCCCAGGGCGGGGCTGACTTCACGGGTAAGGGCAATCCACATGACATTTCCTTGGACGGTGCGGCTCAGGGGTGACGGCTGCGCCACGCGGCCAGCGCAGTCCGGTAGCGTTCGAGCGCTTCCTCGTAGATGTCGTACACGCAGCGCACGCAACCTTCGCCGCAGCAGTCGGCGGCGTCGGGTTCCGTCGGCGGTACCGGCGGAGGATCGGCGGCATCCTGCGCCGGCCCGGTGGCATCGTTGGAACTCACAGCACTCTTTCCACGCCTTTCATCGTGCATCCGGCGACCCGCCGGTTGCGATGACCGATGGTGCGGCCAATGGCCATCGCAGCTCAAGCGGCTCGCGTGGCGAGCGCATGCGACTTGCGGTGATTTCGACCGTGATGCGGCATCGACACGCATGCCGGCCGCAGCGGAGGAACGATGATCGCTTCAGCACTGGCACATCCGGAAACCACCAGCGGCCTCTACCTGCACGTGCGCGTGCTGCTGGGCATGATCGTGGGCCTGGGCCCGACCCACCTGCTGCGCCATTTCGCCCGCATCGTCGAACAGCCGAGACGCCACCGGATCTACTGGTGCACATGGTCTGGGCGCTGTCCATGTTCATCTACATGCTGCATTTCTGGTGGTGGGAATTCCGTCTCGCCACGGTCGCCGAGTGGACGTTCAACCTGTACCTGTTCGTGGTGATCTACGCGCTGCTGCTGTACCTGCTGTGCGCGCTGGTGTTTCCCGAGAGCCTGGACGAGAACGGCAGCTATCGCGACTACTTCTACCAGCACCGCGGCTGGTTCTTCGGCGTGCTGACCGTCGTCTACGTGATCGACTACCTGGACACCTGGGTCAAGGGCCGCGACTACCTGCACAGCTTCGGCATCGCCTTTCCCCTGCGCAACGCCGGCTACGCGATCGCCAGCCTCATCGCCATGAAAACGAACAGGGCGTGGTACCACGCCCTGTTCGCCGTGTGCGGCCTGGTCTTCCAGCTGTACTGGATCGGGCAGCAGTTCGAGGTGCTCTGAACGCGCCGCCTGCGGCCGGCTATTTTGCCGGCTTGCGGAAGCGGTAGATGAACTGGTCGGTGTGGCCGCGTATCGACTTGTCGAACACCTTGATGTCGTGCGGGTCCTTCGGATTGCGCAGCGCGTTGCTCTCGCCGTCGAACACGAAGCCGGCCGCTTCCCCCTGTTTTTTCACGATCGCCGGATCGATCCGGTGCAGCGTCTCGGTATCGGCCATGCCGGAGCCGGCCGGCGCCACATGGTCGATGATCACCCACAGGCCGCCGGGTTTGAGCGCGTCGAACACCTGCTTGTTGAGCACGGCGGGATCGACCTTGCCCATGAACTTGTCGGGATAGTCGTGATAGTTCTGCGAAGTGAACACCAGGTCGACCGGTACCGGCGAACTCAATTGGTTCGCCGGCTGGGTCAGCAGGCTGATGTTGGCGTAATGCGGCTGCGCTGCGAGCTTGCGCATCGCGGTCACATCCGATTCGGCCTCTTTCGCGTACTCGTCCGGCCACACCGTGTAGACATGGCCCTGCGACCCCACGACCGCGCTGAACACCCGGGTGAAATAGCCACCGCCGGGAATCAGTTCCAGCACCTTCTGACCCGGCTTGACCTCGGCAAAGGTCATCACCAGGGCCGCCTTGCGGCGGGCGTCGTCGGCCTTGTCGGCCGCGCGGGCCGGATCGTCGACGCCCTTCTGCACCGCGGCGGTGATCGCGCCGCTGTGCAGATTCGAGACCTGGGCCAGCGCAACGCCGGGAAGCGCGAGGGTCAACAACACAGCAAGCATGGTCTGGCGCATGACGTATCTCCGCAGTGGGGCAATGTGCCGCCGATTGTGCGCCCGAACGGCGCCGCCGAACCTGTGCCGCTTGGCACGGTCGCCCGGCTGTTCAGCCGCCCTGGTGCGGCGGTTCCCGCGCCCCGTCGCTCCTTCACCGATCCGGAACATGCGCGTATAACGCGACAGGCATGTCGGCCCGGCGAGGACGACCACCAGACCATCATCAACCGACGGGAACCAAGCACATGACCCATGGAAAGATCCAGCCGTGGCTGGTATTGGCGCTGGCACTGACAACCCTGGGCGGCACCGCCGCGGTCGCCCGCGAGGATGACGCCATGCTCGGCTTCAGCCCCGCCGGGGCATCCACGCAACGGGGCCTGGAGCAACGTTTCGATGCACAGCTCGATCCCGCCGACCTGCGCAGCTGGCTGAAACAGATGTCGTCCGCGCCGAATCAGGTCGGCGCGCCGCACGACAAGGCCAACGCCGAGTTCATGCTGGCGAAGTTCCGCGAATGGGGCTGGGACGCGCATATCGAAACCTTCAGCGTGCTCTACCCGACGCCGAAGAAGGTGGCGCTGGAACTGCTGGGGCCGAAGCCGTACACCGCCGTGCTCGCCGAACCGGCGGTGGCCGGCGACGCCACGTCGGGTATCCGCGACGGCACGTTGCCGCCATACAACGTCTATGGGGGCGACGGCGATGTTTCGGCGCCGCTCGTCTACGCCAACTACGGCATGCCGGACGACTACAAGGAGCTGGCCCGGCGCGGCATCGATGTGCGCGGCAAGATCGTGCTCACCCGCTACGGCGGCGGCTGGCGCGGACTGAAGCCGAAACTCGCGCAGCAACACGGTGCCGTCGGCTGCCTGATCTATTCCGATCCGCATGAGGACGGCTACGCGCAGGGCGAGGCCTATCCGCAGGGCGGCTGGCGTCCCGCACAGGGCGTGCAACGCGGGTCGGTCGCCGACATGCAGGTCTACCCGGGCGATCCGCTCACGCCCGGCGTGGGTTCCACGGCGGATGCAAAACGTCTCGCCCTGAAGGACGCGACCTCGCTGCTGAAAATTCCGGTGCTGCCGATTTCCTACGGCGATGCCACGCCCCTGCTGCTGTCGCTGACCGGGCCGCTGGCACCCGACAGCTGGCGCGGCGCGTTGCCGCTGACGTACCACATCGGGCCGGGCACGGCGAAAGTGCACATGACGGTGGCATCGGACTGGGGCCAGAAACCGGTGTACGACGTGATCGCCGTGCTCCGCGGCTCGACCGCACCGGACCAATGGATCGTGCGCGGCAACCATCACGATGGCTGGGTGTTCGGCGCGTGGGATCCGCTTGCCGGCAACGTCGCGCTGATGGCCGAGGCGAAAGCCATCGGCACGCTGGTCAAACAGGGCTGGCGGCCGCAACGCACGCTCGTCTATGCCAGCTGGGATGGCGAGGAACCGGGCCTGATCGGCTCCACCGAATGGGCCGAGACGCATGCCGCCGAACTGCAGAAAAAAGCCGTGCTGTACCTCAACTCGGACACCAACGCCCGCGGCTTCCTCGATGCCGGCGGCAGCCATTCGCTGCAGCATCTGGTCAACCAGGTGGCCGACGGCGTAACGGACCCCGAAACCCACGTCAGCGTACGCGAACGCCTGCGTGCGCACATGCTGGTGGATGGCTACGCGAAGGACGCGAAGCCGGAAGCCAAGGCCATCGCCAAGCTGGCGGCGGAAGGTGGCGACCTGCCGATCCAGGCCCTGGGCTCCGGCTCCGACTTCAGCGCCTTCCTGGAGCACCTCGGCATCGCGTCGCTGAATCTCGGCTTTGGCGGCGAGGACGACGATGGCGGTATCTACCATTCGCGCTACGACTCGTTCGACCACTATCTGCGCTTCGGCGATCCAACCTTCGAATACGGCGTTGCGCTGGCCAAGATAGCCGGCCATGTCGCGCTGCGCGCCGCCGACGCCGACGTGCTGCCACTGCGCTTCGGCGATTTCAGCCAGCAGCTCGATCGTTATGTGAGCGAGCTGCACAAGCTGGTCGACAGCAACCGCAAGGCCACCGAACAACAGCACCGGCTACTCGATGCGCATGCCTTTGCGCTCGACGCCGACCCCACCCGGTCGGTGGCTCCGCCGGCACGTGATTCCGACATGCCAGCGATCGACCTGGCACCGCTGGATCGAGCCACACAGCGACTCGACCAAAGCGTGCATGCCTACCAAACGGCTTTCGACAAGCTTGCCGCAGCCGGCTTCGACATGCCGGTGGCGCAACGGCAGCAATTGAACCCGTTGATGGCCGGCATGGAGCAGGCACTGACCGATCCCGCCGGCCTGCCCGGGCGCGCCTGGTTCAAGCACATGATCTATGCACCCGGCATGCTCACCGGCTACGGCGTCAAGACAGTGCCGGGCGTGCGCGAGGCGATCGAGGCACGCCGCTGGGACGAAGCACGCCGCTACGCGGTGGTCACCGCCGCCGTGATCGATCGCTATCGCGCGCAACTCGACCGGCTGACGGCAGTTTTGAACCGGCGGCCCTGAGCGATCCATCGGCGAACAGATCGGCGATGCCGCAGGAAACTTGCTTGCCGGCAACGCATATGCTGCACTCCGGCGTTGCCGCCACCGTGGCGGCGTGGACGGAAACCCGGCATGCGTTTGCGCCATATCGAACTGTTCCATGCCGTATTGACGACCGGCAGCCTGACTGGTGCGGCACGCCTGCTGAACATTTCGCAGCCGGCCGCCAGCAAGGTCCTGCAGCATGCCGAGCTGCAGCTCGGCTATGCGCTTTTCAGCCGGGTGCGCGGTCGGCTGCAGCCGACGTCGGAGGCGCTTTTGCTGCGTCATCGCGTCGAGAGGGTCGTCCATGAACTGCATGGCCTGCAGCGCCTCACGGCGAATATCGGACGTCCGGAAAGCTACCCGTTGCGGGTGACGTGCACACCGACGCTGGCGCAGGCGCTGGTGCCCGACGCGACCACACTGCTGCGCAAGGCTTTTCCTGGCACAACCGCGGAACTGTTTACCCAGCACTCGGCGGAAATGTGCGAGTCGCTGATGCTCCACGAAGCCGACATCGGCCTCACGCTACAGGACGCCGGCCACCAGGGATTGCATCAGGAACCACTGTGCCACGGACATGTCATGGTCATCGCCCCGCCCGGCTGGTGGTCGGCCGCGGAGTTGACGCAACCGTTGCCGGTCACCGCGCTGCCCGGCGGACACGGAGCCACCGGAGTTCCCGCGCGGCAACAGCCGCGAATGCGGCGGGACGTGCAATCCGTCCGGGCGGCCTGTCGACGGTTTTACGACCCTGTGAAGGGGGTGCGCGGCACACCCATCGAAAATCCCTACCCAACTGATGGGCTACACGGCAGCACCGCCGCTCTGGCACAGTGCAGCCATCGGCTGTCCGCAGCCCATGGGGAAAAATCGTCATGCGCGTGTCTATCCGGATTTCCGTGGGTGCCCTGCTGGCATTCGTTATCGCCGGCGCCCACGCGGCCACCGATGCGAACCGCCCGACAGACTATGCCCGTGCGCCAGGCCAGCCGATCGACCAGGCGTATACCGCGCAGATCCTGAAGTTCACCACGGATCCCTCGTTCAACTCGCCGCTGACCGACTACCTGCCTGCCTCCGCCACCGTGCCGACGCCGGAGAAAGTGCTCGGCCATATTTCCGGCGCGCCGAACTACCTGCCCTACTCGGCCGACGTCTACCGCTATTTCCGCGCGCTGGCCGCGGCCAGCCCACGGGTGAAGGTGTTCTCGATCGGCAAGAGCGAGGAAGGCCGCGAGATGATCGCGGTGGCGATCGCCGATGAAAGCCTGCTGGCCGATATCGACGCGAACAAGGCGCGCCTCGCCAAACTGGGCGATCCGCGCAGCATCAAGATGGACGACGCCACTGCCGACCAGCTGATCGCGCAATCCACACCGGTCTATTACATCACCGGCACCATCCATTCCACCGAGACCGGCGCTCCCACCGCGCTGATGGAGCTGGCCTATCGCCTCGCGGTGGACGATGCGCCGTACATCCAGCACATCCGCTCGCACGTGGTGACGCTGATCACGCCGATCGTCGAGGTCGACGGTCGTGACCGCATGGTCGACCTGTACAACTGGCATCTGGCGCACCCGGGCCAGAACTATCCGCCGCTGCTGTACTGGGGCCACTACGTGGCGCACGACAACAACCGCGATGCGATGGGGATGACGCTCAACCTCACCCGCAACGTGGCCGATACCTTCGTCGGCTGGCACGCGCAGGTGCTGCACGACCTGCATGAATCGGTGCCGTTCCTGTACGACAACACCGCGGGCGACGGCCCTTACAACGCATGGATCGATCCGATCCTCACCGGCGAGTGGCAGCAGCTGGGCTGGGACAACGTGCAGCAGATGACCACGCTGGGCATGCCAGGCGTGTTCACCCATGGCGACTTCGATACGTGGAGCCCGGGCTACCTGATGTTCATTGCCGCCATGCACAACGGCATCAGCCGGCTGTACGAAACCTTTGGCAACGACGGCGCCGACACGGTGCAACGGATCCTTGAACCCGGTGAATACCAGCGCACCTGGTACAAGCCGAACCCGCCGTTGCCGACCGTGCTGTGGTCGCAACGCGACAACAACAACTACGAACAGACCGGCCTGCTCACCGCACTCAATTATTTTTCCGGCAACAGCCAGCTGTTCCTGAAGAACTTCTACCTGAAGAGCAAGCGCTCGATCGAGAAGCCACAGCAGGCAGGCCCGGCCGCCTATGTGTTCCCGGCCGACGACAAGCGCAGCGGCTCGCGCGCACAGCTGCTGCGGATCCTGCAGCTGCAGCACGCCGAGGTCAGCCGCACCAGCGCAGCGGTCACGGTGACGCTGCCCAAGCAGGACGACAGCAAGAAGAAGACCGACGACAAGAAGGCCAATACACGGACCTTTGCCGCCGGCAGCTATGTGGTGCGCATGGACCAGCCGTATTCGCGCATCGTCGATACCCTGCTCGATCGCCAGTACTGGTCACCAAAGGATCCACAGCAGCACCCCTATGACGACACCGGCTGGTCGATGGGCGACCTGTTCGACGTGGAGGTCGTGCGCGTCACCGACAACGCGATTCTCAAGGCACCGATGAGCGTGCTGGAGCCCATCGCCGTGCCGCAAGGTCTGGCCGCGGTCGACATGCCGCAGGCAGCGCTGCCGCGCATCGCGCTGATGCACACCTGGCTGGATACCCAGACCGAAGGCTGGTGGCGCATGGCGCTGGACAAGCTGCATGTGCCTTACGACTACATCAGCACCCAGGACGTGGCGAAGACAGGCGACCTGCGCGCAAAGTACGACGTGATCCTGTTCGGCCCGATCGGCGGCACCAGCTCACAGCAGATCGTCGACGGCCTGCCGATGTGGGGCAATCCGATGCCGTGGAAAACCACGGCGCTGACGCCGAACCTCGGCCGCATCGACTCGACCGACGACATCCGTCCCGGCCTCGGCGCCAGCGGCGTCACCCACCTCAAGCAGTTCGTGCAAGCCGGCGGCCTGCTTATCACCGCCGAGGACACCGCGAAATTCGCGATCGACATCGGCCTCGCACCGGGCGTGTTCGTCACGCCCAGCAGCAAGCTGAAAGTCGTCGGCAGCGTGCTGCAGGCGAAATTCGTCGATCGTCGCAGCCCGATCGCCGCCACTTACACCCGCGACGAACTGGCCCTGTACAGCGCTGCCGGCCAGTCGTTTACCGTGTCAAACCAGATCACCGGCGACAAGGGCTTGCCAAACGCAAAAGATTTTCAGCGTCCGACCGGACGTGGCGGCCTCCACGACACCGATACACCCGAAGGCCGCGCCTCGATCGAGCCGCCCGCGCTCCCCGACGTCAAGCCGTGGCAGCCGCTGCCCTTGAACGCCGAGCAGATGCGCAACAATCCGTGGCTGATTCCCGCCGACCAGCGCCCGCAAGTGATCTTGCGCTACGCCGATGCCAAGAACCTGCTGATTTCCGGCCTGCTCGACGGCGGCGATGAAATGGCCGAGCGCGCGGCCGTGGTGGATGCCCGCTACGGCAAGGGCCACGTGCTGCTGTTCGCCAGCAACCCGATCTGGCGCGGCGAAACCATCGGCAGCTACCCGCTGGTACTCAACGCCATCGTCAACTTCGATCGGCTGGATGCGCCGTCGGCAAAACCGCAGTCGGAAAGGTAGGGTCGAACAACCCATCATTCCGTCATTGCCATTACGTCACCACGAAATGTCCCTACGCGCGATCGGTTGCCACGCCAGCGACTCGCTGACGCGGTTGCGCGTCGTCGCACACGCTGACCCGGTTGCGACCTTCGCGCTTGGCCCGATACAGCCCATCGTCCGCATCGATCAACAGCTTCCGCAGCTCGTACCCTGATCGGGCAATCGTGGCCACGCCGAAGCTGGCAGAAATCGGAATGCCGGGCGCGTCTTCGCCACTGGCTGCCGTGGCGATCGCCACGCGGATCTGTTCGGCCCGGCTGAGCGCCTGGTCGAGCGTGCATTCGGGCAGCACGATGCCGAACTCCTCGCCGCCGAGGCGGCCGAAGATGTCGGTTGAGCGCAGATGCTGCTCACACGCTTCCACGGCGCGTTTCAACACGCGATCACCCACCGCATGCCCATGGGTGTCGTTGACGACCTTGAAATGATCCAGATCGATCAGCACCAGACAGGCCTGCCGCGCCGATTTCTTGCAGTACTGCAACTGCAACTCGGCCGAACTGACGAAGTGCTGCCGGTTGAAGATGCCGGTGAGACCGTCGCGACGTGCCAGCTTCATGAAGCGCAGTTGCGAGCGCTTGATGCGGTAAGTCCAGAAGGCGATGAAGGCCAACACCGTCAGCAACAGGGTGATGTACAGCCGACTTGTTTCTGAGGCCTTCTTGTCTAGTGACTGCTGCAATTGCAGGATCTGGTTCTGCTTGTTCAGCGTATCGACCTGCAGCTTTTTCGCCGCGACTTGCTGCTGCACCGTCTGGAACGCGAGCGCCTTCGCGCTGACCTCGTCCAGATAGCCCTTGTCGGCGGCCATGTATTGCTCATGGTAGGCAAGCGCAGCGACCCATTGCTCTTGCTGCTTCGCCACCAGATACAAAACCCGATAAGCCGTGCTGATGGCCTCGGCGTAATGGTTGTGCGTGCCATGCGTGATCGCTGCCAGTGCCGACTCCCGCGCCAGTTGCAGCTGCCCGGTTTCGCTGTAGGCCGTGGCCAGCAAGGCATTGAACTGCGCGAGCTGCGGCGCATAGCCGTCGCGTTCTGCCGCGGGGTAATTCTTCCGCAACAGGGTGATGGCGCGTTCCGGATGCCCACGACTGATATCGAGTTTGGCCGCGAAATAGCGGATGCCATTGGCGAAGAGGCTGTTGCGCTCCTTGATGCAGACGTCGATGCCCTGCGCGATCAGCGGGTCGATGCCCTGCCAGTTGCCGCCGCCGTACCGCGCCGCGATGCGCATATGGTCGTCCACACAGGTGTAGCCGTCGCTCGCCAGACCCTGCTTGAAGATCTCGTTGGCGTAATAGGACGCCAACTCGTACTGCCCGGCCCCCGCGTACAGAGAGGATGCCACCCCAAACCCGTGTTCCCGCATGCGCGGACTAATACCCACGCCCTCCTGCAATGAAACAACCAACTGGCTCAATTCGCGAAAGGCTTCTTCGAAGCGGGACTGTTCCGACAGCGAGTCCACCCGGAATATCGCCGCCTTGAGCCGCAGATTCACATCCCGCGATTTATCCAGGATGTCATCGATCAACGCGTCCGATTTCTGATAATCACCACCAAAGGCAGCCTGCCACGCCTGCAGGTAATGCAGGTGCTGCAACTGTTCCACCGTCAACTGGCTGGCCACCTGTTCCACCCGACGCAACAGACTCACGCATTGCTCGGAAAGCGAGGTGGCACAGACTTCCTTTTCAGCCTGCTGCAGGAGGCCAGCCCCTTCGTCGCTGCTCGCAGGTACGGCAGCGTGAACTACACCGGCAAGCAGCGCAGCGATGCTGATCATGTTTATCAGCATCGGTCGACACCAAGTGCCGAGATCGGACATCGGCTAGGTTCGCAGCGATTCGCGCCGATGTACCGGACTCGCCACAACACCCTCGTGCCGGAAAATATCCTTGGTCTCTTCGCCTTCCTCAGCCTCTTCCGGAGGCGGCGGCGGCACCGCCGGCTGCATAGGACTAGGCCCGGTACCTGGAGGACCAGGCGGCGAAAGCAAAAGGCACTCTGGGGCGGTTCCCAACAACATCCCCAGACGCTGCGCATCTTTCGCGAGTATCGCCGACCGCAGCTCAGGTGCCATGTCGGTAGCCGACAAGGACGCACCTAACTCCTCCACCGAAGCCTGCGACAGCTGCGCGTCGCCGCCCATCCTTTCCATGAAATCGATAATGTCTGACAAGACTCCCCCTTGAACCTCTAGTGACGTATCGACAGGCGACTGTTCATTGTGGCTACGCCTTCGCTCCCCATCAGACGCCGCCCACACACGCAAGTCATGCTTGCGCGCCACGTTCGGCTGCATCCAATCCTGTTACTCCCGCGTCCCCGCTGGCGCCTTGCTGGCGCCAGCCACAGGTTGCGCCTGGCCAAGCCCAGGATGTGTCCTGAAACCTAGCTGGCTGCAGTAACGCTTAGATCCCGTGCTCAGCTCTCTCGCTGGTACTGCTCCCACTCTTCCTCAGGCAACGGCGGCGGTGGCGGCGTCGCCGGAAATGGCGCGTGAAGAGGTTCGAAACCCGGAGGACCAGGCGGCGCGACCATGATGCACACCGGCTTCGTCCCCAACAAAGCCTCCAGCCGCGCTGCGTCTTTCGCGAGTACTACCGACTGCAACTCGGTTGAAATGTCAGTAAGAGACAGGGCTTCCGCCAACTGGCTATCCGACGCCAGCGACAACTGCGCGTCTCCACCCATCCTTTCCATGAAATCGATCACATCCAACATGATTCACCCCCCTGATTAACTTGGTGACAAGTCCGCGTGTACCTATCCTCTATAGACAGGCAACACGACGCAATGAATATCCCCAATACCCACCTCGGCAGCTTAGCGTGGCAGCTGCCTGAGACGCCAGTGCGTGGAACGCATACCTCAAGACGCCACGCCGACGGCTCGATCCAGCGCGTCCAGCCGGGCCAGAATCGCGGGATCGGCCTGCATCGGCCGTGCGGGCGGAATGACCACGGTCTCAGCCATGCCGATTTCCGCCCGAGGCAAGGCGCCCAAGGTGATTCGTTCCATGCGTGGCCGCTCGATCGGCAAGGTGGCGGCACGGTAGATGATCACCTCATGCTGCAGCGGGTAATCACGCGCCAACACATCAACCAGCACCTGGCGATACGCCGCGTTGGTGGAGAAGCGCGCCATCGACTGGTCGCCGACCACGCCGACCTGCCACAGGATCAGATAGGCGGTGGGATCGATGCGGCGCTGGTAGAACAGCAGCTGGCTGGCTTCGTAGTGCTGGCAACCGTAAGCACCGGGGTCGATGCCGAGATCGGCATACAGGCAGTCCTCGGCCGACACGCCAGGCTCCATGCGCGCGCGATAGCCCTCCTCCCGTGCCAGCTCGATCGCCTTGTGCGGCACCCAGGCGAACACGCCGGGGTGCCCGTAGAACACGCCGCACACCCGCTTGCCGGCGCGCACCTCGACCAGCATGGCCTCGACCATTTGCCAGTAGGTGTTCATGCGCGAGCTGCATTCCTGGTAGAACGTCTGCAGGCTGCGCACGTCGGCGTGCATGCGCCGCAGCCACAATTCCACGATGCCATCGGACAGCGCGAAAAACACCACGTCCGCCTGTTCAATGTGGCTGCGCGCCAGCGGGCCGAGGTGGGCACCAAGGGTCATGCCAAGACCCACACAGACCAGGCTGCCGGGTGAACGCGTTGCATCCATGTTGTTTGCTCGTGCGGGTAAATCAGTCCGTTGTACCCGAATCCCGCTTCGACGGGAACGCCTCCATCAACGGCCGGATCAGATCCAGCGGCAGCGGGAACACGATGGTCGAGGACTTGCCGTTGTTGGACATGTCGGCCAGCGTCTGCAGATAGCGCAGCTGCAGCGCCTGCGGCTGCTGCGACAGCATCGCGGCGGCGTCGCGCAGCTTCTCGGCAGCCTGCATCTCGCCTTCGGCGTGGATCACCTTGGCACGGCGTTCGCGCTCGGCCTCGGCCTGGCGGGCGATCGCGCGCACCATGGTCTCGTTGAGGTCGACGTCCTTGATTTCCACGTTGGCAACCTTGATGCCCCACGGGTCGGTGGCCTCGTCGAGGATGGTCTGCAGGGTATGGTTGATCGAGTCGCGCTGCGACAGGATCTCGTCCAGCTCGTGCTGGCCCAGTACCGAGCGCAGCCGCGTCTGCGCCAGCTGGCTGGTGGCCTGCAGGAAATTTTCCACCTGCAGCACGGATTTGTCGGGTTCCACCACGCGGAAATACACCACCGCATTGACCCGCACCGAGACGTTGTCGCGCGAGATCACGTCCTGCGGCGGCACGTCCATCACAGTCACCCGCAGATCCACCCGGATCATCCGCTGCACCGCAGGGATCAGCAGCACCAGCCCCGGCCCCTTGGTGCCGGTGTAGCGGCCCAGCGTCAGCACCACGCCACGCTGGTACTCCGGCAGGATCTTGACCGCGGAGAACAGCAGCAACACACCAAGGACTACCAGTATTCCGACAAATCCGAACATGATCATCTCCCGTGAAACCGACATCGAAGCCACTATCAAAACTTTGGCGCCGCGCTCTGGAGGACCTGCGGAGGGCGTTTGGCCGAAACCACCATCACGCCGGCTCGATCCACAGCAGCAGCCCCTGTCGCCGCACCACGCGCACCCGCGCGCCGGCCGGCAGTGCACTATCGCAGCGCACACGCCAACGTTCGCCGCGCAGCATCGCCCAGGCTTCGCCTCCTGCGCTCACCGGCTCCAACAGCTCGCCGGATTCCATGAGCATGGCGACGTCGCCATTGACCTGATGGGCGCGCCGCGACCGGAATACCAGCCAGACGATCAGCGCCAACAGGGCCGCCGCGCCGGTGGCGAGACCGCCGATGACGCCGAGGTTGACGCCGTAACCCGGCACCCCGGTTCTCATCAGCATCACCGAGCCGATCACGAACGAAACCAGTCCGCCGGCACCGAGTGCGCCCACACTGGGATTGACCGCTTCGGCCACCAACAGGGCCACACCCAGCGCCATCAACGCCAGCCCGGCGTAGTTCACCGGCAGCAGCTGCAGCGCGTACAGGCCGACCAGCAGGCAGATGCCGCCCACGATGCCCGGCAACATCGCGCCGGGATGCAGCGCTTCCAGCAGCAGTCCGAAGATGCCGCCGAGCAACAACAGGTAGGCAATGGTGGGATTGGTGATGACTACCAGGAAACGCGTGCGTGCGCCCGGTGCGTAATCGCGCACGGATGCTCCTTTGAGCTGCAACGTGAGGCTGCGGTCACCCACCTGCACGCGGCGGCCGTCGGCCTTGACCAGCAGATCGGCAACATCGGTCGCCACGAAATCGATCACATGCTGCTGGGCCGCCTCGTCGGCGGTCAGCGTGGCAGCGCCGCGCACTGCCTGTTCAGCCCACGGCGCGTTGCGCCCGCGCAACTGCGCCAGCGAACGGATGTAGGCGATCGAATCATTGAGCGTCTTGTGCGACTCGGCATCGTCGCTTTCGGCCGGCTTTTCTTCCACCGAAGAACTGGCCACGGCTGGCTTGTCAGCAGCACCCGGCATCGGCGTGGTACCACCCAGCTGGATCGGTGTCGCCGCGCCCAGATGCGTGGCCGGTGCCATCGCGGCAATCTGCCCGGCATACAGGATGTATGCGCCGGCCGAGGCGGCTCGCGCCCCACCCGGCGCGACATACACCAGTACCGGCAGCTTGCACGCCAGCATGCTGGCGATGATCTGCCGCATCGAGTCGGCCAGGCCCCCGGGCGTGTCCAGCCGCAATACAATCGCCCTCGCGCCATCGGCCACCGCGCGCTGCGAGGCGTCGTCGAAATACTCGGCGGCGGCCGGGCCGATCGGACCATCCAGTACAATCTGCGCCACCATGTCGCCGCTTGCCGCGTGAGGCATAGCCGGCCCGGTCGCGAACGCCAGCGGCATCGGCACCGCAAAAAAAACTGCCACCCAGACCAGCCGTAGCCAACGCATCACACCGACCTCCGCAAGACGTCAGCGACGATGGCACCACTGTAGCGCGGCCAGTGTTCAAAAACCGATCGTCCGCCTGCACGGCGCAGCAGCTCGTGGTGGAGGCACAATGGGCGCCGCCCTGCCTACATGGATCGAGCCATGCCGAAAATCGAAATCGCCAAGGTGCCCGAACATCATGGTTCGGACTATCCCGCCCCCTATGCCGAACCCGTCGGCGCCCGTATCCGGCAGGCGCTGGGTCGCGCTGGCGGCCTGACCGATGTCGGTATCAACCTGGTGCACCTGCCCGCTGGCTCATGGTCGAGCCAGCGCCACTGGCACACCCGCGAGGAGGAGTTCGTTTACGTCCTCTCCGGTGAGCTGACCCTGCTGACCGACGCCGGCGAGCAGCAGCTGCGCGCCGGCGATTGTGCGGCCTTCCCCAAGAACGTGCCCGACGGCCACCACATGATCAATCGCAGTGAAAAAACGGCCGTCTATCTCGATATCGGCACCCGCTGCGCGGACGACGCCTGCAGCTATTCCGACATCGACCTGCACCTTGAGCCGGAGCCAGCCAACTACTCGCACAAGGACGGAGGGAGTTATCCCTGAACATCCGCCCTCAATGCGATGGTGGGGGCGGGGGAGATACTGGTCCTCTGATGGGTTGCCCGAAATTGTGACCCGGCAGGGAACCCATGACACCAGGGCTTCCGTTGCAGTTTGGATTCTTCGCACTTTGCAGATTGCTATTGCAAGCTCCAGCAACGAGGGCAGTCAGGTAGTTGCTGTATTCGGCTGCCGAAAGTCGATGGTCATGATTCTGATCGTACTGGTCAAAGTGCGTGCGCAAATCGCGCAACTCCTTCGGTACCTCGGAACGGCTGAGATAGTCGTCGTGATTCTTGTCGATATGGGGAAAGTAGAGCGGAGAATTTGTAACATTTTCCTTCGTGACATTTTGCGCCGCCACAGCAAAGGCTAGCAACAATCCGGCGATCGCCAACGTGGCGCGAAGCCCCATAAATTTCGTAATTTCCATAATTGACCCCCAATTGAATGAAAACACCTCGAACTGGTTAGGTAATACTCCCTACGGCATGACTGCATCTCAAGACAACAATGGCGACCGTGCTCAGCTTACCAAGGACGTTCGCTGGGGCAGCAGAATGGAAACGAGTGATTCTGCAGCTGCCCATTGAAGCATTTCAAATTAATCCTGGCCGACAGTGCCTAACCAGCGCCCATTCGAAGGACCACAAAAACAACGATAGCTTCGACCACGTCCCGCAGGGCATGCCCATCTCCGCAAGTTGCGAACGCGCGCCGGATTATTGCTGGCTGTCCGTGAGCGGCTAAGCACAGCAACACCGCTGTCACGCGTATATTGAATCTGCGCGGTATCGCTTGATTCCGGACCGCCGCCCGCCGTGTCAATGCGACCTCACGAGGAGGCGTCGGCTCCCCACAATGCCTCCATGCTTACCGTCAGCTGCAGGATATCGAGGTCGACCGCCTCGCTTACCTCATGGGCCGACATGTCACCGCGGCGGCGTATGGGCACAGCTATGCGCAAGCCATCGTGGGTGGTGATCGACGCCACCCTGGGGAGGTGCCCGGTCGCACCACGGTGAGTGACCACCGCGATGCTGCCGTTGCGCAAGCGCACTCCCGTACCCGGCGGATACACCCCCAACGCCTTGATGAAAAGTGCGGCCAGCTCCGGGCTCACGGCCGCACCCTCACTGAGAAACAGCCGGCGCAGCGCCACGTTTGGCAGCATCGCCGGCCGGAAGTCGCGGCTCGACACCCGTGCGCAATAGACGTCCGCCAGCGACAGCAACTGAGCCAGCAGGCCAAGCCCATCGCCGGCTTTTCCCGACGGGTAGCCGCTGCCGTCCGGGCGCTCATGATGATCCTGCACGATGTCCAGCCAAAGCTCGCTACTTACCCCGTACCCACGCAACGAGGCGACACTGCGCTCGCAATGGCTTCGTACCGCTTCATGCTGCGCATCCGTGAGTGGACCATCCAGTGCCTGCAGCTGCTGCTGCAATTCGAACATGCCGATGTTCATCGTCAGCGCAGCGGCCACGGTGGCGGTCAACTCCGTTGCCGGCAGCTTCATGGCCTCGCCGGCGACCTGACAGGCAATCGCCACGTTGACCGCATGGCGAATCGCATACAGCCCATCGCGACGCATCAGAATCGACGCCAGTGCCACGTCCGCGTTCAACCGGCAGGCGCGGCGCACCATGCCGGTGATGCGCGCCAGCTTCGCCGGAAAATCCCGCGGCGATTCAGTGATGAACAGCGCATGCAGATGTTGCCTCGCGCCCAGCACCAGCGATAACGGAGAAACCCTCACGACCGATTCTGCCGTGCCATCGGTCGGCTCATCCGTCATGCGTGACAGCTGCGCAAGCTGCGTCAGTTTCTCGATCTGCCTGGCGCTGGTGATGACGTGCCCCTCGCGCAGCAGCAGCGTGCCTTTGCTGTCATAGGCATCGCACGGCAGCGGCCGGCCAATCTGAAGGTCGGAAGGGTGGATGAGGCGTTTCATCGGGCCGAGCGAACCATCCCCAAAAGCGTCCGGCGATGCGGTGCTGACCCATGCTGCCCGTTTGCCATGTGATACCCCCGCTGTTTCCGCGGCACGCCCCCGCGTACCGCCCGCAAGCCGCAGACCTGCAGACGATTGATCGGCAGCGCGCGCCTGAACTTGAGCCGATGGCTTCACGGCGATGGATCCCAAGTAAATGGACCCGGGGCGGAGTTCACGCCTGCAGCTGCCAGGGCGCAGATATGACGGGACGCAGCTAACCGGCGCTGCTTGCCGCAGCCGGTGCGCGCGGCAGAGTCTGACCGGTCAATGCGGAGCGGATCGCTCGCAACTTCGTCTTGATACGCGCCTCGCTGGCGGGGCCAGCGCGCAGCAGCAGCTTCTGCCCAGCCGACAGCGATTCGAACGCAGGATCGGTGTACACATAGAAACCCTTCGACGGAGCCACCGTGGGTGGCTGGCTCGGTTCCGGGGCAGCCAGCAGGTTGTCGATAACCACGATCAGACGATCGTTGAAATAGCCTTTCGGGTAGCCCAGCTGCTGGTAAGCCTGCTGGAACAACGGATAGGTATGCACGTACCACGCTACCAGCGCCTGCGGATCGGCGGCATCGACGACCCGCATGTAGGCGGCGTAACGCGCGCTGTTCCGCGCACCGATCACGGTGGCGCCCTCCGTTTCGTCCGCGATGAAGGTGCCCTTCGGCGCGTGCAGCGGGGACAGGAAGCTGGCCACGCCGCGCCGTGGCAGCGCGTCGATGGTCGCCACGATGCGCGCGATGATCTGCTGCCGCACAAGCAGCGAGGGCAGCTCGCTGCCCTCGGCCAGGGCCGCGAGCGCCGCGGCCACGCTGGCATCGCTGTCGTCCAGCGAAGGCAACGCCGCGGTCGAGGTCCCGGCGGGTCCGGCACCGGCCTGGGTGATCGGGTGCTGGATCGGCGAAGGTGGTGCGCTGGAGAGAGTCGACGACGAAGCCGCCGGTGCCGTCGCGAGCGGCGTTTCAGGCTGCATGGCCTTGCGCGCCAGATACACGCCCGCCACGAGGACGCCCAGCACCACGATTACCGCTCCGATCCAGCTTGCCACTGACGATTCTCTGCGCATGACCTTTCCCGTTTTCGGTTTCACCGGGGTATTGGACTTGCATCAGCGCCATTTGTTCATCGCCTGCGGTTCGTTACCCCGACTATCATGGCTGCGGCAATCGCCTTCCGGACCTTCGCAGCCATCGCCCATGAACCACCTGCTCCTGCCCATCCTGCTGCTGGCGCTGCTCCCGCCTTACATCTACTGGTATCTGGCACGCACGAAATCCATGCTGGCCGCATGGGCGTTGTCCCGCGGCGTCAGGGTCCTCGAAGCGAAACGCCGTTATCTCCCGCCGTGGAGAATGTGGCTGACCACCAGCAAGTCACAGGTGATCATGCAGGTGAAGGTGTACGACGACGCCACGCATCGCATCCGCAGCGGATGGCTGCGGCTGGGTAGCTACTGGTGGGGCGTGTTCGATGCCGATGCGGTCGAAGTGCAATGGGACGACGAGTGAACGCTGCGACGTTTCGGCGTGACGCCCCAGTGCTGCCGCGGTGGCAGTGTGGCAAATGGACGTCCAGCGCCGCTCACGCCTTCAGGCGGTAGCCGCTGCGGAATATCCACCAAACCAGTGCGAGACAGGCAGCGAGGAACACCAGGGTCATCCCCACGCTCACGCCCAGGCTGACGTCGGAAACGCCGTAGAAACTCCAGCGGAATCCGCTGATCAGGTAGACCACCGGATTGAACAGGGTGATCTTCTGCCAGAACGGCGGCAGCATATGGATCGAATAGAAGCTGCCACCGAGAAAGGTCAGCGGCGTCACGATGAGCAGCGGCACCAACTGCAGCTTCTCGAAATTGTCCGCCCAGATGCCGATGATGAAACCGAACAGGCTGAAGGTCAGCGCGGTAAGCAGCAGAAAAGCGAGCATCCACAACGGGTGCTCGATCTGGAACGGGACGAACAGCCGCGCGGTGACAAGGATGATCAGGCCGAGGATGATCGACTTGCTCGCCGCCGCGCCCACATACCCGGCCACGATCTCCAGCGGGGATACCGGCGCCGACAGAATCTCGTAGATCGTGCCGACGAATTTCGGGAAATAGATGCCGAACGAGGCGTTGGAGATGCTCTGCGTCAGCAGCGACAGCATGATCAGTCCCGGCACGATGAAGGCACCGTAGCTGACGCCGTCTATCCCGTTCATGTGCGAACCGATTGCCGAACCGAACACCACGAAGTACAGCGAAGTGGAGATCACCGGCGACACGATGCTCTGCAGCAGCGTGCGCCAGGTGCGCGCCATTTCGAACCCGTAGATCGCACGTATCGCGTGGATGTTCATGCGCGTTCCCTCACCAGATTCACGAAAATATCCTCCAGCGAACTCTGGCTGGTCCTGAGATCCTTGAAGTCGATGCCTGCTTCGCCAAGCTGCCGCAACAACACATCGATGCCGGTGTGCTCGCTCTGGGCGTCGAACGTGTAAACCAGCTGCTGACCGTCGGCCGACAGTTCCAGCGGGTAACCGGACAGCGCCTGCGGAATGTCCTCCAGCCGGTTCTGCAGCTGCAGGGTCAGCTGCTTGCGGCCGAGCTTGTTCATCAGCTCGGCCTTGTCCTCGACCAGAATGAGTTCCCCCTTGTTGATCACCCCGATGCGATCGGCCATTTCCTCGGCCTCGTCGATGTAATGGGTGGTCAGGATGATGGTGACGCCGGTGGCGCGAAGCGCGCGCACCATCGCCCACATGTCGCGGCGCAGCTCCACGTCGACGCCGGCGGTAGGTTCATCCAGGAACAGGATCTGCGGCTCGTGCGACAGCGCCTTGGCGATCATCACGCGCCGCTTCATGCCGCCGGACAGGGTCATCAACCTGCTGTCCTTCTTGCTCCACAGCGACAGGTCCCTCAACACCTTCTCGATATGCGCCGGATTTGCGCTCCTGCCGAACAGGCCGCGACTGAAGCTCACCGTGTTCCACACCGTCTCGAACGCGTCGGTGGTCAATTCCTGTGGCACCAGGCCGATCTTGGCGCGCGCCGAGCGGTAGTCGCGCACCACGTCGTGGCCATCGGCCAGCACCGTGCCCTCACTGGGATTGACGATGCCGCAGATGATGCTGATCAACGTGGTCTTGCCGGCACCGTTTGGCCCCAGCAGGGCGAAGATCTCGCCCTGGCGGATATCCAGGTCGATCTGCTTGAGCGCGTGGAATCCCGAGGCGTAGGTCTTGCTGAGCTGCTTGACGGAAATGATCGGCGGCACGCGATCTCCTTGGATGGGGTGCGGGGAGCGCCGATGGTATGCCCAGACCGACATCACTGCCACCCGCCCAGCGTACGTAGCCCAGTTCGCAGCTGGCAGACGTGAGCATGGACAGACTCGTTGCTGCCAACCCCGGAGCCGCTCGTCGATGTCACCCACATCCACCGACTCGTCCAGGGATCGTCGGCCCCTGACCGGCCCGGCAGTCGCGCAGCACCGATGTTGTACGCGGGCTGCGCCGGCCATCGAGTTGCCCGGCTTTGCCATCCGCATACACCTGCTGATGTTGGGCCGTTATCGCATCGATGAACGCAAGGACATCGCACCGCGGCTCAGCCTCGGCTTCGACAATGACGAACTCGATTTCTACAGTTGCTCGGTGCGCCTGCTCGAAGGCGAGCTAGACGAGTTGTACGACTGGCGCAGCGACGTGATGTCGGATCAGTGGGATTCCGCGCAGGCACGCGCACGATTGCGCAAGATGCCGGACACGCTGGCGTGCGATGCGTTGCTCGACCAGAACCTCTTCGCCGGTGTCGGCAACATCATCAAGAACGAGGTGCTGTACCGGATCCGCGTGCACCCGCTGTCCACCGTTGGCGCTCTGTTGCTGCGCAAGCTCGGCGAGCTGGTAACTTAGGCCCGCGTGTACGCTTCGCGTTCCTTGCCTGGAAGAGGGCCTTCGTGTTGCGCAAACACTGGCTGGTACACAACCGGAGCCGCGGTCCATGACACCACATTCCCCTTTGCCGTGCGTACCTTGGCAAGACCCACCGCCGCAGCTTCAACTGCGAGCGCTGTCAGAAGCTGTATTGCCGCTGATCTCGCGCCATTGATCTCCGGAACATCCCGTCGCAAGGTCGCGAAACAACGATGGCGCAGCTGTCGCCGCGCCATCTTCGGGCTGATCGGACTGGGGCGATCAGTGGCGACGCTTGTCCGCGTCGCGCTGCTCGTCGGCGGCCTTGCCGACTTCCTTCTGCAGCTTGCCGGCGTTTTTTTCCAGGTTCCCGGCCGCCTCTTTCATGCGGTTGCCAGTGACCTTGCCGACACCTTCCTTCACCGCACCCTTGATCTCGTGCTTGGTACCCTCAACGCGATTCTTGTCCACGCACCATCTCCGGTAAAAGCCTGCGGTATTGCAGACAGGTGTATTTATAGCGTCGCGCGAGTCGGCAGTTCGTGACCTTGATGTTGGCGGGGCGTTGGTCCGCCGGCTGCGTTCATCAAGTCATCGACACCGTCACCTACGACTCTCGCGCGGCGCTTGTTCATCGCCCGCCGACAGGTCGCTGCCATACTGTTCACCTGTCCTGGCCCACCCACCAAGGAACCGTGCATGCTCCACGTCATGCTCCTCACCCTCGCGATGGCTGTCTCCACACCCATCGATCCTCCGACGCTGCCCAATCGGCCTGTACCCACGCTCGACTTCGATCGTTATGCGGGGCAGTGGCACGAGATTGCGCATCTGCCCATGTTCTTCCAGCGCAAATGCCTGGGCGCCGTCATCGCCAGCTATACGCCCATGCCGGACGGAACGATCCATGTGCACAATGCCTGTCAGACCCGTGATGGCAGGCAGACCGTCGACGGCGTGGCGAAAATCGTGGGTGGTCAACCCGCCGCATTCAAGGTGCGCTTCGCACCCGCCTGGCTGAGCTGGTTGCCGCGGGCATGGGCCGACTACTGGGTGATCGAGGTGAGCCCTGACTATCAGTGGGCCGTGGTCGGCAGCCCCAGCCGCAAGTATCTGTGGATACTCGCGCGTCGTCCCGACATGGAGCGCGCTTTGTTCGAAAGGATCAAGCACCGTGCCGGGCAACGCGGCTACGCGGTGGAAAACCTGGTGCTCATGGCGCCGGTGGACTGACCGCACGGCGCAGTGGCGTCGATCATGCCGCCATCGCTCGACGCGCTATCGAATCGCCGGAACGCCTTGAACCGACACGCTCACGACGCCGCGACATGCGACATCCGAGCCTGACAACGCGCCTGTTGCGCGCGCGAAACCCATGAGATCGGCATGGACCTGAAAAGCGGTTACCCGTTCTGGGCCATCAAGAACGGCCTGATGCACGCGTTCCCGCAACTGCAGCGAGACACCCGTTGCGATGTGGCCGTGATAGGCGGCGGCATCAGCGGCGCGCTGATCGCCAGCGAGCTGGCCGAAAATGGCCACGAGGTCGTCGTCGTGGAGCGGCGCGACGTCGGCTGGGGCAGTTCGGCAGCCAGCACCGCACTGCTGCAGTACGAGATCGACACCCACATGATCGATCTGGCCAAACGCTACGGCGAGGACGATGCCGTGCTCGCCTACCGCGCCTGTGCCGAGGCGATCCCGCTGCTGCAGGAGTTGGCCGCCGATGTGGGTGACGTCGATTTCCGCCGCATGCACAGCCTGTACTACGCCAGCAGGCGCCGCCATGTGCCGCTGCTGCAGGCGGAACTGGCGATGCGCAGCAAGCATGGTTTCGAGGTCGGCTGGCTGGCGGCCGACGCGCTGCGCGAGTCGTACGGTATCGACGCACCCGGCGCCATCCTCAGCCAGCTCGCCGCCCGGATCGATCCCTACCGCATGGCCTATCGCCTGTTCACGCGGCTGGAAAAACGCGGCGTCGGCGTGTTCGACCGCAGCGCCATCACGCGCATCGACGCCACCTCGCGCGGCGTCACCCTGCATACCGCCGATGGCGTGCGGCTGCGCGCGGCACACACCGTTTTCGCTGCCGGCTATGCCAGCCAGCAATGGCTCGACCAGCGCGTGGCCCGCAACCGCAGCAGCTATGCCTTCATCACCGATCCGCTCGATTCAGCCCAACTGCGCGAACTGGCCCATACCATGGCATGGGAATCGGCGCGGCCGTATCTGTACCTGCGCACCACCGGCGACAGCCGCCTGCTGGTCGGTGGCGAAGACGACGCCATCGACATTCCCGTGCGCCGCGATGCACGCGTCGACCGCAAGGCGCGCAAGCTGGTGAAAAAAGTCGCCAAGGCCATACCTGGCCTGGCGCTGGTGCCCGCGTTCGCATGGGCCGGCACCTTTGCCGAAACCGAAGACAGCCTGCCGTTCTTCGGCCCCCACCCGCAATACGGCGCGCGCGTGCAGTTCGCCATGGCCTATGGCGGCAACGGCATCAGCTACAGCGCAGCGGGTGCGCCGCTGATCCGCGCCCTGATCGAGCGGCGAAAGCACCCGCTGGCCCAACTGTTTTCATTTGGACGGCTGAATCGGAATGGCTGAAGTCGATCGAAAACCTTATCCCTGCTCACGTATCCGCAAAGACGCCCCTCGCGCCACGTTCACGCTGCCGCCTACACAGTGTCTGCGTGCCCGGATCCGGCCATCGGGGCAGCGTAACGGCGTATGCGTCTCCATGGTCTACGCACGCGTGATGCGGTAGCCTTTCTGGATGCCGGCTCGAGCTACAAAGGGGACAAGGGGGGTACACGTGCGAGCGAAACCACGACGTAGCTACGCCATAGCCGCGCTGGTGCTGATCGGGCTGCTTCTGGGTGCCTGTTCCACGCTGCGCACCGACTACGTCAAGCAGCCCTCGAAGGCGCTGTCGCCAGCCACCGCCACACCGAGCGGACGCTATATACGCGCCGCCGTGAAACAGCACGTCGACGAGTCCGGCTTCCGGCTGCTGACGCTCAGCAACAACGCATTGATGAGCCGCGTCGTGCTGGCCGACCACGCGCAGCACTCGATCGACCTGCAGTACTACATCTTCAACAACGACGCGACTGGCCGGCTGGTGGCGCAGCGTCTTCTGGCGGCGGCGGATCGCGGTGTGCGCGTGCGCCTGCTGCTGGACGATATCAGTGCGGCGAATGCGATCGACATGCTGGACGCGCTGGATGCGCACCCGAACATCGAGGTGCGCCTGTTCAACCCGTTCCGTACGCGCAAGCCATCGCTGCTGTCCAAGGTCACGCAGTTCCTGCTCGATGCACACCGGCTCAACCGCCGCATGCACAACAAGTCGTACATCGTGGATGGCAACGTGGCCATTGTCGGCGGGCGAAATATCGGTGACGCGTACTTCGACGCCGGCAATGACACCAATTTCCGTGACCTCGACCTGATCGCGATCGGCCCGGTGGTGAAAGACGCCTCGCGCGCGTTCGACGAATACTGGAACTGCGACGCCGCCTATCCGGTGGAAGCCTTCCGCGGCAAGCACGCCAGCCATTACGACCTGGCGCAGCTGCGTATGGACCTGCACCGCGACGCGCGCGCGTTCGCGCAGACCGACTACGCGCAGGCGATCCTGGACAAGCTGCCCAACGGCCCTTCTGGCGACCGCCCCGGCGCGTGGTTCTGGGGTCCTGCGGTGCTGGTTGCCGATCAGCCGGAGAAGATCGACGCCGACAAGGAGGGAACGCGTGCCCTGCGCATCGGCCCGCAGATCAAGGCGATGACCGACCGGGCGCAGCACGACGTCTTGGTGATCTCCCCCTACTTCATCCCCGGCGATAACGGCACGCGCTATCTCACCAGCCTGGCCACACGCGGCGTGGCGGTAAAGGTACTGACCAATTCGCTCGCTTCCACCGACGAGGCAGCCGTGCATGCGGGCTATTCGCGTTACCGTCGCGCGCTGCTTGAAGGCGGTGTGCAGCTGTACGAGTTGCGCCCGGCCACCGGCGTGGAACAGCCGGCCACCGCAAAAGGCACATCGTCCGGCGTCAGCCTGCACGCGAAAGCAATCGTGGTCGACGCGCAGCAGGTGTTCATCGGTTCGATGAACATGGATCAGCG
>DHXA01000139.1:1950-3050 GCA_002413455.1 Rhodanobacter sp. UBA5168 | reverse complement strand
TGGCGGTGACGAATTTCTTCGACACCGCCATCCAGCCCAGCAGCGCCTACCACGTGACGCTGACCGCGCCGCATGGCGGACGGATGCGGTGGCAGGCCAGCAAAGGCGGCAAACTGATCGACTACCATCGCGACCCCGAGGCCAGCACGAAGCGCCGGCTGGAAGTGGACCTGCTCAGGTTCATGCCGATCGAGGGCATGTTGTGACCGGCGCCTCCGACAATCGCGCTGCACAGCGCCCGCGACACATTACTTCCGGCAGAGTGAGTCCATGAGCAGAGTGATCGCGGCCTTGATGCTTTTTGGCCTGCTGGCGCTGCCGGCGTTCGGTCAGCAGGATATCGAGCGGCAGAAGATCGCCTACCTGATCGATTCAGTGGCAACGCTGCAAGGCGCGACCTTCATCCGCAACGGCACCGGGTACGACGCCGCACGCGCCGCCGACCACATGCGTCTGAAATTGCGCTTTGCCGGCAGCCGCGTGAAGACGGCCGAGGACTTCATCACGTACTGCGGCACTGGCTCGTCGGTCTCCGGGACCAGCTACAGCATCCGCTTCCATGACGGGCGGGTAGTCGACTCGGCGACTTATCTGCGCGGCAAGCTGGACGAATACGTGCTGAGTCACCAGGACCAGGCACCGCGGCCGCCTGTCCACTGACCTGCGGGGGCACACAGCGGCGGAACCGTCACACGAGCCGCCCAGCTCGCCACACCCTTCACCGGAGTCGGCCATGAAATTTTCGCGCTGGGTGTTCCTGATCGCCGCCATCTATGGCGTACTGGTGCTGGTCCCGATGTACTTCCAGGAATCGACGGTAGCGCGCATGCAGCCGCCGGCGATCACCCATCCGGAGTACTACTACGGCTTCGCCGGCATCGCGCTGGCATGGCAGCTGGCGTTCCTGCTGCTGTCGCGCGACCCGATACGATTCCGGCCGATGATGATTCCTGCGGCACTGGAGAAAGCCGCCTACGGGGGCGCCATGCTGGCGCTGTATCTGCAGCATCGACTGGCACCGCTGATGCTGGGTGCCGGATGCATCGACCTGCTGTTGGCGGCGCTGTTCATGCTGGCGTACTGGCGCACCCGCGGCTTGG
>DHXA01000139.1:0-1705 GCA_002413455.1 Rhodanobacter sp. UBA5168 | reverse complement strand
CGAGCCCGAGCCCCAATCCCACGACAAGGCGCAGGCGCGCTTTCAGCGGCTGCAGGTTGCCCACCGGCAGCAGACCCTGAGCGATCAGATCGCTTTCCGCACCGACGCCACGGTAGGTGGATGTCAGCACCGGCCCGGCCGCGCAGCGGCTGGCCAGTACCACCGGCATGCGCCGTGCGAGCTCCGCCAGCACTACCGCGGCTGCGGGCGGCACGTGGCCGCCGCCCATGCCGGCGATCACCAGGCCGTCAGCGTACCTGCCTGCCGCTTCAGCCAGCCGCCCGTCGTCGCCTGGATGGAACAACCCCGTGAGCGGCTGACCGATGGCCTGCATACAGATATCCGCGCGATCGCGAGTGATGGTGGGCTCGAACGACGGCCGCCAACCGCGTGCCACATGCCGCTCTTGGAGCATCGGCGATGAAAATAGCTTGCAACCATATAGTGCGCTATATAATATGCGCGGCGTGAGCACCTCCCACCCATCGTCATCGGTTGCCGTTGCATCCACGCCAAAGCTGGATGCGCAGTTGTGTTTCGCGCTGTACTCGGCCGGGCTGGCGATGAACAAGGTTTACCGCAAACTGCTCAAGCCGCTGGGCCTCACCTATCCGCAGTATCTGGTGATGATGGTGCTGTGGCAGGACGAGAGCCAGAGTGTGTCGGAGATCGGCGCGCGCCTGTTTCTGGATTCGGCCACGCTGACGCCGTTGCTCAAGCGTCTGGAATCCGCGGGGCTGGTGGCCCGGCTGCGCTCGCGCGAGGACGAGCGGCACGTGGTCATCACCCTGACTGCCCGCGGCAGGGCCTTGCAGGCCAAGGCCGGCAAGGTGCAGGAATCGGTGTTCTGTGCCACCCAGTGCACGCCCGGCAAGTTGAAACACCTGAAAAGCGAATTGCAGCATCTGCGCAGCAAGCTGTCCGACGACACCTGATCGATCCATTTTTTAATCATTAAAATAGTGCGCTATGTAATAGCTAGCTATATATCAACCCAAAGCCAACCCACAGGAGACACCCATGTCCATCGAAAAAGTTCTGTATCGCTCCAAGGCCACCGCCACTGGCGGTCGCGATGGTCGCGCCACGTCGTCCGATAACGTGCTCGACATCAAGCTGACCACCCCGAAGGAACTCGGCGGCGCGGGCGGCGACGGCACCAACCCGGAGCAGTTGTTTGCCGCCGGCTATTCGGCCTGCTTCCTCGGCGCGATGAAGTTCGTGGCGGCGCAGCAGAAGCTGCAGCTGCCGGCCGACACCCAGGTGACCGGCCAGGTCGGCATCGGCCAGATTGCCACCGGCTTCGGCATCGAGGTCGAGCTGACCATCTCGATCCCCGGCCTGCCACGCACCGACGCCGAGGCGCTGGTACAGAAGGCGCACATCGTGTGCCCATACTCCAACGCCACCCGCAACAACATCGACGTCACGCTGACGGTCGTCTGACTGCCGGCGCTTTCCCCGGACGCCATAGCGGCGAAGCAAGGACGGCGGCCATCAAGGGCCGCCGTCTTCATGTGAGCGCGCGATCCACTCAGAAAAGCATGAGCAGCAGCGGCGCGGCAATACCGGCAAGCAGGATCGTGCCGAAGAGCCTGGGCTTGCGGCTGTAGCGCCAGGCCATGTAAACGCCGCTCACCACCGAGATGAAAAGACTCAGCCCCACCAGGGCGAAGAAAGCCTTCATCGGCAGCAGGTTTCTTTT
>DHXA01000063.1 GCA_002413455.1 Rhodanobacter sp. UBA5168 | reverse complement strand
CGGCATCATCCTGGCCACCAAGTGGCTCGAGCAGGGACGCTTTGCGTGGCCACCGATTGCTGATGGGGCGATGTGTCTGAGCTCGACGCAGCTGGCCTTGCTGCTAGATGGGCTGTTGTGGTCACAGGCGGTTGCTCCAATCGTCAAGAGGCCAGTCCTGGCCGCGTGATTTGACGAATTCCTCTCGCGGCGCGGCGTGTGTTTCGATACGATTCGGGCATGCCATTGCGCCGCGAGGATTTGCCTGCTGACCCGGACCAGCTCGCAGCCCTGACGCTGGAGTTGGCGGAGGAGAATGAACGGCTTCGCGCGGCGCTCCACTCGATCAACACCTTGCACTTCGGCGCCAGCTCCGAGCGACTGGTCACGCTGATCGAGGGGCAGATGGCGCTCTCGCTCGGCGATCTGGGAACCGACGCGCAGCCATTGCCGCACGCCGCCAATGACGATCCCGCGGCAAAGCCGAAGGCACCGTCACGGGTTCCTGGCAAACCCGCGCGACGCAACCACGGCGCATTGCCCAAGCATCTGCCGCGGTTCGAAGAGATTATCGAACCACCCAGCACTACCTGTCCCTGCTGTGATCGCCAAATGCATCGCATCGGCGCCTGCATCCACGAGGCGCTCGACGTGGTGCCGGCTATCCTACGGGTGCTGCGCACGGTGCGGCCGAAATATGCCTGCCGGGGATGTGAGAGCGTCGTTGCGCAGGCACCGGCCCCGTCGCGGCTGGTCAGCGCCGGCATGGCCTCCACGGCACTGGTGGCCTGGGTGGCAGTCTCGAAGTTCAGCTGGCATATGCCGCTCAATCGGCAGGCGCAGATGCTGGCTGGCTACGGCGTCACGCTCGACCGCTCGACGCTGGTGCACTGGGTCGATCGCGCCGCCTGGTGGCTGGGTGGGCTGTATGATCGCCTGCTGCGCACCATCCATAGCTTCCCGCATATCTTCTGCGATGAAACACCGTTGCCGGTGATCGAGAAGGGACGCCGGCGCACCCGCAAGTGCCAGCTTTGGGCGCACGGTACCGACGATCGACCATGGCAGGGACCAGCGCCGCCGGCAGTCGCCTATGTCTTCTCGACTGGCCGGGATACCGGGGCGATCGTCAAGCAACTCGGCGACAGATTCGCCGGCGTGCTGCAGGTCGATGGCTACGGCGCCTACAAGGCGCTGGTGAAGCGCAGCAAGCCCGGCCGTATTCGCCTGGCGTTCTGTCTGGCGCATGCCAGACGCCAGTTCGTCGCTGTGCACAAGACCACGCAGTCGCCGGAGGCATTGGACATCGTGCAGCGGATCGCCGCTGTTTACGCCATCGAGGAGCGCATCCGCGGCGGTACAGCTGAGCATCGCACGGCGGTGCGCGAGGCTGAGAGCAAACCGCTGATGGAGGCGCTGAACCAACGGCTGTTCGATCTCCTCAAAGAGATCTCGGTGAAGTCGAAGATGGCCAAGGCAATCCGCTACACGCTTGGCCACTGGAACGGGCTCACGCTGTTCCTCACCGACGGTCGCGTGGAAGTCGATTCGAACACCATCGAGCGTACTATGCGCTCGATCGCCCTCGGCAGACGCAACTCACTCTTCGCTGGATCGGAACGTGGGGCGCGCAACTGGGCCTGCCTCGCGTCGCTGCTCAACACCTGCAAGTTGAACGACATCGATCCGCTGACCTGGTTGACCGATGTGCTGGAGCGCATCGTCTCCGGGCGCACCAAGAACCATCAGCTGCATGAACTCCTGCCCTGGATCTGGAAGGCCGCCCGCGCCACGCCATCGCTGGAGGCCGCTGCATGACACGCCGGCCAGCCAAACCAGCGGCAGCGTCAGCCACATCGGGCGTGATCCGGCCGCCGATGTCGCTCGGCCAACTCGATCGCTGGCTGCGTACGTCACGCAAACTGCAGCCCGTCGCCGACAGCCTCGCCATGCTCGACGGCTTCGTCACCGCCATCGTCGCAGGCCCAGTCACCTACGAACCGTTCGGCTGGCTCTGCCCGCTGCTCGGCGTGACAAAGGACGCCTATCTCAACGGCGACACGCCGGAGTTCGCCGCGATCGCGGCGGTGGCAGAACGCCACAACGTCATCTCCGCCGTGCTGAGCGAGACACAAAACCAGTTCACGCCGCTGTTCGGCCGCAGCGAAACCGGTGACGTCGACGTCGGCCCATGGTGTCGCGGCTTCTACGCCGCCATCCAGCTCAACCCCAAGTTTTGGCGCAAACTGCTACCCGCTCGACGGCAGGCGCACCTTTGGCTGATCCCGATCCTGGCGCACTGCACCGGTCCAGACGCTCGCCCGGTCCCCGGTGCACCGCCGCTCGGACCACTCACCGAATTGGCGCGCCTCGATGCCCATCGCAACATCCCGCCCGCTGTCGTGGCCATGCGCGAGTTCTGGGCCCCCAGCCGCTACGACCGCGCGCCCTGATCAATACAGTCAGCAACTAGGCGGCCCGGCGAGACGCACAGCATCAGCCCGCACGCCGAAGCACGCGCGCTTCTCCGCCAGCCCGCCACCCGTTCCGTCCCCGCACATCCTGCTACCCATGCCTTCGCCAGTCTCACTGCGCATCTGCAGGAACGCCATGTGATTCGCTCGAATCGGATACCTTGAAACTTACCGCCGCCGCCGTCCAGCGCTGGCTGTCTCCA
>DHXA01000207.1:581-3726 GCA_002413455.1 Rhodanobacter sp. UBA5168 | reverse complement strand
CTTTGCCGGGGGATACTTACCCATCGCCGCTCAGCTGCAGCCATCGTTCAGGAAATCCGGATGCCCAAGACCTACGACCGCGACTATTTCGACAAGTGGTACCGCGACCCGCGACACGCGGTTGCCTCGCCGGCCGAGTTGCGACGCAAGGTGGCGATGGTGGTGGCGCAGGCCGAGTATTACCTCGGCCGGCCGATCCGCAACGTGCTCGATGTCGGTTGCGGTGAGGCGACCTGGCGTGCGCCGCTGCGCGCGTTGCGGCCGCATATCGCTTATCGCGGGCTCGATGCCAGCGAGTACGTGGTGGCGCGCTATGGCCGCAGCCGCCACATCGGGCTGGCGCGTTTTGGTCAGCTGGAACAGCTGCGCTTCGACACGCGCTTCGACCTGATCGTCTGCACCGATGTGTTGCACTATCTGAAACCAGCCGAGATCCGCGCGGGGCTGCAGGGCATCGGCGAGATGCTCGAAGGCGTGGCATTCCTGGAAGTGTTCACCAGTCGCGACGACGTGGCCGGCGACCATCACGGTTTCGTGTCGCGTGCGCCGGCCTGGTATCTGCGCGAGTTCGGCAAGGTCGGGTTGCTGCCGTGCGGTTCCCATTGCTACCTGGGGCCGCGGCTGGAGCGTCACATCGCAGCGCTGGAGCGCGCGCAATTGCCGGTTTGATTGAGGCTCTTCCGCTCTCCGTTCCGCGGACTCACTCGCCTTTCGTCTTGTCCTTGTAGCGGCACAGGTCGCGAATCACACAATGCGGGCAATCCGGCTTGCGTGCCTTGCACACGTAGCGGCCGTGCAGGATCAGCCAGTGATGGGCATCCTGTTTGAACTCCGCCGGGATCACTTTTTCCAGCTTGTCCTCGACGGCGCGCACGTCCTTGCCCGGCGCCAGCCCGGTGCGGTTGGCGACGCGAAAGATGTGCGTGTCCACCGCGATGGTCGGCTCGCCGAACGCGGTGTTGAGCACCACGTTGGCAGTCTTGCGGCCGACACCGGGCAGCGCCTCCAGCGCTTCGCGTCTGTGCGGCACTTCGCCATCGTGCTGCTCGACCAGCAGCCGGCACAGTGCGATCACGTTCTTCGCCTTCGCGTTGTACAGGCCGATCGTGCTGATGTAGCGTTTCAGGCCTTCCTCGCCGAGTTTGAGGATCGCCTGGGGCGTATTCGCGACGGCATAGAGTTTCTTTGTCGCCTTGTTGACGCCGACGTCGGTGGCCTGCGCCGACAGCACCACGGCAACCAGCAGTTCGAACGGCGTGGTGTAGACGAGTTCGGTGGTGGGATGCGGGTTGAGTTCGCGCAATCGCGAAAACATTTCGACGATATCAGCGCGCTTCAAGGCTTGGGCTCCTGCTGTCTGGCCTTGGCACGGGCCAGCGCGGCCAGCACGGGGTTGACCGGGCCTGCGACGGCATCGACCGCCGCCTTGCGCGCAACAAGTTCCGCTTCGCGCTCGGCACGCAGGCGCTCCAACCGTGTTTCGCGGCGCTGGAAATGCGCACGCGCTGCATCGGCGTGAGCCATGTCGATCTGCGCTTCCGGCATCGGCAGCAGCACGATGCAGTCGACCGGGCAGGCCGGCACGCACAGCTCACAGCCGGTGCAGTCGTCGGCAATCACCGTGTGCATCAGCTTCGCCGCACCCACGATCGCATCGACCGGGCAGGCCTGGATGCATTTGGTGCAGCCGATGCAGTCGGCCTCGACGATGCGCGCCAGCGTACGCGGCTTCTCGATGCCGTGTTCGGGGTTCAGCGGCAGCACCGGTTGCTGCAACAGTGCGGCGAGCTTCTCGATTCCCGCCGCGCCACCGGGCGGGCACTGGTTGATGGCTGCTTCGCCACGCGCGATCGCTTCGGCATAGGGCCGGCAGCCGTGATAGCCGCATTGCTCGCATTGCGTCTGCGGCAGCAGGCCATCGATGCGGTCGGCCAGTGTCATCACGATATCAGCGGACAGTGGCACCCGGCTTGGCGCCCTGATCGGCGTCGAGCAGGAACAGGTCGCTGCCACCGTCGCCGGCCGACAGGATCATGCCTTCGGACAGGCCGAAGCGCATCTTGCGCGGGGCGAGGTTGGCGATGAACACCACGTTGCGGCCGATCAGTTTTTCCGGCTCGCCGTAGGCGGCGCGGATGCCGGAGAAGATCTGTCGCGTACCCAACGGGCCGGCGTCCAGTTCGAAGCGCAGCAATTTGTCGGAACCATCGACGAATTCGCAGGCGTTGACCTTGCCGATGCGCAGATCGAGCTTGGCGAAGTCGTCCATCGCGATCGTGGTGGGCACTGCGGCGGTTTCGTTGCTGGCGGGGGTGTTTTCGCTCATGGGCTTGCTTGGTTCCTTTGGCTTCTTGTTCCTGATTGGTGCGGCAACGGGCTCCGTGGAGCCACCGAGCGAGTCTTTCGAGGCTTCGACCATCGCCTCGATGCGCTTGGGATCGATACGGCCGAGCAGGGGCTCGAAGGCGCGAATCGCATGGTTGCGCAGCGCCGCGCGGGCGTCGTCGAAGTCGGCAATCGGCGCTGCCAGGAACTGTTCCGCAGCGGCCACGGTAGCCGGCAGTATCGGCTTGAGCATGCCGGCCAGCAGCCGGAACGCGGTCAGCGCGAACGAGCAGACCTGATGCAGCTCGTCGCGCCGGCTCTCGTCTCTGGCCATCGCCCACGGCGCCTTGGCGGCGATGTGGCCATTGACCACGTCCGCCATCAGCACGAAGCGGCGGGTGACCTCGGCGAAGTCGCCGCTGTCGTAGAGCGCGGCGATGCCGTCGTAGTGCTCCAGCAGACCGTTCCACAGTACGGTTTCCTGCGCACCGAATTGCGGGGCGAGACGGCCGCCGAAGAACTTGTGCACGAAGCCGGCGGTGCGGCTGGCGATGTTCACCCACTTGCCGACCAGGTGCGAGTTGACGCGCTCCTCGAACGCCTTGAGGTCGAGATCCACATCGACCGGTGCATCGCTGAGCATGGTGGCGAAGTAGTAGCGCAGGAATTCCGGATGGATGCCGGCGTCCAGATAGGTGCGTGCCTGGATGAAGGTGCCGCGCGACTTCGACATCTTGGCGCCGTTCACGGACAGGTAGCCGTTGACGTGCAGCGCGGTCGGCGTGCGGAAACCGGCACCGTGCAGCATCGCCGGCCAGAA
>DHXA01000207.1:0-298 GCA_002413455.1 Rhodanobacter sp. UBA5168 | reverse complement strand
GCCGTGCTGTCGGCGGCGAGGAACTCGTCGAACTTCAGGTGCGTCCTGTTGCACAGCGCCTTGAAGCTGGCCAGGTAGCCGACCGGCGCGTCCAGCCACACATAGAAGAATTTGCCCGGTGCGTCGGGAATCGGAAAGCCGAAGTACGGCGCGTCGCGCGAGATGTCCCAGTCCTTCAGGCCGCCGTCCAGCCACTCCCTGAGCTTCGCGGCAACGCCATTGTTCGCCACCGGCTTGCCGTCGGTGAACTTGCCGGCGAACCAGTCGCGCAGCAACCCTTCGAACTTGCCCAGCTCGA
>DHXA01000172.1 GCA_002413455.1 Rhodanobacter sp. UBA5168 | reverse complement strand
CGCGCGCCGGCGAGCTGCAGAGTACCGATGCAGGGGCGAACACCTTCATCGCCCGTCCGCTGCTGGGCCGCGCCTACCGCGCCGCCGTCATGTACCGGTTCTGAAATCGTGCGGAGAGACGGCGTTCGCCAGCGCTGCTCAATACATTTCCGTCGACTACCACGAACCCCGATCGCGCGTTTCGGCAGCTGCGTGCAGCTGCCGAACGCCGCCAGCGCGCACTGCAATCTGCGCCCGCCATGTCTCCACTCCCGGAAGTCCGCCATGAATCCGTGTCTGCGCCATCGTTTGGTTCACCTGTTCGCCGGCTTGCTGCTGGCTGGCCTGATGCTGCTGTGCGGCGTCGTCCAGGCCGCCGACCACCCCGCCGGGCACGAGCAACCCGATCTCGTGCTGCACGGCGAACTGGACGGCACGGACAACCAGACCTATCGCACGCTCCCGTTCGACGTGCCCGCCGGCAGCAGCCGGATCACCGTGCAGTTCGACTACAGCGGGCATGATGACGAGCACACCACGATCGATCTGGGCCTGCTCGGGCCGGACGGCTTCCACGGCCAGGACGGCTTTCGGGGCTGGAGCGGCGGATCGAAGAAGCTGTTCACCGTTTCCGCCACCGATGCCACACCGTCGTTCCTGCCAGGAGCGATCCGGGCAGGCCGCTGGAGCTTGCTGCTCGGCATCCCGAATATCCGCAAGGGCAGCCGTTCGCGCTACACCGCGAAGCTGTGGTTTGGCCGTCCAGATGACCCGGCATGGGAACCGGCCGCGCTGAACCCGCCACTGCGCCGCGAAGCCGGCTGGTATCGCGGCGACCTGCACATGCACACCGCGAACAGCGACGGCAGTTGCCCCAGCCAGAACGGACAGCGCGTGCCCTGCCCGCTCTTTCTCACCGTCGAGGCGGCGGTGAAACAGGGCCTGGATTTCATCGCGATCACCGACCACAACACGGTGTCGCAGGCGAACGCGATGCGCGAACTGCAGCCGTATTTCGACCGCGTGCTGCTGATCCCCGGACGGGAGATCACCACCTTCAGCGGCCATGCCAATCTGTTCGGCAGCACCGCGCCGGTGGATTTCCGCATCGACGGCCGCCAGGTGAAGGACTGGAACGCCTTGTTGAAACAGATCGCGCCGCTGCATGGACTGCTCTCGATCAACCATGCGATCCGGCCCAGCGGCGAGAGCTGCATGGGCTGCGGCTGGACGGCCAAGCCGCCGATCGACATGGCCGGAGTGCAGGCCGTCGAGATCGTCAACGATGGCGATGCCGGCACGCCGCTCTCCGGCGTGCCGTTCTGGGAGCAGCAGCTGGCGCGCGGCTACCGGCTCACCGGCATCGGCGGCAGCGACAACCACGATGCCTCACTGACCGTGTCGCGGCCCGGCTCCAGCCTGATCGGTCGGCCGACCACGGTGGTGCATGCCGCGCAGCTGTCGATGCCGGCGATCCTGGCCGGCATCCGCGCCGGCCATGTGTTCGTCGACGTGGAAGGCAGCCGCGACCGCTTGCTTGAACTCGCCGCAAGCAGCGGCCAGCAGCGGGCCGTGATGGGCGAGATCCTGCGTGCCGCCGCCGGCGTGCGCGTGCACTTCGAGGCGCATGTCGTCCATGTGCCGGGGGCGCGACTGCAAGTGCTGCTCGACGGCCAACCCTTCGCACCCGCGGTCGATGCCGCCATCGACCGCGCCGACCAGCGCATCGGCTTCGATTGGAATAGCGATGGTCGACCGCACCGGCTGCGGGTGGAAGTGCGCGACGCCGGCGGCAAGCCGCTGCTGATCGGCAATCCGGTCTACCTCAATCCCCCGCGCCGCTGACCCGCGGCGCTGGCGCGCGCGCCAGCGCCCACACATCCACCCGCTGTACGCCGGCGCGCCGAAGCACGCGGGCGCATTCGGCCAGGGTGGCACCGGTGGTCATCACGTCGTCGAGGATGGCCACGTGCGCGGGCAGCGCGACGCCCGCACCCAGAACAAACGCGCCACGCATGTTGCCGCGGCGGCCGCGCGCATCGAGCTCGGTTTGCGCAGCGGTCCGGCGAACGCGTTGCAGTGCATCGTGGCGCAGCGGCAACGCCAGTTCGCGTGCCAGTGGACGGGCCAGTTCCAAGGCCTGGTTGTAACCACGCTGGCGCAGCCGGCTGCGATGCAAGGGCACCGTCAGCAGCAACTGCGGCAGCTCGACCGGACAAGGCTCGCGTCGCCACAGCGTCGACAGCACGCGGCCGGCGGCCAGATCGGCACCGAACTTGTAGCGCGCTTCCAGGCGATCCAGCGGCCAGCCATAGCGGAACGGTGCCCACGCCGCATCCCACGGCGGCGAGCGGCGCAGGCACTCACCGCAGCACTGCGCCGGTGTCGCCAGCGGCAGGGCGCAGCGCGCGCAGCAGCTGCGATTGCGCGGCAGCTCGGCCGCGCAATCAATGCACAGGTCGAGGCCGTTGGCACCGGCAGCGCCGCACAACAGGCAGCGCCAGGGCAGCACGAACTGCCGCAATCGGCGCCACGATGTCATCAGCGCATCCATGCGCATCTCCGCTCAGCGCCGCGGCTTGTACAGCGCAGCGTCGAGGATCGACCACAAATGAATCAACCATCCGAGCCAGACAATCCACAGCGCCGCGGCCAGCACGAACATGACGATTGCCATCAGCAATCGCCCCTGCACCAGCTGGCCCAGTCCCGGAATAAAAAAACTGCAGATGGCCGCGAGCACGTTGCCGCTGCTGCCTTGTCCTTCACTCATGCTGGCCTGCTCCGCGTCGTCATCATCGATGGGACGATGGTAATGGCTAGGTGGTGTCTCCGCTTTCGTCAACTGGAGATGAAGGCATCGAGTTGACACTGTCCCGGGCGACTTCCACACTCTCGCGCTCCATGTACCGGAGTTGCCGTTCCATGCCCGATACCACCATCCGCCACGACTGGACCCGCGCCGACGTGGCCGCCCTGTTCGCGTTGCCGTTCAACGAGTTGCTGCATCGCGCGCACTCGGTACATCGGCACTATCACGATCCGAACGCGGTGCAGGTATCCACCCTGCTGTCGATCAAGACCGGCGGCTGCCCGGAAGACTGCGCCTACTGCCCGCAGGCCGCGCGCTACGACACCGGCGTGCAGGCGCAGAAGCTGATGAGCGTGGAGGCGGTGCTGGAACGGGCGCAGGCGGCAAAGGACGCCGGGGCCAGTCGCTTCTGCATGGGCGCGGCCTGGCGCGGGCCGAAGGATCGCGACGTGGTGAAGGTGGCCGAGATCGTGCGTGCGGTGAAATCGCTGGGACTGGAAACCTGCGCTACGCTGGGTATGCTGAGTGGGCCGCAAGCCGACACGCTGAAGGCGGCCGGGCTCGATTACTACAACCACAACCTCGACACCGCTCCGGAGTTCTACGGCGAAGTGATCCACACCCGCCAGTTCCAGGATCGCCTCGACACGCTGGCGCACGTGCGTCAAGCCGGCATGAAGACCTGCTGCGGCGGCATCGTCGGCATGGGCGAGTCGCGCGACCAGCGCGCCGGCCTGCTGCAGGCGCTGGCCACGCTGCCCGAGCACCCGCAGTCGGTGCCGATCAACCAGCTGGTACAGGTCGAAGGCACGCCGCTGAGTGGCACCGAGGCGCTGGATCCGTTCGAGTTCGTGCGCACGATCGCGGTGGCCCGCCTGCTGATGCCGGCCTCGATGGTGCGGCTGTCGGCCGGCCGCCAGCAGATGGACGACGCCGTGCAGGCACTGTGCTTCTTCGCCGGCGCCAACTCGATCTTCTACGGCGAGAAGCTGCTGACCACCGGCAACCCTGACGTGGAACACGACCGCGCGCTGTTCCGCCGGCTCGACCTGCATCCGCTGGAAATCGTCGAGGAAGCCGCCACCGTGCATGCGGACATTCTGGAAACCGACACGGCAGGCTCCGGACAAGGTTGTGGCTGCAGCGCCGCGGCCTGACCTGCTCGAACGCCTGGCCGTCCAGACGGCCAAACGGGCGAGCGATCACCTGTCGCGCCGGCTGCGCACGATCGATCGCGCCGACGGGCCCTGGCTCGACGTCGGCAATGGACGCCTGCTGTCGTTCTGCAGCAACGACTATCTGGGACTGGCGCAGCATCCGCAGCTGGTCGCCGCGCTCACGCGCGCCGCCAGGGAACACGGCGTGGGCAGCACCTCCGCCCATCTGATCTGCGGCCACCGCGCCGAACATGCCGAACTGGAGGAAGCGCTGGCGGTGTGGACCGGGCGCGAACGCGCGCTGCTGTTCTCCACCGGCTACATGGCCAACCTCGGTGTGCTGCAGGCGTTGCTGGCGCGCGGCGACATCTGCGTGCAGGACAAGCTCAACCACGCCTGCCTGCTCGATGGCGCGAAGCTCAGCGGCGCCGAACTGAAACGCTATCCGCACGCCGACGTGGAAGCCGCGGCGCGACAACTGGCCGCCAGCCCGGGTGCCGCCGCCTTGCTGGCCACCGATGGCGTGTTCAGCATGGATGGCGATGTCGCGCCGCTGCGCGAACTGGCGGCCTTGTGTGCACGTGAACACAGCACCTTGATGGTCGACGATGCGCACGGC
>DHXA01000174.1:2655-3479 GCA_002413455.1 Rhodanobacter sp. UBA5168 | reverse complement strand
CGCTGCGAGAAATGGATCGGCCGGATCTGCTGCGGGTGCTCCAGCCCCGCGGCGGCGAGCAGTTCGGCCAGCGCATGCAGCGTGGCGTGATGGTAGTTGTAGACCCGCTCGATCTTGTGCGGCACCACCAGCGCGCGATTGCGCGAGGGGTCCTGGGTGGTCACACCGGTCGGGCATCGATCGGTATGGCAACTCAGCGACTGGATGCAGCCGAGCGAGAACATGAAACCACGCGCCGAGTTGCACCAGTCGGCGCCGATCGCCATGGCGCGCGCCATGTCGAAGGCGGTCGCGATCTTGCCGGCGGCGCCGATGCGAATGCGATCGCGCGCATTGATGCCGACCAGCGCGTTGTGGACGAAGTTGACGCCTTCGCGCATTGGCATGCCCAGATGGTCCATGAATTCCAGCGGCGCAGCACCGGTGCCGCCTTCATTGCCGTCGACCACGATGAAGTCGGGATAGCACCCGCTCTGCAGCATCGCCTTGCAGATCGCCAGAAATTCCCAGGGATGGCCGATGCACAGCTTGAAGCCGGCGGGCTTGCCGCCGGACAGCCGCCGCATCTCGGCGATGAAGGCCATCATTTCCAGCGGTGTCGAGAATGCCCGATGCGAGGCCGGCGAGATGCAGTCCTCGTCCATGGCGACGCCCCTGATCCTGGAGATCTCCTCGGAGACCTTGGCGGCCGGCAGCACCCCGCCATGGCCGGGCTTGGCGCCCTGGCTGATCTTGAGTTCGACCATCTTGATCTGCTCGCCGGTGGCGACGCGCGCAAACTCCTCCGGATTGAACGAGCCGTCGCGGTTGCGGCAACCGAAATA
>DHXA01000174.1:0-2383 GCA_002413455.1 Rhodanobacter sp. UBA5168 | reverse complement strand
CCGCGTTCGGGCTGAGCGCGCCAAAACTCATGGCGGAGATGTTGAAGACCGATGCCGAGTACGGCCGGGTGCAGTCGGGTCCGCCGATGGTGATGCGGAATTTCTCGCCGGCATTGGGCTTCGGCGCCACCGAATGGTGCATCCATTCATAGCCTTCGCGATAGACGTCCTCCTGGGTGCCGAACGGCCGCTTGTCGAGCACCATCTTGGCGCGCTGATAGACGACGGCGCGGGTGTCGCGGGAAAACGGCATGCCGTCCTTCTCGCTCTCGAAGAAGTACTGCCGCATCTCCGGCCGGATCTCTTCGAGCAGGAACCGGATATGCGCCGAGATCGGATAGTTGCGCAACACCGCATGGCTCTTCTGCGTGAGGTCGCGCACCCCAAGCAGGGTGAGAGCGCCGAAAATCAGAATCGGGATCAGGACCAGATCGAATGCCTTGTGATCGACGATCCCGATGCCGAGCAGCAAAACCGTGACCACGCCGCAGATGGTCAGGAGGATGAAACGTGGCGAGAACGGCAGCAGCAGCGTTTCCATGGGGCCCTCAGGCAGATCCTGCCTTGTTATTCTTTTGAACGGCAGCTTAATCCAGCGTGCAAATAACCTGTACACGATATCAGGCGCGGCGGTCATGGTTATGACGGCAGGCCGGGATGAGGCTACCGAATCCATCGGGACGGAATCAATCCGTGCGAAAACGGCTCCCGACCATCCTTTCGCAGTGCAAACGGGATTTGGGCGCCCTTGACAGGATTAATGGCTGTGAGGCCGCATCTCATCGGGGATTCCGCCCTTTTCCAGGCCACCCTGCGCCAGCCAGCTATCGGTACTCTGGATCGCGCGCTCAATATGGTCGGCGGTGCGCGAGAAGTCGTAAGGCGAACCGACCAGCGGGCATAGTGGCGGCACCACGAAGTATTCGATGTCGGGGGCAAGGGTCTCCAGCTCGGCGACCAATTGGCGCGCGATCAGGAGCGTCAGCGCGTGCAGCGCATTGGCCACCGCGCCGGTCGGCGGGGTATGCGTCGAGCAGGCGTACCCGGTGGGCAGGATCACCAGGCGCCGCGCGCCCCTGGCGACCGCGACCTTGATCGGCGTGTTGCTCGAGATCGCACCGTCGGCGAGGTAATAATCCTTGTAGCGGACCGGGGCGAACGCGCCGGGAATCGCGGTGGAGGCGATGATCGCCTCGGCGGCCGAGCCTTCCGACAGCACCACGCTGTCGCCGGAGATGATATCGGTGGTGACGATGTGAACCGGCAGCTTCGCGTCCTGCAGATTGCGATAGGGCAGATGGTCGTCGATCAACTTCCTGATCCCGTCATGTGGGATCAGGAAATCCCGGCGCAACAGAAATCCCAGCAGGGTCCACCAGTTGACCGGAAAGACGTCGTGGCGCTGCAATCCGCGCCAGATGGTTTCCAGTTGCAGCACGCCCTTCAGGGTGGGATCGCCGGCATAATAGGCTCCGTTCAGGGCGCCGACACTGGAGCCGACCACCATGTCCGCGGCAACGCCGTGGCTGGCGAGCGAATGCATCATGCCGACCTGAATGGCGCCGAAGCTGCCGCCTCCGGCGAAGACAAAGGCGGTCGTGGTCGGGTCCCCATAGTTCGATACAGACAAAGCGCCGGTCGCTCCCCGTGTCGGCGCGTCGGCAACAGGCCTCGCGACGTCGGCCGGATTTATAGCAGCCGCCAGCCCGGCTGCACCACAACATTGGTTGTGCGTCGTCATTCCGGGGCGCGCCGCTTGGCGCGAGCCCCGGAATGATGGAAGCACTCAGCGTTCGACGAACGCCTTTTCGATGACAAAATGGCCGGGCTCGCTGTGGCTACCTTCCCTGAAGCCGCGGACCTCCAGCATCTGGCGCAATTCTTCGAGCATGCCCGGACTGCCGCACATCATGATTCGGTCGGTGGCGATATCCAGCGGCGGCAGGCCGATATCGTCGAACAGTTGTTCGGAGGTGATCAGATCCGTGATGCGCCCGCGGTTGCGGAATGGCTCACGGGTGACGGTCGGATAGTACAGCAGCTTTTCGCTCAGCAGCGGCCCAAGGAATTCGTCGTCCCGCAGCCGTGCGACGAGTTCTTCGCCATAGGCCAGTTCGGATACCTGGCGGCAGCCGTGAACCAGCACGATGGTCTCAAATCGCTCATACACCTCGGGATCCTTGATCAGGCTCGCGAACGGCGCGAGGCCAGTGCCGGTCGACAGCAACAGCAGGCGCTTGCCGGCAATCAGATTGTCGGCAATCAGCGTCCCGGTCGCCTTGCGCCCGACCAGAATCGTGTCGCCCTCCTTGATGCTCTGGAGTCGCGAGGTCAGCGGACCATCGGCCACCTTGATGCTGAAAAATTCCAGCTCGTCCTCGTG
>DHXA01000018.1 GCA_002413455.1 Rhodanobacter sp. UBA5168 | reverse complement strand
GTGATGTGGCGGAACTGCCGCCACGGCGATGCGCCGTCGATGCGCGCGGCCTCGTACAGGTCGATCGGGATCGCCTGCAGCCCGGCGAGAAAGATGATCATGTTGTAGCCGAAGTTCTTCCACACCGCGAACGCGATGATCGTCGGCATCGCCCAGTGCGGATTGCCGAGCCAGTCGACCGGGTGGATGCCCAGAACATCGAGCAGGTAATTCATCCAGCCGTACTTGGTGTTGAACAGGTAGCGCCAGATCACCGCGGTGGCCACCACGGTAGTCACCACCGGCGCGAACAGCGCGGTGCGGAAGAACGGCTTGCATCGCGCCAGCGGCGAATTCAGCAGCAGCGCCGCGCCCAGCGAGGCGCCCATCGACAGCGGCACGCCGACGGCCACGAAATACACCGTGTGGCCAAGCGCCGACCAGAACAGCGGCCGCTGCAACAGCGCCCAGTAATTCTGCAGCGCCACGAAACGCAAATTGCGGATATCCGCCAGCGCGTACAGATCGTAGTCGGTGAGGCTGAGCGCCAGTGCGGCGATCACCGGCAGCAGGAAAAACACGCCCAGCACCAGCAAGGCTGGTGCGAGGAACAGCCAGGCGGCACGCTGCGGATTCATCGCGCGCGCTCCGCTGGCGGCCGTGGATGATCGAGTACCCAGCGGCGCTTTTCGAGGATGCGATCGACGCGGTGGTCGATCTCGGCAGCGGCCTGATCGATCGTCAGCTCACCGGCAATCGCCCGCGCGGCAACCAGCTGCATTTCGGTGGCGATGCGTTCCCATTCCGGTACTGCGGGTGTCGGTCGGGCCTTTTCCAACTGCTGGCGGAACGCGCGCGCCTTCGGGTCGTCGCGCAGCGCGCCGCCTTCCCATGAACTGCGCCGCGGCGGCATGTCGCCGAGCAGGTCGTAGAAGCGCTGCTGCACCGCCGGCTGCGACAGGTACTCGATCAGCGCCCAGGCCGCGTCCTTGTGGGTGGACGCGCGGAAGATCACCAGGCTGGAACCGCCGGCCGAGCCGATGCCGGTGCTGCTGTCATCCGGGCCGGGCAGCGGCGCGGTGGACCAGTCGTCCTGCTGCGCGGCCGGCAGGCGCTGGCGGAATTCGCCGATATTCCACGGCCCGGACAGGTAGAACGCGTAGACGCCGCGGCCGAACTCCGCCCACGGATTGCCGGCTTCCACGTTGGTGATCGCCGGTGCCTGGTGCAGCCGGAACGTATCCACGTAGAACGTCAGCGCGTGCTTGAAACCGGCACTCTCGAAATTGCCGTAGCGGCCACCGTCCCGCAGCAGCGAATCGGGCTGCTGCAGCGCCAGCGACATCAGCTGCTCGTATTCGTTGGTGGGCAGCAGGATCCCCCAGCGGTGGCGTTGCGTGTCACTGAGCGCGGCCAGCATCTGTCGCCACTGCGCCCAGTCGCGCGGCGGCGCATCGAAACCGGCAGCCTTGAGCAGGTCGCGACGATAGAACAGCAATCGCGTGTCGACGTACCACGGCACGCCGTACAGCGTGCCGTCGATCGCGTTGGTGGCCCAGATACTGGCGAAGTAGTCGTTTTGCCGGACCACGGCCGAGCGATCGACGCGCGACTGCAGCGGCTCCAGTGCGTCCAGCGCCACCATTTCCGGCAGCCAGGTATTGCCGAGCTGGGTCATGTCCGGGGTGGAGCCGCCGGCAAACGCGGTGAGGAGTTTCTGGTGCGCCGCCGTCAACGGCAGCTGCTGCACTTTCACGCGGATGCCCGGGTGCGACCGCTCGAAATCCGGCAGCAGCTCGAGAATGGCCTCGCCCTCGCGGCCGATGGTCCATACCGTGAGCGTCCGCTGGTCGGCCACCGGCTTCGCGCAACTGCCCAGCAGAGGCGTGCCGGCCACCAGCCCCGCCATCAGCATGCCGCGCAGCCAGCGCCAGCGCCTGCCGATGGCGGCGCCAGTGATCACGGCCTGGCGGCTGCCCGGCCGAGCCACCCGCCGGTGAAGCCGGCGCGTTCAAGCCCCTTGCGGATGTACGGATTCTTTTTCATGACTTTCCACACAAAATCGCTGCGCCAGTTTTCGATCATCAGCACGATCGGGCCCTGGTCGATGCCCAGCTGCACGCTGTCCACCCAGCCCATCGGCACCTGCTTGCCGGTGCGCAGCACCGTATGCACGTGGAAGCTCGGATTGAACGCGTCGACGAAGCCGTACTCGTTGTAGATGTCGGCGCCATAGCGATGCTTCATTTCCTCCAGCGCGGGAATCACCAGCTCCGGTGCAAACGCGATGGAACCGGCCGCCGCGGTGGGCGCAATGGTGCCGTCGTCGACGATATAGCCGAGCCCGGCACCGCGCGCGGTATAACCCTGAAACACTTCGCGACGGTCTTTTCCGTCGACGATGAAGCCGCCGGGGCCATTGCTGGCGGTCAGGCCCCACACGTTCTTGCCGTAGCCGGTCCAGCCGCCCGGGTTCGCGATGGCGTAGTTGCGTTGCGCGATCACTGCGCGGCGGCTGTTCTCGAAATAATCCAGATCGTGGGCACGGCTCCAGGCGTCGCGGATGCCGCGGAAATCGATCCACACATGGCTGTATTGATGGCCGAACAGCGGCCCGAAATTCAGCAGCTGCTGGCCCTGGAACCTGCCCCAGCTGGGCGCGTACGTGCGTGTCCACGCGGTCCACGCGTCGGGGTCGACCGAATGGGTGGGCGAACCCAGCGCCAGCACGTAGATCAACATGCCCTCGTCATAACCCTCCCAGTCGTGCGGGATGAACTTGCCGCCGGGCGTCCAGCCCATGCTGATCAGCGGCGTGCGTACCTGCGTCCAGGTCCAGTCGACGCGGCGGTAGATGCGATCGGCCAGTGCGCGGATCTCGCGCTCGGCCGGTGTGTCGCGGTCATAGTAGGACTGCGCGAACAGCACACCGCCCAGCAGCAGGGTGGTGTCCACCGTGGACAGCTCGGTCCAGCGCGCGAAGCGCTTGCCGGTCTTCATGTCGAGGAAGTGGTAGTAGAAACCCTGGTAGCCGCTGTCGTCGTCCTCGCTGTCGCCCTGCGGCGCACGGTCGAAGAAACGCAGCGTGGCGAGGGTGCGTTCGGTCGCCTGCTGGCGTGTGATGTAGCCGCGCTCCACGCCCACGCCGTAGGCGGTCAGGCCGAAGCCGACCGCGGCGATGCTGGAGAAGGACTCGCCGGGGTAATGGTCGGGGATCAATCCATTGGCGGGGTTCGCGCTGTCCCAGAAAAAACGGAAGGTACGCCGTTCGAGATCGTTGACCAGCGCCGGGACGGCGGTTGCGCGGGTGTGCGCGGCCGTGGCGACCGTTGGGGTCTGTCTGGCCGGAGTTGCCGGGGCCGCGAGGACCAGGGATGCGCCGAGCAGGGCGGATAGCCATGCGTGCCGGTGGAAAAACATCATCGGTAGACTGCCGTATCGTGGTGTGGGTTGCGGTCAGCTGAAGCCGCGCTTGCGCGCGGATTCAATGGGCCATCCAGACGTCCGCCCGCATTCTGCGGGCGGACGGGTGAAGCGGCAGTGCAGCCATGCCGCGTAGTGGTTCAGAACGAGTAGCGCGCACCGATCTGGAAGCGGCGGGTCTGGTTCGGATCGGCGCCGGTGGCCTGACCGAAGTTGGGATCATAGAAGCCACCGTTGTAGCCATTGATGACATCGCGGTTGAACACATTGAATACGTCGAAGCGCAGCTGCAACGCCTGGCTCTGGCCCCAGTGGAATTCCTTGGAGATGGCCAGATCGAGGTTGATGTATTTGCGGCCGTATTCGGCGTTGTGGAAATAGCTGCAGTTGTAGTCGCAGGTGGCGGTGCCCTTGAACACATCGAACGGCGTGCCCGAGTTGTAGGTGAAGATACCGCTGAAGCGGGTATCCCACGGTCCGTGCACTTGGCCGCTGATCACCAGATTGTGTTTCGGGCCGACATGGTCGGCGGGGTAGCCGGCCGGATCGACGTAGTCGAGCGAGTAGTTGTCATTACCTTGCTGGCGCGCCCGCTGATAGGTGTAGGCGACGTCCAGACCCCAGCCCGAGGCGGTGGTGTACGGTTTGCCCAGGCTGACCAGCACGCTGCTGGCCTGGGTCTTCTTGTAGCCATTGGTCAGCACCGCGCCATACGGACTGCCGGGCATGATGTCGAGGTTGAAGCCCGGTGTCGTCAGGCGATTTCCCCACAGCCAGGTGAACTGGCGGTAGCCCAGCACGCGGCTCAGCGTCAGCGAGCCGGTCCAGTCGCCCATGACCTGTTTCACGCCGACGCTGAACTGGTCGGTGTACGGCGACTTGGTGTGGTTGTTGATCGTGTCGATCTCCTGGCTGAAACCGGCCACGCCGGAAGCCAGCAGCTGATCGAGGCCGGCTGCGGTGAGATAGCTCGGGTCCCACGCAATGGTTCCCGGTGTGACACCGCCGGGACTGAACAGGAAGGTGTAGTTCGGTACCTGCGAGTGGATCGGCTCCTGGCTGATCCAGTCGAATGGCGTGCGCGAGTAGTAACGACCGGCGCCGCCGAACAGGGTCGTGCTCTGGTCGCCGTCCTTGCTCAGGTCCAGCGAAAAGCCCACGCGCGGCTGGATCTGGTCTTTCTCGGGTTTGCGCTCATGCCCGGTGCTGATGTTGGCCTGCAGGCCCAGGTACTGGAGTGTCGGGATCTGCGCCGCCGGCGTCACGTAGTCGTTGTTGAGGGCATTCGTCTCATAGTCCCAGCGCACGCCCAGATTCAACTGCAGGCGCTGGGTGACGTCCCAGTCATCCTGGATATACGCGCCCAACTGGTTGTCGTGCAGTTGCGCGCCGGTGCCCAGCGGCGCGTAGACGGCGCGATACGGGCTGTCGAATCCGCCGGGATAAGCCGCTCCGATCTGGTAGTTGTACGACGGCACGGCGTTGTTGTTCTGCAGCAGGTTGATGCTGTAGCTGGAGTATTTGACGCCCATCTTCACGGTGTGGTCGCCGTGCCAGGACAGCCCGGTGAAGGTCAGATCGTCACGCAGCGTGGTCTGATCCTGGGACTTGTCCTGCAAGCCGGAAGCGCCGCCGAGTATCGCGATGTTCGGCTCGTAGATCTGCTGGATCAGGGTGGGTTCGGCGGCGGTGGGGTTGAATTTGTAGCGGCCGCTGTCGAGCAGCAGGTCGTTGGTCCAGTTGTCGCCGTACGAACTCCACTTCAGCAGCAGGTCGCTGACGTCGTTGTTGCGCTCGGTGCGCCCCTGATAGGTCGTTGTGCCGCCGAAGCCAAGGATCTCCTTGTCCTTGCGGTCGGAGTAGCTGAGATCGATGTTGTTGTTCTCGTTGGGTTGCCAGCTCAATTTGCCGAACCAGGACTTTTCATTGAACGGTGCGGAGAAAGTGCCGTTGTACTGCTGGAAGCGTGGGTCGATGATCGACACGTTCTCGTTGTTGACGTCCTTGCGCTCTTCGTAATTGACGAAGAACAGCAGCTGGTCCTTGAAGATCGGGCCACCGAGATTGAAGCCGCGCTGCTCGCGCTTGTAGTCGGGCTTCTTCACGTGATTCTTCTTGTCGAAGGAGTCCTGCGCGATCATCGACTGGTTCTGGTAATAGTCGTAAAGCGTGCCGTGGAATTCGTTGCTGCCCGACTTGGTGATCGCGGTGATGACGGCCGTGCCGGCCTGCTCGTACTCGGCCTTGTAGTTCTGGGTCAGCACGCGATATTCGGCGATCGCCTCCTGCGAGAACGGGTTGCCGCGACTGGAGTCCTGTCCGACCAGACCGCCCTTGAGGATGTCGTTGCGCTGACTGGCGCCATCGATGAAAACGTTTACATTTTCGGCCGATTGACCGCCCGAGGAAAACGATTTCTGGGTGGGATCGTGCGAGATGGTGACGCCTGGAACGAGTTGGGCGAAATCGAGGAAGTTGCGCTCGTTCTGCGGCAGGTTGGCGATCTGCGCCTGCGAGATGTTCTGAGCCACTTCCGACGTGCGCGTCTCGGTGAGCGCGGTGGCGCTGACCGTGACGCCCTGCAGGTTGGTTGCAGTGGCTGCGCTGACTGCAGGTGCCGTCGCCGCGGTGTTCAGATTCAAGGTGAGCGACTGGCCCACGTGTACGGCGACGGTCTGGCTCGCACTGCTGCCATTGCCGCTGGCCACGATGTTGTAGCTGCCCGGGGCCAGGCTGACCAGGGTGTAATTGCCGTCGGCGGTGACTTTTGATTTGTTGACGAAGCCGGTGGCGGTATTGGTGGCGACGACCTGGGTCGGCACTTGCCCCTGCGGCGCCGTGATGTGGCCACGCAGGGTCGCCGTGCTGTTCTGGGCGCTGGCGATGCCCGGTACAAGAAGTGTGGTGACGAGCAGGCCGGCGCAAGCCAGCGAGATCTGTCGGGATAGCATGCGTTGATTGACCATGATCTGACCCTCTCCCGTAATCGGTGCAAGTAATTGGACGTTCTGTTGTCGCGTTGCTGTGGTGCTGCCCATGAACGAAACGCCCCCACGCTGCGCTCGCGCTGAAACCGTCTCGTTGCCGACGCGGTTTCGGTCGGCATCGTCCTGCGCCGGCCTGAATGTCTGCCCGTTACCGGGCTGCTGCGCTCGTGGATCCGCGCACCACCAGCTTGGCGGCGACGCGACGGTGAACGCCGGTCACCGCCTGATCCGGGTGGTCGATCTGTTCGCCAAGCAGCTCCATCGCCTGGCTGCCCAGTTCGGCGATGTGCACCTCGATCGTGGTTAGCGGCGGCGTCACGTAGCGCGCCATCGGCACGTCGTCGAAGCCGCTGACGGCGATCTCCTCCGGCATGCAGATGCCGGCCTCGCGCAGTGCGGCCATGCAGCCGATCGCCATCATGTCGTTGGCGGCGAATACCGCATCGGGCCGGGGCCGCATTGCCAGTACTTGATGGCCGGCGCGGTAGCCGGATTCCTCGCCGAAGTCCCCGCGCAGCATGATCACCGGGCTGTCCGGCGCGTGGCTGGCCAGTGCCTCGCGGTAGCCGAGTTCGCGCTCGCCGGCATCGCGGTTGCCAGGCGGGCCCTGAATGAACACGATCCGCTGGTGGCCGCCCGCCAGCAGGTGCTCGACCATCAGCCGGGCGCCACCATCGTTGTCCACCGACAACGCACAGTAGCCGTCACCGGCCAGCCTCGTATTCATCAGCACGGTGGGCAGGTCATGCGGCAGGTTCTGATGCAGAAATGCGGCGTCGGCATGTGGCGACATCAGCAACAGCCCGTCGACCCGGCCCTGCATCGCGCGCAGCGCCGCGGCCGCGGCGTCGGCGTCGTCATGCGAACTGGATACCAGCAGATGCAGGCCGCGCGCCCTTGCCGCCAGGTCGATGCCGCGAATCAGCTCGGAAAAGAATTCGCCGTACAGGTCCGGCAGCAAGGCGCCGATGGTGTTGGTGCGGCGGGTGATCAGCATGCGTGCCGCGGCATGCGGCATGTAACGCAGGCGCGCCGCAGCCTCGCGGATGCGCTGGCTGGTCTCGGCGGTGACGCCGCGGCCACCATTGAGTGCGCGCGACACCGAGGCCACCGAAACCCGGGCCTCACGCGCCACATCTTTGATGGTTGTTGTTGCCATGCAAGCTTGTCCGGATCCGCCGAAACCCAGCAGTGGCGGCAACGTAAACGTTTTCACGTCGAGTTGTAAAGTGCCTGTGAAATGGAAACTCTGCTGCGCTGCAGGATGTTTTCGCCGCACTTCCAAAGCTGCGATGGAGCAAACCAGCGACACGCCGATTGCCGGCATGATTTGCAGCTGGGGTTGACGCTGTGGCATTGCAGCAACCGTCGGCCAGATGCCGTGCCATGGCTGCGACGGGTCAGATTCGTGAAGGGCGCCTCACTTCGGCGTGTTCTGCCTCTTGTTAAAAATTCCGATGTGTCGTTAAATCAAGGTTAATCTTCGCGCACTCAAGCGACTGTATCCTCAAGTTCCCGCGGCACCAAACGATATACGGACAAGCCCCTGTTTTGAATACCATGATGATCCTGCTGACCTTGTTGCTCGTGCTGCCTGCCGCGCTGATCGCCAGCGCAGTCAAGGTTGTGCCAGCCGGCCAGGTCCATAGCCTGTATCGACACGGCAAGTTGGTACGGCTGCTGTCATCGGGCATGCATCTGGTATTGCCGCTGGCGGACCGGGTGGTGCACAAGATCAATCTGGCCGGACAAACGCTGCGCTTCGAGGAGCCACGGGCCGACGCGCACGACGTGCGCGGCACGGTGTACTGGCAGGTGCTGGAGCCCGAGCGCGCCGATGCGGTATTCGAGCAGGTCGATCAGTTGATCCGCCGTGGCGCGCAGGAAGCCCTGCGTGGCGAGCCGATCGGCGAGCAGGTCGATCGTCGCGACTTGGGCGCGCGCCTGAAGCAGTCCTTGAACAACGCCTTGCGCGAGCGCGGCATGATGGTGACGCGGGTCGAACTCGACGCCGCCTGAATTTGGAATGGCGTCAGGCGCCCGAGAGCGCCCACGCTGCAGGGGATTTGATCGTCTTCAACCCGCCTCGGCGGGTTTTCTTTTTGTCGCGGTTGGCAATGCCCGTGCGAGCCGCGGATACTTTGCGCCCCACGCCCCTCAAATGACCCTCATGACCACCCGCGATGCCTTGCAGGCCCGACTCGAACAAGGCATTGCCGCGCTGGAGCTGACCCTGCCGTCTGCCGCGGTGGCGCGGTTGCTCGACTATCAGGCGTTGCTGGAACGGTGGAACGCGGCCTACAACCTCACCGCCGTGCGTGATCCAGCGGAGATGGTCACCCGCCACCTGCTCGATTCGCTGGCGATCCTGCCGTACGTGCAAGGCGCCACCCTGGCCGACCTCGGCACCGGCCCCGGCCTGCCTGGCATCGTGCTGGCGATCGCCGCGCCGGGGCGCGAGATCCTGCTGGTCGATTCCAATGGCAAGAAGGTGCGCTTCCTGCGCGAGGCGATCCGTGCGCTGAAACTCGATGGCGTGCGCGCGCTGCAGTCGCGAGTGGAAGACGTCGAAGGCCAGTTCGACTGCATCACCGCCCGCGCCT
>DHXA01000235.1:16280-27274 GCA_002413455.1 Rhodanobacter sp. UBA5168 | reverse complement strand
ATCTGCGAGCGCAGGCTTTCCTGGGTGACCTTGGCGATGTCCTGGCCGTCGACCAGGATACGTCCGGATTCGAGGTCGTACAGCCGCAGCAATACGTTGACCAGGGTGGATTTGCCGGCGCCGGACGGACCGACCAAGCCGATTTTTTCGCCCGCGCGCACGTCCAGGTCGAGGCCTGCGATCACCCCGCCCCGCTTGCCGTAGTGGAAGTGGATGTGCTCGAAGCGCACGCCGCCGTTGGTCACTTCCAGCGGCATCGCACCTTCCTGGTCCTGTACGGCGCGCGGCTGCGAAATGGTGGTGATGCCGTCCTGCACGGTGCCGACGTTCTCGAAGATGCCGTTGACCACCCACATGATCCAGCCGGACATGTTGTTGATGCGGATCACCAGCCCGGTCGACAGCGCGATCGCGCCCACCGTCACGCGGCCCTCGCTCCACAGCCACAGCGCGAGCGCCGAGGTGCCGACGATCAGGAAACCGTTGAGCGTGGTGATGCTGGCGTCCATCGCGGTGGTGAGCCGGGTCATCCGGCGCAGCTTGCCGGTCTGCTCGGCCATCGCATCGGCGACGTAGGTTTCCTCGCGGCGCGTGTGCGCGAACAGCTTCAGCGTCAACACGTTGCTGTAGCCGTCGACGATGCGCCCCATCAGCTTCGAGCGCGCCTCCGAGGCCAGCCACGAGCGCTGCTTGATGCGCGGGATGAAAAGCGCCAGCAATCCGACATACGCGAACACCCAGCCGACCAGCGGCGCAGCCAACCAGAAATCCGCGTGCGCGAACAGCGCGATCGCGCTGCCGGTATAGATGGTGACGTACCAGATCGCGTCGACGATCTGCACCGCCGACTCGCGCAGCGAACCGCCGGTCTGCATGATGCGGTTGGCGATGCGTCCGGCGTAATCGTTCTGGAAGAAGCCCAGACTCTGGCGGATCACGTAGCGATGGTTTTGCCAGCGGATGCGGTTGGTCAGGCTGGGCACGACCGCCTGATTCACCAGCAGATCGTGCAGGCTGCCCAGCACCGGTCGCGCGATCAACGCCACGATGCCCATCCACAGCAAACTGCGCCCGTGCTCGTGGAAGAACGCCGCACCCGGCGCGCCCTTGGCCATGTCGACGATGCTGCCGATGAAGCCGAACAGCGATACCTCGACGATCGCCACCGCAAAACCCACCACGATCGCCGCGGCAAACACCGGCCACACCTGGCGCAGGTAGAACACGTAGAAGCGCCATACCGACTGCGGCGGCATGCTGTCGACCGGGTCCTTGAACGCGTCGATGAGGGATTCGAACCAGCGGAAGATCATCAGGGTTTCCGGGCTTGCGTGTACTGTCATTGTGCTCGAAGCTCGCCCGGAGCGCTTGGCCATTCCGCGCCACGTGAAGAATCGAAACGGGAGCTGCCGTGACGAACGACGTACTCGAAGGCGCCTGCACCTGCGGCGCGATCCGCTATCGACTGACCAGCACCCCCTTGATCGTGCACTGCTGCCACTGCAGCTGGTGCCAGCGCGAAAGCGGGGCATCCTTCGCTCTGAACGCGATGATCGAGACCGATCGCATGGAGCTGCTGCAGGGCGAACCGATCATGGCCGACACGCCTTCGCAAAGCGGCAAGGGCCAGCAGATCGCGCGCTGCGCGCACTGTCATGTCGCGCTGTGGAGCCACTATCCGGGAGGCGGCAAGGTGGTGGCGTTCGTACGGGTGGGCACACTGAAGCAACCTGAGCGGCTGCCGCCCGACATCCACATCTACACCTCGACCAAACAGCCATGGGTGATCTTGCCAGCGAACATTCCCGCGGTGGTCGAGTACTACCAGGCCGATGAAATCTGGTCACCTGCCAGCCTCGCGCGGCGCGCGGTATTGCGGGCCATGCGACAAGACTGAGCAGGTTGCTCTGTGCGCAGTCGAGTCGCTTGCGTACAAGCGCTTCGCCAGCAGCCATGCGTTCATGCAACGATTCGGCATGCGCAGCGAGCGGGCATGGGCCGCTTGCTGACAAGCTCAATCTGAACGCAAGCCACGAAACTTCATTCGCATGATTGACCGCCCGCAGCTGCGCTCCGATCATGCCCGGATGCCTACTTTCCTGCGCTACCTCTTCCTTCTGTTGCTGACGGTTTCCAGCGGCAACGCACTGGCGCAAGACGCCCCGGATGCGAACACGCCTGCCCCGGCACCGGCGCTGACACCGGCGCAGACGCTGACCCAGCTGCGTGCCGAACTGGACGACATCAAGGCCGCGGTGGATTCCAAGAAGGCCGAGGTGCCGTTGAACGACCTGCGCAGTCGCGCACTGGCTGTGCAACAGCAGGCCGAACAGCTGGCATCCACGCTGTCGCCGCAGGCGGCCAGCCTGCAGACCCGGCTCGATGTACTCGGCCCTGCTCCAGCCAGGGGTGCACCAGCGGAGTCGCCGCAGCTGAGTACGCAGCGTCGTCAGCTGACCAGGGATCAGAACGATCTGGATGGCCAGATCAAACAGGCCAATTCACTGGGCACCGAGGCGACCCAGCTGGCCGCCCACGTCGCCGAGCTGCGGCGCGACCAGTTCCAGGCCCAGCTCAATTCGCGCACGGCAACACCTTTCAGCCGCGCATTCTGGGCAGACCCGGCCAAGGCGTTTCCCGATGACATGGCGCGGGCAAGGCAACTGGGCAACGATGTCCTGATAACCATTCGGCAGGCGTGGCAACCGCCCAACCGCACGCCGTTCGTGCTGTGCCTGATCCTTGCCGTACTGCTGCTCAGCGCCGGTCGCTGGCTGATCGAACGCATGCTCGTACAGGTGACCACCAATCGCATGCCAGCCGGCCGACTGCGGCGCAGCGCGCTGGCCGTGGCAATGACACTGGCCTACACACTGGTGATCGGGCTGGCCGCGCGCGCGGCGTATCTTGCGCTGAGCTGGAACGACCTGCCCGACGAGGATGTGGACGAGCTGGCAAGGAAGCTGGTGCGGCTGGTGACCTTCGCCGCCTTCATGACCGGACTCGGCCGCGCCATGCTTTCCAGCAAGCGCCCTTCCTGGCGATTGTCCACTCTGTCTGACGATGCCGCGGATCGGCTGCGCGCGTTCCCGTGGCTGCTCGGTGGCGCCGCCCTGCTGCTGGGTGTGGTCGAGAGCATCAACAACGCGATCGGCGCCAGCCTGGCGATCACCGTGGCGACACGCGGGCTGCTCGCCGTGCTGATCGGCCTGCTGGTGGGCAGCGCGCTGATGCGGCTGGGTCAGTCGCGGCGCGCCACGCTGGCCGCCGGCGAATTGACGGCGCAGCGCCCCGTCTGGGTCGGTCTGGTGGTTGCGGCGGCATTCGTCGGCGTCGGCATCGTCCTGCTCGGCGTGATCACGGGCTATATCGCCTTTGCCTTCTTCATCGCGCGGCAGATGCTGTGGGTCGGCGTGATCCTCACGGCACTGTACCTGTTGATGCATCTGGTCGACGACATCTTCGACACCGTGTTCGACCCCAAGGGCCGTAGCGGTACGCGCCTGCAGAGCAGTTTCGGGCTGGCTCCCAGCGCACTCGAACAGACCGGCACCCTGCTGTCCGGCGTCACCCGCGCCATGCTGCTGATCCTGGCGGTGGCGATCGTGCTGGCACCGTTCGGTGCAGACCCGCAGGAGCTGGCCGGGCGCATCGGCACGCTGCTGTCGGGCGGCTCGCTGGGCTCGCTCAAGATCGTGCCCAGCAACATTTTCGATGCCGTGCTGGTGTTCGTGCTGGGCCTGATCGTGCTGCGGGTGATCAAGCGCTGGCTGAGTGACCAGCTGCTGCCGAAGACCGCGCTGGACCTCGGCATGCAGAACTCGATGCTGACCCTGCTCGGCTATGTCGGCGGCGTACTGGTGTTCGTGCTGGCACTGGTCGCGCTGAAAGTGGATCTGCAGAGCATCGCGTGGATGGCTAGCGCACTTTCGGTCGGCATCGGCTTCGGCCTGCAGGCGATCGTGCAGAACTTCATCTCCGGCCTGATCCTGCTGGCCGAACGGCCCGTGAAGGTGGGCGACTGGGTCGCCATCGGCGGCGTCGAAGGCGACATCCGCCGGATCAACGTGCGCGCCACCGAGATCCAGATGAGCGACCGCTCCACCATGATTGTGCCGAACTCGCAGTTCATCACCCAGAACGTACGCAACGTGACCTTGGCCAACGCCCAGGGCCGCGTGAACATCAAGCTGTCGATGCCACTGGATACCGATGCAGGCAAGGTGCGTGAGCTGATCCTGGAAGTGCTGCGTGCGCACCCCGGCATCCTGAGCACACCGGCCGCGAGCGTGCAGCTGGAAAATCTCGACGCCGGCTCGATGACGTTCAACTGCATCGCCTACGTCAACAGCCCGCGTGACGTCAGTGGCGTAAAGAGCGATCTACTGTTCGAAATACTCGAACGCCTGCGCAGTGCCAAGCTGCCGATGACAAGCCCGCAGAGCATGGTGCTGCGCCGACTGCCACCGGCTGTCGAAAGCGCCGACGAAGAGGGTTAGGCTGACGCTTTCGGAATCCTGCCCAGCCTGCCCGAGGAGCCTGCACCATGCCCGCATCCCACCAAACCGGCAGCACCATCATCCCCTGCCTGCGTTACCGCGACGCGCATGCCGCGATCGACTGGCTGTGCAAGGCGTTCGGCTTCGCGAAGCACGCCGTTTACGAGAACGAGCAAGGTGGCGTGGAACATGCCCAGCTGACCTACGGCAACGGCATGGTCATGTTGGGCGAGGTGCGCGACAACGCGTTCGGCCGGCACGTCGCCCAACCCGACGAAATTGGTGGGCGCGAAACGCAATGCGCCTGCGTGACCGTGGCGAACTGCAAGTCGCACTACCAGCAGGCGAAGGCGGCGGGTGCGGTGATCGTCGACGATTACGCCGAGAAGGATTACGGCGGCGCCGGTTACAGCTGCCATGACCCGGAAGGTCACCTGTGGTATTTCGGCAGCTACGATCCGTGGCAGCCTGGGCAGGCTTGACTCCCCCTCATGGCGTCGCCGCCCCGCCAAGCCGGACGAGGGACCTTGGCGGTTCCTCGTCTCCCGCCTGCGGCCTGCCGCTCAGGGTGAACGGGTCTGCTTCGCGCCGCCGACGTCTGCCGCCGTGGTCGTCGGCTTCAGCTTCGAATCCGGTCTGGCGAGGGCATACATCTCCCAGCTGAACTGTTTGAGCAGGCCCTGACGATCCTTGCCGACGGCGTACAAGTCGAAGTGGGTGCGATCGGGCAGAAAACGGAAGTCGGCTTTGGCGTGCAGACCGTCCAGCACCGCTTTCAGCCTGTGCGCGGCGCCGTCAAGATAGAACGTATCGGCGGTGCCGACGACCAGGTGGATCTTGCCATCCAGATCGGACTTCAGCCGCGGCCATTCATGCTGCAGACGCCAGGCGATGTCGTAATGGTCGCGCCAGTAGGTGACCACCGCCGGGTCGACGGCGCCGGTGGCACGATCGAACATCGGCTCGGGCCGGCCGTCCTCGCCGCGCGGCGAGAACACCCACTCGAACGACGCCAGCTGGCCGCCGTACGGGCCGAGTACGCGTTCCATCCGGGCAAACTGCTCGAACGTGCCGAGCACCTTGGCGTGATCGCGCACCAGCGGATAGGCCGAGCCATCCGTCCGCCGATAGACGTTGGCGTTCGGCGCATACAGGTCGACGCCGGTGAAGTCGTGAAAATCGCTGGGGTCCGGCGAGGTCGACCAGGTGCCGCCAAAGATCTTCGGATAGCGCGTCTGCAGCCACAGCGTGGCCCAGCCGCCCGAGGAATGGCCGTTGAGGAAACGGCCGGTAACCTTGCCGTCCATGCGGTAGCGGGATTCCAGTTGCGGAATCAGCTCGGTGGTGAGCGCCTGTCCCCACGGACCGTTGTTCACCGAATCGGCGAACTCGTGCGTGCCGGTCGGGCTCGACTCGTCCAGAAACACCCAGATCATCGGCGGCATCTGGCGTTCGGCAATCGAGGCGTAAACCATGGCTGCGCTGGCGCTCAACGTCGTCGCATCGCCGCCGTAGCCGTGCGTCACGTAGACCGTGGGATAGCGCTGTTTGCCGGCCTCATAGCCTGGCGGCGTGAGTACCCAGCCGCGCATGGCGATCGGCCTGCCCCAGAACGCGCCAAGCGCGGGGCTGTCGAAGTCGATCGGCTGCGCGTGTGCACGAGCCTCGGCCAGATGGCGCATCGACTGCTCGCTCATCGCTCGCTTGGGGAATTGCCACGGCTGGCGCGCGGGCACGGTGTCGACCAGTTCGAACGTCGCCGGCGAGGTTGCTGGCAGGTGCACCGCCACCACCTTGCTGAGCAGATCGCCGCCACTGCGGCCGTGGTAGTTGTAGTCGTGGTTGACATCGAGCACCGCCTGCAGCAGATAGTCGCCCGGCGGCAACCGCGAAAACGCGGCCGGGAACGCCATCTGGTCGGCGTCGATGTCGACGGTCTGTCCCGGCGCCCAATCGCTGATCTCGCGCGCCGCCACGCTGGTTTCGGTGGCACGGAACGGGTTGGCGTCCACGGCCCCGACCACGTCGCTCTTGCCGTCGGATGCGGCCTTCGCCGCGGCCGCGGCGCTCCTGGCGTCGATCGCAAACAGCAGCAACCGGCCCGAGGTCGGTTGCGGTGCCGCCGTTGTATCCAGACGCACATGAAAGAACTGGTGGGTGACGCCCGTATCGGTACGCGCCTGCGCGGCACCAGCGAGCAGGCCCAGCGAAAGCAGAACGGCAGTGGCGTGAAAACGGTAACGCATGATGACTTCCCCTTGCGTCAGATGAGACCGTGGCATCCCGATCGCCGGGCTCCACGGCGGCAGGGATGGTGAACCGCGCGCCAGAGCACACCCTGGCGAAGGCAGCGTATCAATCGTTCTGCGTGTGTTTCTTGCCGGCTTCCACTGGCGCCAGCCGCAGATCCTGGAAATCGAAACTGAAGTCGGTCAGCGGCGAGATCGGCTGCATGCGCGCCTCGGTGATATGGCCGTCCATATCCAGGGTGAAGGTCACGAACGCGTCGGCATTGAGCGAGCGGTCGTCCCAGCGCACCGTGAACGTGTCGTGTTGCCATGGCGTCATGGTGCCGACCAGTTGCGCGGTCTTGCTGAAGCGCAGGCGCAGCTTGCCGTTTTCCTGGCTCACGATGACATCGCCATACCATGGGTCGCGGTAGCTGCCCGCATACTTCGCCAGCGGCAGCGAAGGCTTGCTGCTCCTGTCGCGTGCGGCCGCGTGTCGGGCGTAGCTGTCGTCGGATTTCGCCTCCGCTTTCTTCACCGCCTTGTCGTAAACCGCAACCCAATCGGTCTTCGTTTCCGGATTCAGGTAGGCGTCGAGCACGCGATAGGTCACCGCGTTGAACGCGGCGCCGGATTCGGCATTGGTCAGCACCACCACGCCAAGATGCAGTTCCGGCACCAGCGTCACCCGCGAAACCATGCCCGGCCAGCCGCCGGTATGCCAGACCAGTTTCTGGCCCCGGTAGTCGGACAGGAACCAGCTTTCACCGTAGCCGGAAAAATTCGGCACCAGCGGCGCCAGCTCCGGAACCGGCGGCTTGCCGACCTTGATCGGGGTGAGCACGCTCCACATCTCGCGCTGGCTGTCTTCGGAGAACAGTCGCTCCGGCTTGCCATCGGCGCCAGTCGTAGGCAAGGCGCCGCCGGCGAGTTGCACGTTCATCCACTTGGCCATGTCGTGCACGCTGGAATAGATGCCGCCAGCGCCCGGATCATTCAGCCACGCCATCGGCGGCACCGGCTGCAGATCCTTGAAGTCGGCCTTGGCGTGGCCCGTCGCCACGTCCATGCCCGCGCTGATGTAGGTCTTGTCGATCAGCGATTCGTCCATGCCGACCGGCTTGAACAGGTGCGTGCGCACGTAGTCGGCATAACTCTGGCCCGATGCCTGCTCGATCACCAGCGTGGCCACCGCGAACAGGATGTTGTCGTAGGCATAGCCGCTGCGGAAGCCGTTCTTGATCGGCACGTTGCGCAGTCGCTCGACCACGTCCTTCGTGCTGTAGGAGGTCGGCGGCCAGTACAGCAGATCACCCGCGCCGAGGCTGAGGCCGCTGCGATGCGCCAGCAGGTCGCGGATGCGCATCTCGTGCGTCACATAGGGGTCGGACATGCGAAACCACGGCAGGTGATCGATCACCCGGTCGTCCATCTTCAGCTTGCCCTGCTCGTCCAGCTGCTGCAGCGCGGCGGCGGTGAACGCCTTGGTGTTGGAGGCGATCGCGAACAGCGTGTGCGCATCGACCTGGGCCGGCTTGCCGATTTCGCGCGGGCCAAAGCCCTGCTCCATCACCACCTTGCCGTCCTTGACGATCGCCACGGCGATCCCGGGCACGTCGAAGGCCTTGCGTGCGCTGTCGACATAGGCGCCGAAGTCCTGCAACTGCTGCGGCAAGGCCAGTTGCACGATGTCGTGGGTCGACACCGGCGGCGCTGTGCGCGGGGCGGGCGCCTGTGGCCAGGCCGCCGTGGCGAAAACGAACAGCGCGCAGCAACCCGCCAGGCGCGGGGAAAGGAAACGCTGGGACATCGAAGGCTCCGCTGGTGGCAATTTTCCAACTATCGCGGCAAACCGGGCGCAAGGCCAGCGCTGGAAGTCATGCGCACCGAACCACGATCAGCCGGCCGGTGCGCACCCTTGCCAGCTACCGGATCAACCCGCCGCGTGGCGGTGCGCGTCCAGCCACGAATCCAGCGACACCGACCAGAGGTTGTCGTTGCCGTTGTCCCAGGCCTGCATGCGCAAGAGATCCTGCCCGGCCTGCTGGCGGGTACGCGGATAGCTGACCGGGATCGAGCGCGGGCTGCTGAAGTACAGCGTGCGACGGTCCGGACCCAGGTGCGAGCCCCACGGCGCGCCGCGGTTGACGGCATCACCGAGATCCAGCGGCGCACTCCAGCGGTCGCCTTCGTGGAACGCGATGTACAACCGGTCGGCGCCGTCCTTGCCGGCGTAGTTCGCGTCAAACACGATGAACGATTTGTCCGGGGCGATCGCCGGATCGAGTTCATGTGAGGTCGGCGTGCCCAACGCGACCGGGACCGGCGCGAGGTAGCGACCGTCCCGGTATGGCGAGCGGTACAGCTTGAAGTCGTCGGTGTGCGGGTCCGGCTGCTGGAAGTACACGCTGCCGTCGGCGGCCACGCTCGGCGCGTAGATTCGCGTGCTTGCATTGACCACGTCGGGGAGGCGCACCGGCACGCCCCAGCCGGCGCCCTTGCGATCGACCCGCCAGAGGTGTCCACCGGAACCCTTCATCCGCTTGCCGTCGGCCAGCACGGCATCGAGCGCCTTGCCGCCTTTTACACCCGGCCGGTTCGAACTGAACACCAGGAACGAGCCATCCGGCGCCATCGCCGGATCGTGATCGAGCCATTCCCCGGTAAACGGTGCGATATGCGGCGCCGACCAGATGCCGTGGACACGGTGCGAGACCATGATGGCCGCGTTCGGCCAGTGGATGCGGTCGAAATAGATCGTGTTGCCGTCCGGCGAAAACGCCGCCGAGTCCTCGCTCGCCGGGCCGGAGATCACGCCTGGCGAAAACACCTGCGGCACCACCTCGGCAGCCGCCGCGGAACAGGCCGCGATACCGCACAACACAAGTGCAGCCAGCCGGCTGCCAGCCTTCCGTGTCATCCGCTCACACCTCGGGTTGGGAAGGTTCGATTGATACCGCGGGAATCGGGCGACCGGCGCGTGCCTGAAGTCATCCATGCTCGGCGCAGCGGCACCGACGTGGCAAGATCAGCCGGCCGCTTCCGCTCGGATCACGTCATGTCTGCCCACGCCCCAACCGGCGATCTGCTCGCCGCGACAAAGCTCCGGACCCGCATCCGCGTCGGCATCGGTGGCTGGACCTACGCGCCCTGGCGCAACAACTTCTATCCGGCCGGGCTGGTGCAGCGCCGCGAACTGGAATTCGCCAGCCGCCAGTTGCGCGCCATCGAGATCAACGGTACCTACTACGGCGCGCAGAAGCCGGCCACCTATGCCAAATGGGCGGCCGAAACCCCGGTGGATTTCGTGTTTTCGCTGAAGGCGCCGCGTTACATCACCGAGGGAAGACGGCTGGCCGAGGCCGGCAAGGGTATCCACAGTTTCGTGCATGGCGGGCTGGCCGAGATGGGTGATCGGCTGGGACCGATCCTGTGGCAGCTGCCGCCCTCGCGGCCCTTCGACGCGGATGATCTTGAAGCGTTCCTGGAGGCGCTGCCGCGCGAACTGGATGGTCAGCCGCTGCGACATGTGCTGGAAGTCCGCCACCCGGGTTTCCGGTGTGCGCGCTATGTGGATCTGGCGCGCGCACATGCGGTGCCCACCGTGTTCACCGACTCGCCCGACTACCCCTCAATGGCCGACCTCACCGGCGATTTCACCTACGCACGGCTGATGCGCAGCGCCGACGACATCCCCACCGGCTATGCGCCGGCCGCGCTGGATCGATGGGCCGATCAGGCGCGTAGCTGGGCCGCGGGCAACGACATTGCCGAGCTGCCGCATGCCGCCGCCCTGCAGACGGCAGGCAAACCGCGCGACGTGTTCGTGTTTTTCATCAGCAGCGCCAAGCATCGCAATCCGGCGGCAGCGATGGCGCTGCAGGCGCGCATCGACGGCGATCGTTGATTCGCGCCGCCAAGGCGTGCTTCAGCCGATGCAGAACACGTTGAGCTTGTGCCCCTCGATGTCGCGAAAATAACCGGCATAGAAACCGCCGCCGCGATCGCCCGGCGCGCCCTCGTCACTACCGCCCAGCGCCAGCGCCCTGGCATGCAAACGGTCGACCTTGTCGCGGCTGTCGGCGACCAGCGCCACCATGTCGCCGTTGCCGATCGTGGCCGGCTGGCCGTCGAACGGCTTGATTACACACAGGCTCGGCTGTTGCATCGAGATGCCCCAGAACAGGTAGCGCTCGGTTTCCATCAGCCGCGCCGCTCCCAGTTCGCCGAGCAGGGCGTCGTAGAATGCCACCGCGCGCGGCAGGTC
>DHXA01000235.1:15373-15989 GCA_002413455.1 Rhodanobacter sp. UBA5168 | reverse complement strand
CTTCTGTTCCCCTTCCAACGAATCCGCATGCGCCGACTCCATCCGCTGATCCTGCTTGCCGCCCTGCTCTTCGCCATCGTGCTGTGGCAGCGGCATGCACCCGCGCCAGCTGCCGTCCATCCCTCCGGCGGGGCTCCTACGACGCAGGGCACGGCAGTCGCTGCCCGGGGATTTCTGCCCGGGGAAGCACAGGCCACCCTGCATCGGATCGCCCGAGGCGGCCCGTTCGACCATGATCAGGACGGCGTGGTATTCGGCAATTATGAAGGCCGGTTGCCGCAGGCGCCGCGCGGCTACTACCACGAATACACGGTGGAAACACCGGGTGCGCGTACCCGCGGGGCGCGGCGCATCATCACCGGCGGCAACCCACCGGTGATTTACTACTACACCGGCGATCACTACCGCAGCTTCCACCGCTTCGAGCTGAACCGATGAGCGCGCACACCTTCGAACTCGATCTGACCCGGCCGTCGCAAAGCGGGGTGTACTTCGTGGACGTCGACGACCTCGACCGCTTCGCCGCAATCGCCACCCGCGACGAACTGCACGTGTGCCGCACCGACCTGGCCGGCTGCCACGGCAAGGACGAACTGCTGCGGCGCCTCGCGGTGTC
>DHXA01000235.1:9704-15185 GCA_002413455.1 Rhodanobacter sp. UBA5168 | reverse complement strand
TGGGGCCACGTGCTGCTGTTCGAGCATGCCGATGAATTGCGGCAGGCTGCCGACGCGGACTTCAATGTCCTGTTGGGCATCCTCGATGACGCGGCCACCTTCGGCAGCGATAACGACAGGCCGTGGTTCGCTTTCCTGGCGTTGCCCGATAGCGCGTTCGACCACGGCCAGGTGTCCGCCTGAAAAGCGTGTCACCCTTGTCTGCCCACCTCTTGCGGATTCCCATGCAAACCATCGATTTCGAACTGGAAGGCACGTACGTCGAACTCAACATGCTGTTGAAGCTGACCGGCCTGTGCGACAGCGGCGGTGCCGGCAAGGCCATCGTCGCCACCGGCGCGGTGAAGGTCGACGGCGTCACCGAGCTGCGCAAGACCTGCAAGATCCATGCGGGTCAGGTGGTGACCATCGACGACGCGGAAATCCACGTGCTGGCGGATCCCGAAGCCTAAACCGGCGAGTTGTCCGGCAGGTTGCCCAGCCGCCGATCGAGCTGCGGATGCGCGGGCAGCCTGATCAGGAAGTCCTGCTCCAGCACGCGACGTATTTCGCCGATGTCGTGCAGGGTGCGCCGTTCGGGTTCGCGCCCCATGCGCCGCACGGTGAACTCGCGATCGCGCAGGCTCAGACGGCTATCCGATGTTGTGCGCGCCACATTCAGATGGTTGACGAAATTCGAATCCGGGTGCGTCGATACATAGTGATTGGCCACGACGTAATCGATCAGCGGCACCGGGCGCAGGTCGAAGCGATACAACGACAGCCACTGTCCACGCACCAGCGACTGCATGCGAAAGTCGCCATCCATCTGCACCAGCCGGAACGGTTCCATCTGGGTCGCCTGTTCGATATCCGCCTGCAGCCGCAACACGCCAACCAGGGTCTGTCCGCCAAAACCGACGTCGACCAGCCAGCTCTCGCCAGCCAACTCGACGCGCAGCAGCATATGAGTCTGGGGCGTGATCGCATCCTCGGGCTGCGTCCACAGCACGCGCGCGATCAGCCCCGAGACCTCGAAACCGATCGCCCGCAACGCGGCTTCGAGCAGCAGGTTCTGCTCGAAGCAATAACCGCCGCGCCCCTCGTGCACCAGCTTGCGCTCGAGTGCGGCCAGTTCCAGGTCCACCGGCAGACCGAGCAAGGGACTGAGGTTCTCGAACGGAATCGTCGTCACATGGGCCGCGACGATGGCTTGCAGCGTCGACATGTCGGGACAGACCGCGCCTTGCCGGCCGATGCGCCGGAGATAAGCCTGCAGGTCGATGGCGTCGTGCATCGTCATGCCTCGTCGAGACCGGGCGGATCATCTTAGCCGGCCGGAAAACCAGGTGCAGGTAACCGCTGCCGGCCTGACAGCGAAATATCGGATGGGAGCGCCCGTGTCGGGCGCGCTTGCATCCGTCAGGACCGCTCCCACGTAATGACACAAGCCCGATAGCGCTTCATGCGCCCCCATCGTCAGCGAGGCCCGCCATGCTCCGTCGCACCCTGTTCCAGACACTTCCTCTCATCGCCGCCCTGATGCTGGCGGGGCTGGCCGCATGCACGCCGGCATCGGCCGCGAGCGACGGCGTGAAGCTGCCCGCCCCCGCCGTGGATGCGGTGAAGCCGGCACAGAACGAAGCTACCGCGGTGTTTGCCGGCGGGTGCTTCTGGGGCATCGAGGCGGTGTTCGAACACGTCAGGGGTGTGCACAAGGTGGTGGCCGGCTATTCCGGCGGAAGCGCCGGCACAGCGAGCTACGATCAGGTCAGCGACGGCAATACCGGCCATGCCGAGTCGGTGCGGATTCAATTCGACCCGAAACAGGTCAGTTATGGCACCTTGCTGCAGGTGTTCTTTTCGGTCGCGCTGGACCCGACCGAGCTCAACCGGCAAGGGCCGGACAGCGGCACGCAGTACCGCTCGGTGATCTTCTACGGCAACGACGAGCAGAAGACGATCGCTGCTTCCTATATCGCGCAGCTGAGCGCGGCGAAAGCCTTCCCGGCGCCGATCGTGACCCAGGTGGTTCCGCTGAGGGCGTTCTACCCGGCCGAGGCGTACCACCAGCATTACTTCAGCGAGCATCCGGACAATCCGTACATCGTCATCAACGACGCGCCGAAGGTGGTGCACCTGCAACAACTGTTCCCGGCGCTCTATCAGCCAGGCCAGCAGGTCGTCGACGTGCAGCTGCACTGACTTGCCTGGGGCGACACGCCTCCATCTTGCGTGAAGCGGCATGGACCCCATGTCAGGACTTCCGCGCTGCTGCGCGATGACCTGACGACTCTCCTCGCGTGCCGCCCCACCATTCCCCTGAGTCCGCCGAATCGACCGAACTCACCCGCAGCTTCCTGGGTGTGTTCCGCTACAGCGGGCGCGCATTGGAACTGGTGTGGAGTACCAGCCATGCGCTTACGATGGCGCTGGCGTCGCTGACCTTGATCGCCGGCCTGCTGCCAGCAGGGGTGGCGTACGTCGGCGCGCATATCGTCGATGCCGTGGTGAATGCCAGCCGGCTCTGGACGGGCGGCGGCCATCCGTCGCTGCGACACGTATTCGAATGGGTGGCGCTGGAAGGCCTGCTGGTGGCGGCGCTGGCCGGCGCGCAGCGCGGGTTGTCGCTGTGCCAGTCGCTGTTGCGCGCGCAGCTGGGGCAACGCGTCAACGTGATGATCCTGGAGAAGGCGCTGACGCTGGAGCTTGCGCACTTCGAGGATTCGGAGTTCTACGACAAGCTCACCCGCGCCCGCCGCGAGGCATCCAGCCGCCCGCTGTCGCTGGTGACGCGCACGTTCGGGCTGGGCCAGAACGCGATCTCGCTGGTCAGCTACGGCACGCTGCTGTTCCAGTTCTCGCCATGGGCGGTGGCCGTGCTGCTGCTGGCCGGGCTGCCGTCGTTCCTGGCCGAAACGAAATTTTCCGGCGATGCGTTCCGCTTGTTCCGCTGGCGTTCGCCGGAAACGCGCATGCAGCTTTACCTGGAAACCGTGCTGGCACGCGAGGATCACGCCAAGGAAGTGAAACTCTACGGCCTCGGTCCGCTGCTGCTGGATCGCTATCGCGGCATCTTCGACAAGCTCTACAGCGACGATCGCGACCTCACCGTGCGCCGCGAAAGCTGGGGCTTTGGGCTGGGCCTGCTCGGTACGATCACGCTGTACGGCGCCTATGCCTGGATCGCCGCCACCACCGTGGTCGGGCGCATCACGCTGGGCCAGATGACGATGTACCTGATGTTGTTCCGGCAGGGCCAGTCGGCGGTGTCCGCGATGCTGTCGGCGATCGGCGGCATGTACGAGGACAACCTGTATCTGTCGACCCTCTACGAATACCTCGAAACACCGGTGCCACCGTCGATGGGTATTTCCCAGCGCGGCGCGAAGCCGGACGACGGCATCCGCTTCGAGCAGGTCAGCTTCACCTATCCCGGCGCCGGCGAACCGGCGCTGCATGACATCAACCTGCATATCCGCCCCGGCGAATCGCTGGCCCTCGTGGGCCAGAACGGCTCCGGCAAGACCACCCTGATCAAGCTGCTGACCCGGCTGTATTCGCCCGACAGCGGCCGCATCCTGCTCGACGGCACCGACCTGCGCAACTGGGACGAAAGCACCCTGTTGCAGCGCATCGGCGTGATCTTCCAGGACTTCGCGCGCTATCAGATGCGCGTGGGCGAGAACGTCGGCGCTGGCGACGTCAGCCACTTCGAGGATGCGGCGCGCTGGCGCGAAGCCAGCGACAAGGGCATGGCCAGCGAGTTCATCGACAGCCTCCCGGCCGGCTTCGAGACCCAGCTCGGCAAGTGGTTCCGCGATGGCCGCGAGCTGTCCGGCGGCCAGTGGCAGAAGATCGCGCTGGCGCGTGCCTTCATGCGCTCGCGCGCCGACATCCTGGTGCTGGACGAGCCCACCGCCGCGATGGACGCAGCCGCCGAGGCGACCATCTTCGAGCACTTCCGCGAACTGGCCGGCAATCGCATCGCGATCCTGATCTCGCACCGTTTCTCCACCGTGCGCATGGCCGACCAGATCATCGTGATCCAGGACGGCCGCATCGTCGAACGCGGCAGCCACGAACAGCTGATGGCGCTGGCCGGCCACTATGCACACCTGTTTTCGTTGCAGGCGCAGGGTTACCGCTGATCCAGCCCGTCGGCTTGACCCTGCCGGCCTGCGCGCCCCATGCTTCGCTGTCTTGAACCATCCGAAACACACGCATGAGCAGTCGCTACAACGCCGCCGACATTGAAGTCCTCTCCGGCCTGGATCCGGTCAAACGCCGTCCCGGCATGTATACCGACACCACCCGTCCGAACCATCTGGTGCAGGAAGTGGTGGACAACTCGGTGGACGAGGCGCTGGCCGGCCACGCGAAGACCATCGAAGTGGTGCTGCACGAGGACGGCTCGGTGGAAGTGAGCGACGACGGCCGCGGCATGCCGGTGGACATCCATCCGGAAGAAGGCGTGTCCGGTGTCGAGCTGATCATGACGCGGCTGCACGCGGGCGGTAAGTTCAGCGGCAAGAACTACAACTTCTCCGGCGGCCTGCACGGCGTGGGCGTGTCGGTGGTCAACGCGCTGTCCGATCGCGTGGAAGTGACGATCCGCCGCGATGGCTCCGAATACCGGATGGTATTCGCGCACGGCGACAAGATCAGCCCGCTGGAAGTCATTGGCACGGTGCCGAAGAAGCGTAGCGGCACGACATTGCGTTTCTGGCCGGAGGCGAAGTATTTCGATTCACCGAAGATTTCGCTGGGCAAGCTCAAGCACCTGCTTCGCGCCAAGGCCGTGCTGTGCGCAGGCCTCAACGTGAAACTCACCGATGTCGCAAGCGCTGAAGTCGTCGAATGGCATTACGAGGATGGCCTGCGCGATTACCTGCGTGGTGAGCTCGACGGTACCGAGGCACTGCCGAACGAACTGTTCGTACACCACATGGCGCGCGATGTCGAAGGCCTGGAAGTGGCGCTGGCCTGGTTGCCCGAGGGCGAACTGGTGCAGGAAAGCTACGTCAACCTGATTCCCACCGCGCAGGGCGGCACCCACGTCAATGGCCTGCGCACCGGCCTGACCACCGCGATCCGTGAGTTCTGCGACATCCGCAACCTGCTGCCGCGTGGCGTGAAGCTGGCGCCGGAAGATGTGTGGGAGCGGCTCGCCTTCGTGCTGTCGGCGCGGCTGCAGGATCCGCAGTTCGCCGGCCAGACCAAGGAGCGGCTGTCCTCGCGCCAGACCGCCGGCATGGTCGAGAACGTCATCCACGATGCTTTCAGCCTGTGGCTCAACCAGCACGTCGAGATGGGCGAGCGCATCGCGCAGCTGGCGATCGAGCGCGCCAGTGCGCGCCTGAAAGCGGCCAAGCAGATCGTGCGCAAGAAGATCACCCAGGGCCCGCAACTGCCCGGCAAACTGGCCGACTGCACCGCCACCGATCTCACCCGCACGGAGCTGTTTCTGGTCGAGGGCGATTCCGCCGGCGGCAGCGCCAA
>DHXA01000235.1:0-9482 GCA_002413455.1 Rhodanobacter sp. UBA5168 | reverse complement strand
TTCCAGGCGATCCTGCCGCTGCGCGGCAAGATCCTCAACACCTGGGAAGTCGAATCGACCTCGGTGCTGGCGTCCGAGGAAGTGCATAACCTCGCCGTGGCGATCGGTTGCGATCCGGGCAAGGACGATCTGTCCAGCCTGCGCTATGGCAAGGTGATCATCCTGGCCGATGCCGATTCCGACGGGCTGCACATTGCCACCCTGCTGGCGGCGCTGTTCCTGCGGCATTTCCCCAAGCTGGTCAGCGAAGGTCATGTCTTCGTGGCGATGCCGCCGCTGTTCCGCGTCGACGTGGGCAAGCAGGTGTTCTATTGCCTGGATGAAAGCGAGAAACAGGCGATGCTGCAGCGGATCGAACGCGAGAAGATGAAGGGCGCAGTCAGCACCACCCGCTTCAAGGGTCTGGGCGAGATGAACCCGCCGCAGCTGCGCGAATCGACGATCCACCCGGATACGCGCCGGCTGGTGCAGCTGACCATCGGCGACGACGACGGCACCGCCAAGTTGATGGACATGTTGCTGGCGAAGAAGCGTGCCGGCGACCGCAAGGCCTGGCTGGAGGAAAAGGGCGACCTGGCGACGCTGGAAGTCTGAGCCACCGCGGCTTTTTTTGCGGTCGCGGCGGCGCTAAGGTGATCGCCACTCTCCCGGGGACTGCCACCATGGCCTTGCTGCCACCCATCAACCTCGAGCGCTGGATCGACGAACATCGCCACCTGTTGAAGCCGCCGGTCGGCAACAAATGCATCGTCGATGGCGACTTCATCATCATGATCGTGGGCGGACCCAACGCGCGCACCGATTACCACTACGACGAAGGCCCCGAGTTTTTCTATCAACTCGAAGGCGAGATCGTGCTGAAGGTGCAGGACGATGGCCATGCGCGCGACATTCCGTTGCGTGCGGGCGAGATCTTCTACCTGCCGCCACGCGTGCCGCACTCACCCAACCGCAAAGCCGGGTCAATCGGATTGGTGATCGAGCGGCGCCGCCTCGAAGGAGAGCAGGATGGTCTGCTGTGGTTCTGCGAACGCTGCAACCATAAGCTGTACGAGGAATACTTCACGCTGGACAGCATCGAGCGTGATTTTCCGCCCGTGTTCGACCGCTTCTACGGCTCGCACGAGGCGCGCACCTGCGGCGCGTGCGGCCATCTGAATCCGGCGCCAGCGAAATACGGCTAGACACGGCCGCAATCGCGCGCCAGCCACTTGTGCGCCATCCGCCGCAGCGAGGCGTCGAAGCTGGCATCGGTCGCCACCTCGACGACCGCCCGCCAAGCCAGCGCATGTGATTCCTCGTTGATCGCGAAACGACCATCTCCGCGTGCGCGCACCACATAGCGAACGTCGTAATGCCAATGTTCCGGCTCATGCGCGCGCGCCGGAATGCGATGCCGATCGAGATCGAAGATATCGCCTTCCACGTGAAGGTCCGACACGCCGGTTTCTTCCTGCGCCTCGCGCAGCGCGACCCGCATCAGATCGGTATCGCCATCGGCGTGTCCGCCTGGCTGCAGCCACTTGTCCAGTTTGCGGTGATGCATCAGCAGCACCTGCGCGCCATCGGCACTGACCAGCCAGCATGAACCTGTGAAATGGGCTGCCGTGTTGCCGCGCTCGAATGCATTCGCGTGCGTATGCAGAAATGTTTCGAACTGGATGATGGTCGTCGCCTCACCCTGCCATTGGTCACGGTAGCGCTGAAGTGCCCCGAACGTGAAGATAGTGGGTTGCTGCATGGATATCCGTTGGCATCGTATGGAAGCAAGTCGCGGCGGGTTTTGCCGCGGCTGAATGAAACTTGTACAACCCGTAATGCTGGGCTATGTTGGCCCGCCATTGCCCTGCCCGTCCTATCCACCGCCGCAGAGCGGAAACGGGCTACATCACCGAAGGGGAGCTAGATGATAAAAGGTCTGTTTGCCACTCACACCATCGAGGCGATGCCCCATGTGGACGCCGGCGAACCCGTCGAAGGAAGTCCGACTGGCGAGGTCACGCTGAAACGTGTGCTGACCGCACGCCATCTGGTGATGCTGGGCATCGGCGCGGTGATCGGCGCCGGCATCTTTGTCCTGACCGGCACCGCCGCCGCGCAGTTTGCAGGCCCCGCGCTGGTGATCAGCTTCCTGATGGCAGGTTTCGCTTGTGCACTGGCAGGCCTGTGCTACGCCGAATTCGCTGCGATGCTGCCGGTTTCCGGCAGCGCGTATTCCTATTCCTACGCGACCCTGGGCGAGGTCGTCGCGTGGTTCGTCGGCTGGAACCTGGTGCTGGAATATCTGTTTGCGGCTTCCACCGTGGCAGTCGGCTGGTCCGGTTACTTCAACGAGATGCTGCGCATGCTCAGCTCGTTGACCGGCTTGAACTTCACGTTGCCGGCAGCGCTTTCCTCCGCCCCGTTCACCTTCAACGAAGCCGGGCACCTGGTCACTACCGGCACGCTGATCAACGTTCCGGCGATCGCCATCGTCGCGGCGATCAGCTGGCTCTGCTATCGCGGCATCACCCAGTCGGCGACGGTCAACGCGATCATCGTGGCGATCAAGGTGATCGTGATTCTCTTGTTCCTGGTGGTGATGTTCAATTACATCAACACGGACCTGTGGCACCCGTTCGTGCCGGCGAACGAAGGCGGCTCGAAGTTCGGCTGGAGCGGCGTCATCCGCGGCGCCACCCTGGTGTTCTTCGCGTACATCGGTTTCGATGCGGTTTCCACCGCCGCGGGCGAGGCGAAAAACCCGCAACGCGACATGCCGATCGGCATCCTCGGCTCATTGATCGTCTGCACCCTGTTGTACATCGCCATGGCCGCCACGCTGACGGGTGTGGCGCCGTTCCGCATGCTCAACACACCCGAGCCGGTCGCCACCGCACTCAACTATGTGCTGGGCAATGTCGCTGTCGGCGGCACTGCGAGCTATGTGCTGGGTTCGCTGAAGGTCCTGGTGGTGTTTGCCGCATTGGCGGGCCTGAGCTCGGTGGTCTTGGTCATGCTGATGGGCCAGCCGCGCATCTTCTACGCGATGTCGCGCGACGGCCTGATGCCGCAGGCGCTGGGCCGCCTGCATCCGAAGCATCGCACCCCCTACGTGGGCACCATCATCGTGGGCGTGATCGCCGCCACGCTGGCGGGCCTGTTCCCCGTGGACGTGCTGGGCGACCTGGTTTCGATGGGTACCCTGCTGGCATTCGCCACGGTGTGCATCGGCGTGCTGGTGCTGCGCCGCACCCGTCCCGAACTGCCACGCGCGTTCCGTGTGCCGCTGCCGTGGATCATTTGCCCGCTTGGCGCAGCAGCTTGCTTGATCCTGTTCTGGCAGGCATTTGCGGTGCGCTGGCCGTTGCTGCTCAGCTGGACCGCCATCGGTTTCCTGATCTACGGCTTCTACGGCTACCAACACAGCAAACTTCGCCAGAACTCACCCTGACAAACGACGGCCGGCGCAAAACACGCCGGCCGCCGCGTTTGTGACGCCTACCGTAGAGCTCGATACCCCGCTTCCGAAGACGATAGCCCATGCTCAAGCAGTTGCTCGCCCGCAAGACCGATTTCAGCAACGACGATAGTGTGCACGGCCCTGCATTGCGGCGCACCTTGGGCCCATGGGGGATTACTGCTCTGGGCATCGGCGCTGTCATCGGCACCGGCATTTTCGTGGTAACGGGTACCGCCGCGGCCGAGCATGCGGGTCCGGCGGTATTGCTCTCGTTTGTCATTGCCGCGATCTGCAGCGGCTTCAGCGCCCTGTGCTACGCCGAATTCGCGACACTCATCCCTATTTCGGGCAGCTCGTACTCGTACGCCTATGCCTCGCTGGGAGAACTGGCGGCCTGGTTCATCGGCTGGAACATGGTGGCCGAATACGGCATCTCCGCTTCCGCGGTTGCTGCCAGTTGGACCGGCTATTTCACCAGCTTGCTCGATCACATGGGCATTCATCTGCCCATCGCACTCACCGAAGCACCACTCGCGTTTACCGGTGGCCACCTGGTCGCGACCGGACATCTGTTCAATTTGCCCGCGGTAGCGATCGTGATGGCGCTGACCTGGCTTTGCTATATCGGCATTCGCGAATCGTCAGGGCTGAATGCCTTGATGGTGCTGGTCAAGGTGGGCCTGATCGTGGTCGTGGTCATCGCCGGTTACCGTTATGTGAACCCGGAAAACTGGCACCCGTTCATCCCTGAAGCACAGGGTGACGGCAAATACGGCTGGTCCGGCATCATGCGCGGCGCGGCCATGGTGTTCTTCGCCTACATCGGCTTTGAGGCTACTTCGACCGCGGCGCAGGAATGCAAGAATCCGCAGCGCGACCTGCCCTTCGGCATTCTGTTCTCCCTGGTGATCTGCACCGTGCTCTACCTGGCGATGGCGGCCGTGTTGACGGGCCTGGTGCCGTACACCGTGCTGGATACCTCCGAGCCGGTGGTCACAGCGGTCGCGGCGCACCCGGAACTGGACTGGCTGCGGCTGATCGTGGAGATCGGCGCCATGATCGGGCTATCCTCCGTCATCCTGGTCATGATCATCGCGCAACCGCGAATCTTCATGATCATGGCGCGTGACGGCATGTTGCCGAAGATCTTTGGCAAGGTGCATCCGCGATATCGCACACCGCACATCAACACGCTGATCACCGGCACCGTGATAGCCCTGCTGGCCGCGATATTCCCGCTCGACCTTCTCGCCAATCTGACCTCAATGGGCACATTGATCGCATTTTCAGCGGTCTGCGCCGGCGTGTTGATCCTGCGTCACACCATGCCCGAGCTGCCGCGTACATTCCGCGTGCCTTGGGTCTGGTTCACCTGCCTGGCGGGTGTCGGCAGCTGTTTCGCGCTGCTTTTCAGCCTGGACTGGTTCAACTGGGCGATCCTGGGCATCTGGACGCTTCTCGGCTTCGCCATCTATTTTCTCTACGGCCGCCGGCACAGTTACCTCCGCCATCCGGCTTCCTGAGTGGGGGATCTATCCATCGGCAATTTCGTCGAAACGCGCCTAATTTCAGCTAATTACCAGATTAATACCCGATCTGTCGTCAATTTCGACGATGTGGAAAATCTAACAAAAATCTCACAAAACTGACGGCAACTGATTGTTTTTGCTAATTTTGTGAGCGACATCCAGACAAATCAGCTCGAGGGTCGCCCATTCCTCAATCGCGGGAGTATGATCCTCAGTCCGCGGGTTGATCACTTGGCAGTGGGCCCCGGATCGCGGCTCGACGCGTCAGGTGGGTAAGCTCCTCAGCCTGACACGCCGGGCCGCACTTTTGTCCGCAACTCACGCAGCACACCCTCCCTTTTTGCAAGTACGCCAACGCTCCGTCCTCCGAGCGCAGTCGACGCATGCAACAAAAAAGGCCGGCGATGCGCCGGCCTTTTTTGAATCAGGCGAACCGCAGATGCGGTCAGGCTTTCTTCGGTGTATGCGACACGCACCACCCTTTCGCGTTTACCGATTTGCCCGGGAACAACTGACACGGCCCGCGGCCGGTAGCAGTACCGCTGTAGAACTGACAATTGGAGCAATTGTCGCCGGCCTTGTGCTTGGCATCGGCCGTCTTGCTGGCATCCTCGACATAGCCCAGCGCCTTCGCAGTCGGGTCCGTTTCACTCAGCGCCGGCAGATCGGCGGCGCGTGCAAAGCGCGGCAACCCGCCAATGACCACGGCGGCCACGGTGGTACCGGCGGCCACTTTGAGGAATCGGCGACGCGATTCGGTATCTTGTTCGTTCGACATGGGCAAGTCTCCGTCGTATCTATCCAGCGCACCCTGCACTGGACTCGCGCCGATGGTACGCCTGCAACCGCAACTTTTCCTGACTGGCGCGAATGGCTCTCATTTCAGCCAAGAGCGCATCCGGCACATGGTATAGTTGAAGCTCATTTGGACGTCCAAATACCATGAGCCAAACCTTGCCAGGCACGATCCCGGCCCACCTGTTCGAAGCATGTGCCGACGCCATCGCGGAGACCGCGCGTGAACTGGCAGCACTCGGCTGGACGCCGGCCACCAGCAGCAATTTCTCGATGCGGGTCGATGCGGATCATGCCGCGATTACCGTCTCCGGCCGGCACAAGGGCCGGCTGGATCGCGAAGACATCATGCTGATCGACCTCGACGGCCATGCCGTCGGCACCGACGCACGCCCCAGCGCCGAAACGGCGCTGCATACGCAGATCTATCGGCGGTGGCCGCAGATGGGGGCGGTACTGCACACCCATTCGCGCACGCAGAGCGTGGCTTCGCGACTGTTCGCCAGCGACGGCGTCATCCGTCTGCAGGGCTGGGAATTGCAGAAGGCGATCACCGGTTACCTCACGCACGAGAGCACACTGGAGATACCGGTGTTTCCGAATACCCAGCATATGCCCGACCTGGTTGCCCGGGTGGATGAATGGCTGGGCGCCGGCAAGCCGCTGCACGCCTATCTGATCGACGGCCACGGCATCTATACCTGGGGCCGCGATATGGCCGAGACCCAGCGTCATCTGGAGGCACTGGAGTTTCTGCTGGGCTGCGAGCTGGACCTGAGAAAGTTGAGGACATCATGAGCCGCCTGCGCATTTTCGACGAGACAAAACCGCAATCGCCGCTGGCGACGCACCACGAACACGCCGCGATTGCCGATGAACTGGCCAAGGTCGGTGTGCGCTTCGAGCAATGGGAAGCCAGCCAGCCGATCGCGCCGGGCGCCAGCCAGGACGAGGTGATCGCGGCGTACCGCAGCGATATCGACCGGCTGATGGACAAAAAGGGCTATCAGGCGGTCGACGTGATCAGCCTCGCACCGGACCATCCCGAACGCGCCACGTTGAGGCAGAAATTCCTCAGCGAACACATCCACAGCGAGGATGAAGTGCGCTTCTTCGTCGCCGGCTCCGGCCAGTTCACCCTGCACATCGGCGGCAAGGTCTACGACATCCTGTGCGAACAGGGCGACCTGATCGGCGTGCCCGATGGCACCCGCCACTGGTTCGACATGAGCGAGTCGCCCTATTTCGTCGCGATCCGGCTGTTCACCAACAAGGAAGGCTGGGTCGCACAGTTCACCGGCGACGATATCGCGGGGCAATTTCCGCGGATGCAGCCACACCGGGGCGAACAGCCATGATCGAAATTCGCGCCATCGTCACCGATATCGAAGGCACCACCAGTTCGATCAGCTTCGTGCGCGACGTGCTGTTTCCCTACGCACGCAAGCGGCTGCCGGCCTTCATCGAAACCCACGGCGACCAACCCGAGGTGCAGCATTGGCTGCACGAGACAGCCCGTGAAGCCGGACTGGTCGAGGCCAGCCGCCAGGACATCATCGAATTGCTGCTGCAGTGGATCGATCAGGACCGCAAGTCCACCGCCCTGAAGGCGCTGCAGGGCATGATCTGGAAGGACGGTTATGCCGCCGGCGATTACCGCGCCCACATGTACCCCGAGGTCGCCGCCCGGCTGCGCGACTGGCGTGCCGATGGATTGCGTCTGTACGTCTACTCTTCCGGTTCGGTGCCTGCGCAGCAGCTGTTCTTCCGCTACAGCGAAGCTGGCGACCTGACCCCACTGTTCGCCGGTTACTTCGACACGGAAACCGGCGCGAAACGCGAGGCCGAATCCTATCGACGCATTGCCGAGGCCATCGGTGAACAGCCCACGCACATCCTGTTCCTGTCCGATATCGTGGAGGAACTCGATGCGGCGCAGGCGGCCGGCCTCCATACCGGCTGGCTGATCCGCGAGCCGCAGGTGCTGCCCGGCTCACCCCGCCACCCCGTATTCAGCGATTTCAACGCGATCACACCTTCAACCTGACCCGCGAATTCACCATGCGTAGTGTCCTGACCATCCTGATCGCATTCGCTGCCGGGGTGCTGTTGATGGTGTGGTGGACCGACCATCGGTCGGCGCCATCGATCGTCACGCGCCCGGCACCCGCAACCACTGTCCCGATGGCATCCGTCAGCGACGCAGCAGACGTCCCGGTCGCCGACGGCGGCGCCAATGGCGATGACTGGCCAGACCTGAGCCCAACCCCGGAACAGGTGCTCTACGCACAGCCGCGGATGATGCGCGATGCGCTCGCCGAACTGACTCCGCGGATTGCCGGCAAGCCAAATCTCTATGTGCTGGTGTTCGCTGGCGACGGTGGCGAGGACGTCTTTCGCAATGAAGCCGAATACGCCGTTCCGCTATTCGCCAAACGTTTCGGCGCCACCGCGCATACCCTGGTTCTGGAGAACAATCCGGCCACGCTGACCACCCGCCCACTGGCCAGCTGGAGCAATCTGGAAGCTAGCCTGGCCGGTCTGGAGAAAGCGATGCAACCGGATCAGGACATCCTGTTGCTGTACATCACCAGCCATGGCGGCGAGGACCACACCCTGCTGGTGGACATGGATCCACTGCCGCTGGATCAGCTCGGCGCCGACGATCTGGCGGGCATCCTGGCCGCGCATCGGTTCAAGTGGAAAGTGGTGGTGGTCAACGCCTGCTATTCCGGTGGATTCGTGCCTCCCTTGCACGGCCCCGACACCCTGGTGCTCACCGCTGCCCGTGCCGACCGCAGCTCGTTCGGCTGTGGCAGCGATTCGGACATCACCTATTTCGGCAAGGCGTGGCTGGTCGATGCCTTGAACCGCACGCCGGATTTCATCGACGCGTTCAAGCAGGCCAGCGGCGAGATCAGCCAGTGGGAAATGCAGGACAAGCTCACGCCTTCCGAGCCGCAGATCGACATTGGCAAGGGCATCGCCGCACAACTGGCGCTGTGGCGCCATGGGATCACCATCGGCCCGGCGGTCCCGTTCACCCCAGCCACACCGGCGACGGCTCGACCCAAGGCCTCGCCCTGAACCGATTCAGGGACGGTTGCCCGCGGCGTGTCGCGCAGACAGCAACGCCGCCACATCGGCCAGTGAAAGGCCACGGGCACGCAGCATCACGGTCAGATGGAAGATCAGATCTGCCGCCTCGCCAAGCAGCGAGGCATCGTCCTGCACCACGGCCGCCAGTGCGGTTTCGACGCCCTCCTCGCCCACTTTCTGCGCCATGCGACGGATACCACCCTCGAACAGAGCGGTGGTGTAGCTACCCGCTGGACGCTCGGCATGCCGGCTGGCCACCAGCGCATCGAGCTCGGCAAGAAAGCCGAGCGGCGGACCCGCCTCGGCGCTGTCGCCGAAGCAACTTGACGTGCCCCGATGGCAGGTCGGTCCGTGCGGCTCGGCCTGCACCAGCAGAGTGTCGGCATCGCAGTCGATGCGGATCGATTTGAGCGCGAGCACGTGACCGGAGCTTTCGCCCTTGGTCCACAGGCGCTGCTTGCTGCGGCTATAGAACGTGACCTGGCCGCGGACCTGCGTCTGCGCCAGCGCTTCGGCATTCATGTAGCCGAGCATCAGTACCTCGCCGCTGAGCCAGTGCTGCACGATCGCCGGCAGCAGGCCGTCCCCCTTGGTCCAGTCGAGGCGGCTGAAGTCGG
>DHXA01000250.1:8091-8683 GCA_002413455.1 Rhodanobacter sp. UBA5168 | reverse complement strand
TGATCCGGCTCAAGCGCGAGGGCTTCAAGCCGCGCCATGACCTGATCCTGCTGTTGTCCGGCGATGAAGAGACCACGATGGCCTCGACCCGCGAACTGGCGAAGCGCTATCACGACGCCGAATTCCTGCTCAACGCCGACGCTGGCGGCGGCACCCTGAACCCCGATACCGGCAAGCCTGCGCTGTACCAGATCCAGGCGGCCGAGAAGACTTATGCGGACTTCCAGATCAGCCTGACCTCGGCCGGCGGGCACTCCAGCGAACCCAATACGGACAACGCCATCTATCGGCTGGCACGCATCATCGATCGCGTCGCCGGTTACCAGTTTCCGCCGCTCAGCAACGAGATCACGCTCGCCTCGCTGCGTGCGCTCGGCGCCCACACGCCCGGCCCGCTGGGCGCGGCGATGACCCGCTTCGCCGCCCACCCCGACGACGCTGCCGCCGCAGCCACCATCTCGGCCGATCCCGCCTATGTCGGCCAGATCCGCACCACCTGCGTGGCGACGATGCTCAACGGCGGCCATGCGCTCAATGCGCTGCCGCAGAGCGCCAGCCTCAACGTCAATTGCCGCATCTTTCCGGGCACGCC
>DHXA01000250.1:488-7845 GCA_002413455.1 Rhodanobacter sp. UBA5168 | reverse complement strand
TCGCCGCTGCGCCCGGACGTGATCGCCGCCGTCACAGACGCCGTGCATCACCGCTTCCCCGGCGTGGAGATCGTGCCCGGTATGTCCGCCGGTGCCTCCGACAGCATGTACTTCCGCAACGCCGGCGTACCCAGCTACGGCATCGATGCCTCCTTCACCAAACCGGACGACTCGTTCGCCCACGGCCTCAACGAGAAGCTGCCCGCCTCCGAAGTCGCCGCCGGCCTGGAGTTCTGGCATCGGGTGCTGACGCGGCTGGCGAAGTAGGCAGCGGCGGTCTCGCCAGCCGTTGCGGCAGCATCAACGATCTGCGCCCGGCCGCACCAATGGCCGCGGCGCGTTCCCGATGGCGTTGGGACCACTACGTCGAGAGATGTTCGTACAGGATCGCCGCACCCACGCCGATCAGGATGATGCCGCCGACCACCTCGGCGCGCCGTCCCACCATGGCACCGAGCACGCGGCCAAGCATGATGCCCAGCGTCACCATGCTGAACGTGCACAGGCCGATCACCCCCGCCACGACCGCGATCGGAATGTCGACGAAGGCCAGCCCCACACCCACGGCCAGCGCGTCGATGCTGGTGGAAAATCCGGTGATGGCGAGCGAGACGACGCCGTGCCTCTTCGCATCGTCAGCCGTTTCTTCCGTATCCGGCTTGAGCGCGTTCCAGATCATGTGCAGGCCCAGCGCCAGCAGCAGGCCGAAAGCCACCCAGTGGTCCCACGCTTCGATGTAGCGCGAGGCGCTCCTGCCCAACAACCAGCCGAGCACCGGCGTGATCGCCTCGATCACGCCGAAAATCAGGCCGGCGCGCAGCGCCTGGCCGAGCCGGGGCCGGGCCATCGCCACACCCTTGCCGATCGCCGCCGCGAACGCATCGGTGGACATGGCAAAGCCGAGCAGCAGGATGGAAATGGGATTCATGGGTGTCCAGATCGGTCGGGCAAGGCGCAACGGCACGACGGCGCGCCCGATCGCAGTGGCGCCGTCAGCCGTTGGTCTCGCCAACCAGGATCGGTGTCTTCGCCACGGCAGGCTTGCCGAGCATGTTGACGAAGACGCCTCGCCGAAACGAGGCAGGCTACTCCCCAAAGGATGGGGGACACGCCGGCAGGGCCGGGATGTCCGGCGGTGACTCTACCATGGAGCGGATTCGGAGGGCCGACGATCCAAGCTACAACTGCCGGTTCGCGCTCCAGCCGACTCGTCATCCATGTCCACCCACCTCCAAGAAACCCGCCGCCGCCGCACCTTCGCCATCGTCGGCCATCCTGACGCGGGCAAGACGACGTTTACCGAAAAGCTGCTGCTGTTCGGTGGCGCGATCCAGATGCCGGGTCGATGAGAGGAAGCACCGGACTGCCTTCGACATCACGCACACGCTGAACATCGCGGGGCCGGGTTCGGGATCCCCTGGAGGCTGCGTGCCAGCACTCAACACCCGCAGCCGACCGGAGACCACTGGGCGCCCTGCATTCCCTCCATGAAGGGCAGAGCTCAATCCGTAACAAGAGATATCTGGCCCGGCCTTTTTTCGTGCAGCAGTTCCAGGAAGGCCCTGGGCGCCGGGTCGGTGGGCAGTGCCGCGGGTGCGGCCCCGGCGGCATAGGCAACTACCAGTTCCCAACACAATTCGGGCTCGGCCAATTGGGCAATGCCGAGAACCGACTGGCGTGCCCGCGCTATCGCCTCGGGAAGCAGGGCTATCCCCAGTCCGCGACGCACGAGTTCGACCAGCGTATCCAGATCGCTGACCTCGAACGCAATACGCCGCTCGATCCTCGCCTCCCGAAATCCGCTGTCGACCAGCTTGCGTGTTCCCCAGTCCAGCTCGAAATCGACGAACGACTCTCGCTCGAGCGCCGAGAGCGGCACATCCGTGCGACCTGCCAAGGGGTGTCCAGGTGCGCAGGCGATCACCAGCGCCTCGCACGCAATCATCGAGGTTTCGACATCGCCCACCGGTTCGGACAGCGGCAGAAACGCGAGGTCCAGCCGTCCACTGCGCACTTTTTCCAGCAGGAGTGATGAAGCACCTTGCGACAGATGCACCTCTACCCCCGGATGGCGTGCGTGGAACTGCTCGATCAGGGAAGGCAGATCGAGGAACGCCGGCAGGCTCTGCATGCTGCCAATGCTCAAGGTGCCACGCTTCAGACCCTGCACGGCGGCCACCGCGTCGCGTGCGTCGTCGATCGCCCCAAGCGCCAGCCTTGCCTTGCTGAGGAACACCGTGCCGGCGGTGGTCAGGCGGACCTGCCGCGTGGTGCGCACGAAGAGCTTCGCATCGAGCTCGACCTCAAGCGAACGTATCGATGTGGACAGTGCAGACTGGACGATATTCACCCGGCGCGCGGCGCGCGTGAAATGCTGCTCCTCGGCCAGAGCGATGACGTGCTGCAACTGACGTAACTCCATGAGTGGGCCTCCCGGCAGCGGCCTGATAATTCATTGAATAGATTATTTGAATCAAAATATTCAATTTGAATGATGATCCGACCGGGACTAGTTTGTCACCGTCTCCAACCCACGGATCCCCCCATGAACACCGTCCCCTCGATGATTTCCCCGGCGAACACGACACTCCCTACCCGCCAGCTCGGCCTTACCGACATGCACATCACCCGCGTCGGCTTCGGCGCGTGGGCGATCGGCGGCCCCGACTGGGCCGTGGGCTGGGGAGCGCAGGATGACAACGATTCGATCGCGGCAATCCGCCACGCCATCGACCGCGGCATCAACTGGATCGACACCGCCGCGATCTATGGCCTCGGCCATTCCGAAGAGGTGGTGCGCCGCGCGCTCGCTGACATCGCTCCGGACAAGCGTCCGTATGTGTTCACCAAGTGCGGCCTGGTCTGGGATGACACGAACCGTCAGGCGCCACCGCGACAGGTGGGCGCGCCGGCAAGCATCCGCCGTGAAGTGGAGTCATCGTTGCGGCGCCTTGGCGTCGAACGTATCGACCTCTACCAGATGCATTGGCCGGCCGAGGACGGCACGCCACTCGAAGCCTACTGGCGGACGCTGCTCGATCTGAAGAAAGAAGGCAAGGTACGCGCCGTTGGCCTGTCCAATCACAACGCAAAGCAGCTCGCCGCGGCAGAGACGCTGGGCCACGTCGACACGCTGCAGCCACCTTTCTCGGCGATCCGCCGCGCGGTGGCCACCGATGAACTGCCGTGGTGCGATGAGCACCGGACCGGCGTCATCGTGTACAGCCCGATGCAATCGGGCCTGCTTACCGGCAGCTTCACAAGCGAGCGCGCGGCGGCCCTTGCCAAGGATGACTGGCGTTCCCGCAATGCGGAATTCACGGGTGGCCGGTTGGACAGCAACCTGAAGCTCGCGCATGCGTTCCGCCCGATCGCGGAAGCTCATGGCACCAGCGTGGCTGCGATCGCCGTGGCCTGGACGCTGGCCTGGCCGGGTGTCACCGGCGCCATTGTCGGGGCACGGAGCAGCGCCCAGGTCGACGGGTGGCTGGCCGCGGCCTCGCTGCAACTGACGAGTAACGAGATGGCTGTGATCGCCGAGGCCATCCAGGCCACGGGCGCCGGAAACGGCCCGTCCCTGCCCGCAGTCTGAGTCGGCATCGTGACCGAAAATCATTGTCCGACGGAGGCCGCATGCCCATGACTGAAATGCCGACCGTCGCGGTCCTGGGCCTGGGCGCCATGGGACACGCCTTTGCAGGCAATCTGCTCAAGCATGGTTTCCCTACCCGTGTGTGGAACCGTAACCCGGCCCGCGCCCAGGGTTTGCCAGGAGCGCTGATCTGCGACACGCCACGCCAGGCCGCAGAAGGTGCTGGCGTGGCGATCACGATGTTGCCCGACGGCAAGATCACTGAAAGCGTGCTGGCCGGTGCGGATGGCGCGCTGGCGAGTCTGCCAAAAGGCGCCGTTATCGCGCAGATGGGCACCATCGGCGTCGGGCCGACCATGAGCCTGGCTCGCACGATCCATTCGACCCGCCCTGACATCGCGTTTATCGATGCGCCGGTATCGGGCACGAAGGGGCCTGCCGAGCAGGCCAGGATCAGAATACTGGCCAGTGGCGATCATGCGGCCGCAAGCGCGATCGAGCCGGTCTTTTCGGCGATCGCCAGCAATACGCATTGGCTGGGCAAGGTGGGCGCCGGCTCACGCATGAAGCTCGTCGTCAATGCGTGGCTGATCATCATGATGCAGGGGGTGGCCGAAGCCACCCGCCTGGCCGAGACACTCGGCTTCAGCACGGACGAGTTCTGGTCGGTGCTGGAGGGCGGCCCGCTTGGATCGCCCTATGCCAAGGCCAAGCTGGACATGATCAAGAACGGCCGTTTCGATGCGCAGATGGCTCTTGCCTGGGGCGTCAAGGATGCCGGCCTGGCACTGGACGTCGCCAAAGACATCAAGATGCCGGCGCTTGAACGTATCCGCGAGGTATGGGCGGAGGCCGTGGAGGCCGGGCTCGGCGAACTGGATATATCCGCCGTCTATCGCCGCCTCGGCAAGAACGCATGACAAGAGCAGCGTACATGGCGCCCGCACATCACTCTTCCGTCGACTGACACCGGAGCCGACATGAAATCCATCGCACAGCAGTCGACCCGATCCCCTCGCCGCATGAATCTCTGGATACGCACGGTTATTGCCGGGATCGTGGTCATCGGCTGCGGTGATGCCATTTGCGCAACCGGCCAGGACAAGCCGGCAGGTTTCCACGATGCGCCAGCGACCATGGACAGGATAAAAAATCCCTACGTCGGACAACCCGCCGCCATCCAGGCGGGAAGCGCGCTGTACGCTGCCCATTGCGCAAGCTGTCACGGCGGCTCAGCGATGGGCAGCGGCAATGTCCCGGCCTTGGCGAGTGTGCGAGTGAAGCAGGCATCCGCAGGCGCGCTGTTCTGGTTCATCACTCATGGCGCGACTGAAAACGGCATGCCGGCATGGGGCAATCTTTCCAGCGAGCAACGCTGGGACCTGGTCACCTTCGTCCAGTCCCTTGGCAGCGAGCCATCGCGCGCACCCGGGCTGCTTCCGGCCGCCTCGGCTTCTGCGAACATTCCCGAAAACTGGCCGGCGCCCACGCCACCGTTTACCGACTTCCGATACGAGTCGCCCGGTACCACCCGCAAAATAACCGTGCAGGACCTGCCGTCGCCCTACGCAACCCCGTCTGCAGGGAATGGGCCGGAGGTCGTCGCACGCCCCGCCAGCGCCTGGCCGAAAGCGCCCCCGGGCTTCAAGGTCCAGCTGTTTGCCAGCAATCTGGAGAATCCGCGGCTGCTGCGCACGGCGCCCAACGGAGACATCTTCCTGGCGGAAACGGGCGCAGGAAAACTCATCGTGTTCCGCGGCATCGCGGCGAACGGACAGCCCAGGGAAACTCACGTCTTCGCGACTGGACTCAACGAGCCGTTCGGCATCGCGTTCTATCCCGCCGGAACCAATCCGCATTGGATCTATGTCGGGAATACGGACGAAGTCGTTCGCTTCCCCTTCCAGGTCGGCGACCTGCAGGCCCGCGGCAAGCCTGAGCACATTGCCGACCTGCCCCACGGCCAAGGCCATTCGACCCGCGATATCCGTTTCTCGCCGGACGGCAGCCGGATGTATGTCTCGGTAGGCTCGGGGTCGAACGTGGACGATCCCGATACGCATCCAGCCGAAAAGAATCGCGCCGATATTCTCGTGTTCCGACCGGACGGCTCCGACATGCACGTCTATGCATCGGGCATCCGCAATGCGGTCGGACTGGCCATCGACCCGAAGACAGGCGCACTGTGGTGCTCGGTGAACGAACGCGACGGCCTGGGTGACTGGCGCCCGACTACATCACGCACGTGGAGCAAGGTGGATTCTATGGCTGGCCCTGGTGGTATACGGGAGCTCATCAGGATCCCCGCCATGCCGGGAAACACCCCGAGCTGGCCAGCCGCACCATCGTGCCGGACGTTCTTCTGAATCCGCACAGCGCATCGCTGCAACTCCTGTTCTACGAGGGGCATCAGTTCCCCGCCGAATACCGCGGCGACATCTTCGCGGCGGAACATGGATCCTGGAACCGATCTGCCCGTGCCGGTTATGAATTGATACGCGTGCCGCGACACGGCGGCGATCGCGCGACCGGCGAATATGAGGATTTCCTCACCGGGTTCGTCTTGCCGAACGGTCAGGTCTGGGGGCGCCCCGTCGGCGTGACGGAGGCAGCCGATGGCTCGCTCCTGGTCAGCGACGATGGCTCCAATTCCATCTGGCGCGTCAGCTACAAGGAAAGATAGCCCAGCTCGCTTGCAGCTGTGCCCGGTGGTTTCGCTACCTCATCCACTGTCCAGGGCCACGAGTGTCTGAGCATCGACCACGACGTTGATGACCGCGCTGCCCGGAGAGCCTCTGCCCGATCCAAGCTACAATTGTCGGTTCGCGCTCCAGCCGACTCGCCATCCATGTCCACCCATCTGCAAGAAACCCGCCGCCGCCGCACCTTCGCCATCGTCAGTCACCCTGACGCGGGCAAGACCACGCTGACCGAAAAGCTGCTGCTGTTCGGCGGCGCGATCCAGATGGCCGGGTCGGTGAAGGGGCGCAAGGCGGCGCGGCATGCGACATCGGACTGGATGGCGCTGGAGAAGGAGCGCGGCATCTCGGTGACCTCGTCGGTGATGCAGTTTCCGTACGAGGGCAAGATCGTCAACCTGCTCGACACGCCGGGCCACGCGGACTTCTCCGAAGACACCTACCGCGTGCTGACCGCGGTGGATTCGGCGCTGATGGTGATCGACTGCGCCAAGGGTGTGGAAGAACGCACGATCAAGCTGATGGAGGTGTGCCGGCTGCGCGACACGCCGATCATGACCTTCATCAACAAGCTCGATCGCGAGGGCCGCTCGCCGATCGAGCTGCTGGACGAGGTGGAGTCGGTGCTGGGCATTGCCTGCGCGCCGGTGACCTGGCCGATCGGGATGGGCAAGCGGCTGAAGGGCGTGTATCACCTGGTGCTGGACGAAGTGCACATCTTCGAGCCCGGCAAGAATTTCACGCGGCAGGATTCGACCATCTTCAAGGGCCTCGACGCGCCGGGCCTGCTGGAGAAGATCGGCGACGAAGCCATGCGCGAGCTGCGCGAGGAACTCGAGCTGGTGCAGGGCGCCGCGCCGTCGTTCGAGATGGACGAGTATCTGGCCGGGCGGCAGACGCCGGTGTTCTTCGGCTCGGCGGTGAACAACTTCGGCGTGCAGCTGCTGCTGGACTTCTTCGTCGAGCATGCACCTTCGCCGCGCCCGCGCGGCACGCTGAGCCGCGAAGTGCAGCCGGAGGAAGAGAAACTTTCCGGCTTCGTGTTCAAGATCCAGGCGAACATGGA
>DHXA01000250.1:0-213 GCA_002413455.1 Rhodanobacter sp. UBA5168 | reverse complement strand
GACCGCGTGGCGTTCATGCGCGTGTGTTCGGGCACCTACAACGCCGGCATGAAGATGATCCAGACCCGCACCGGCAAGGACATCCGCATCGCCAACGCGCTGACCTTCATGGCCAGCGACCGCGAGATCGTCGAGACCGCGTATCCGGGCGACGTGATCGGCCTGCACAACCACGGCACCATCACGATCGGCGACACCTTCACCGAAGGCGAG
>DHXA01000085.1:508-3978 GCA_002413455.1 Rhodanobacter sp. UBA5168 | reverse complement strand
ACAGCTGGTCGCATCGTCGATCATGCTGATCAGGTACAGCTTCGGGCCGCGCCCTTCCAGCCAATCGTGCTCGCTGGTATCCCACTGCACCAGCTCCCCGACTCGGGAGCGACGCGGCCGCCACTGGTGGATCTTCTCGACTCGCTGCCGGTTGGCACGCCACAGCTTGCCTTCGATCATCCACGTCCGCACCGTCTCGCGACCGGCATGTATGTCGTGGTTGCTGGCCAGGTACTCCGCCGCTAGCCCTACCTTCGCAGTGAAGGTAGGTGAATCCTAGGTTTAAGGGCGTCAATCATGACGAACAGGCCGGGTTGTCATACATGAAAGAAGTGTTGGCAACCATCGGTCCAGTTCAAATGCCTTAACAGCCCGGCGCTGTGAGGTGTTCAGCTCCGGCGCAATCATCACGGTCGCGCGACGCCCCGGCCCTCGCGTCGTCGTACGCACCAGTGTGGCGCGGATATCGGCGAGGTCGCCCATCATCGCGAGGGCGGAGTCGCCTGTTCCGAGCGTGATCCTCGCCAGACTCACAAGCATCAGTCCGAGTACCGTGGCAAAGGTGTGCAGGCGTATGGACCCATCCGCCCACTGATGCGACGGTCCCCAAGGCACCACGCCACCCTTCTTTGCCCGGCGGAACAGTTCTTCAACGTTCCACTGACCGCGGAATGCCTGCACGATCCGGCCCGTGGTCCACAGGTGGTGATCCGTGCATAGCACCCGCCGCCCCAGTCGGGTCTTCTCCATCTGGCGGCGCAGCGCCGCATCCACATGCCAGCGCAATGTCGGCTGCTTGTCGTCGCCGCCGATCTCGGTTACCACGAATCTCGACAAGTGTTCGCGGGCCAGAGTCTTCCTGATCCGTTGTTCCAGGCTGCTGCGCGTGATACGTTTCGTTTTTACCAGCCGATCAAGCTTGCTTAACTCCACCTTCGCTTTGCGCAACGCCACTGCAATGCCGCGTTTCTGACCCTCCAGCAGTTCCTGGCTCTCGACCACTACCAGCGTACGGTCCAGGTTGCCGACCTTCGCTTGCACTCGCGCCGCCCGCACCCGGGCTAACTTGCCAGTCAGAGGCTTCATCGCACCTCGCCTGGCCGCCATCTGCAGCGCCTGTTCCGCCGCCGCATGTCCCAGCGGCAACGAAATCAGGCTGTGGTAGCCGACAACGTCCAGATCCAGTTCCAACTGAGGACTCCAAAAACCTCCATCGCGTACCAGCGTCCGCTGCGCCCTTTCGCGGCACTCCCCATCGTCCAGCGACTGGTGCAGTGCCCTCAACCCATCCAGGCACGCGGTCAACACCGCCTGATCGGAACTGTTCCCCGAATAGGTCCGGTATAGCAACGGCACATGGCCCGTCTCGCTGACCAGCACGCCAAGCCCCACCACACGCAGATCACTCCGTTTGCTTTTGGCATGCCCGCGACGCGCCAACTCCCCTGGCGTAACCGTCGCAATGTGGGTGTCGAAATTCGTGGTATCAAACGCCAGCACGTCGGCCGAAAGCTCGAACCGGGCCACAGCCGCTTTCGCAATCGCGATCTGCGCCTGCTCCAATTGCTCATCAGTGACTTGCCTGGCCACCCGATGATAGGCTTGGCCGCTGAAGGCTGAAGAAGGCAGACACGACAAGCGCGGCACGGCCCCTTCCAGAAACTCCGCCAAGTCTCGCTTTGGTCCGGGCGAGCACGCCCGCTGGACAGCCACCGCCACGGCCAACTCGCCGACCGACGGGCCGCCTTTGGCGCCAAGGTTGCCGCACGCCCGGTCGATATGCCCTATCAGATCAAGTTGCTCGGCAACCCAGATCAAGGCGCCGACATCCCCAACGGCCTGCGTCCCTACCGTCCGCGTGGCAGCCAGATCCGCGACCGGCGCCGATGTTGCCGGTCCAAGTACGGTCTGACGCGCAACGGACCGGCCACGGACCGGGTCCCAAACGGACTGGGCCGCGATACGGTAGCGGCGGCCATTCACATCCCGCTCGAATACATGCATATCTTTCATGTAGCATGATTTCGTCCGGAAAGGAAGTGTCGCAGCATACTTTACGGCACCGGAGCACCGCATGATGCTCCTTTGTCGTTCAGGAATGCGAAGGTAGGGCTAGCCCCAATACTGTTCACTTAAGTACCTCGATGCAGTTATCGAATTCGATCCTGCAGGTGCGCCCGCGTTGCCGGGGTCGCAGATTGTAGTTGCTCATCTTGCGCTTCACTCCTCGCGAATTGATGCGGTTCCTGCTGGAGACGACGCGCTCCTGGAGGATTTCCCGCAGGATCAGTTCATGCAGGGCTTTCCTCTGCTGAGGGGGGAATAGCGACGTAGCGGGCCATTCGCCGCTGGACCACCCGTACTGAATGCAGGAAAGAGAGCCGGTCGGGATCTTCGTTGGCTTTGAGAGCGGCTTCATGCATCAGGCCGCGGATGGCGTAGTGGGCCATGAGCAGGCCCCAGAATTCCTGCTGCACCAACTCCGGCGTTTTGCTACGCAGCACGATCTGTGCCCCGCGCAGATGCGTCTTGAGTTCGTCCAGGGCGGTTTCTACCTCCCAGCGCTCATGGTAGAGGGCCGCCAGTTCCTGGGCGGGGGCGAGGGTGGGGTCCAGGATGGTAGTAATCAACCGGTAAATCGCTTCCGCGTCTTTGACGTCCTTCAAACGATAGTCGATCACGCGGACCACGATCCCCTTGCGTTGGTTCCGTCGATCTGAAGTCGAAAGGTAAATGCGACTGAGATAGGAGCCGTCCGGCAGACGCCGATCGATGTCTAAACGCGCGTTCTGGCGGATGCGCCACAGCAGATCCGCTCTGGTGCGCGCCGCCATTCGCCAGAGTTTGTAACCGGGGAAGAAGCGGTCCGCCAGACACAGCATTCCCGGGCGAAGTGCCGGCAAGACCTGCTGAGCCAGCGTAGTCTCGGCGGTGCGGTACTTGCTCATGCGTGCGGCCCACAAGACGTGAGTGCCGTTTTCCAACAACGCCACGAAACGAATCTTGGGGAAAGCGCTGGAGCCGCGACTGGCGCCGGGCCGCCCAAAGGCTTTTTCGTTTTTCACGGTATCGGCGGTATCCAGCGTGCTGCCGTCAAGGCTGATCAATCGCCACTGCCGATACCACGCCCCTTTGGTTCTCTTCGTCGCAATGGGCTCCACGATGGCCTCATAGAGTTTTCGCAGCGGCTCGGACCCCAGGCGGCTGCGGGCCTGCGAAATGCCCGACTTGCCGGCCACCTTCACCGCGACTGACGGATCCAGCAGCCACTGCACGCCCTCCAGCAGGCAGCGCAGAACCTCGCGATACGAAGACCGCATGTACAGAGCCAGCGCGATCACGTAATAGACGACGACGTGCGCTGGCAAATCGCGCTCCCGGACGCTGGCGCGCTTGGTCTGCTCCAGGACTTCATGTATTTTCTCGACCGGAAAGAATTTGGCAACCACGCCGAGGCTGATGTAATCGGT
>DHXA01000085.1:0-266 GCA_002413455.1 Rhodanobacter sp. UBA5168 | reverse complement strand
TCGGTAATCCGGCTGCCCGCCGGCAAGGCTGCCAGAGTGCGTGCCATGGTTATCTGCTCACGGCCGCATCCGGCCAGCATGGCGCATCCGGCGAAGAGGCATGCCACTCACAGATCAGGCAAAAAGGAAATCGTCCCCGGATCGCCTGATTGAAGTAACTGCCCTTCGATGGTGCATTCAGCAGCTGTTGATGCACTGCTGCAGGAACGCCGAAGTAACGGTAGATCGCCCGGCCACAGAACTCTACCTGCAACAGCTGCCGGGCT
>DHXA01000068.1 GCA_002413455.1 Rhodanobacter sp. UBA5168 | reverse complement strand
AGCTGCAGCATCAGCACCATGCCGACGAACAGGCCGCAGACCATGATGATGGTCAGGCTCATCGCGCCCACGAACCACAGTTGGCGGATCGTCTCGCGCACGTAGCGGAAACTGCGAGGGATCGCTGCCAGCAGGGTCAGCAGGAACAGGCCGCAATCGCCGATCTGGGTCAGCGATTGGGTCACCACATTGTTGCTTTGCGGTACGTGCTGGTTCATTCCTTCGTCCCGGCAAAACCCAGTTCGGTCGCATAGTCGCCCGCCGGATAGCGGAACGGAATCGGGCCGTCAGCCTCGCCACCGAAGAACTGCCGGGTCCAGGCCGAACCATCGCTGGCGATGGTTTTCGGATCGCCCTGAGCCACCACCTTGCCGTTGGACAACAGCATCACGTGATCGGCGATCTGCTGCACGGCAGCCAGTTCGTGCGACACCAGCACGCTGGTGATGCCGAGCGTGCGGTTGAGCGTGAGGATCAATTTCAGCACCTGGTTCAGTGCCACCGGATCGAGCCCGACGAACGGTTCGTCGTAGAGGATCAGCATCGGGTCGAACACGATCGCCCGCGCCAGCGCCACCCGCCGCGCCATGCCACCGGACAGCTCGTTCGGCATCAGCCGGGCGGCGCCACGCAGGCCCACCGCCTGCAGTTTCATCAGCACCAGGTTGCGGATCAGCACCTCCGGCAAGCGGGTGTGCTGGCGCAGCGGAAACGCCACGTTCTCGAACACGTCGAAATCGGTCAGCAGGGCCGAATTCTGGAACAGGTAGCCCACCCCCTCGCGCATCTTGTACAGCTGTTCGCGCGACATTCCGGCGACGCTCTCGCCGTTGACCAGGATGCTGCCGGCATCGGCATGCATCTGGCCGGTGATGTGCTTGAGCAGGGTAGTCTTGCCGGTGCCGCTGGGCCCCATGATCGAGGTGATCTTGCCGCGCGGAATATCCAGGTCCAGCGCGTCGAAGATGACCTTGCCGTTCAGCACCGTGGTCAGTCCACGGATCCGCACCAGGGTGGCGTCATCAGGCGTGGCACGAACGGAATCGGTCATAGTTGGCACAGGCTTCGGGGAAGCGGACAAGGTAGCGGAAGCGCCGTTCGAAGACCATGCGCGACGCGCAGCCGTCGGTTCAGGTTTCGGCCGCCAGCAGCTCGGCGATCAACGCCTCGTGCCGCGGCCCCTGCAGCGCGCTGCGCAGGCGTACCGCCCGCACGATCGCCTGCAGGTCGGCCAACGCCTGGTCGAAAACATCGTTGACCAGGATGTAATCAAACTCGTGCGCGTGGGCGATCTCGCCGCGCGAATTGCGCAGGCGGCGCTCGATCACCTCGGGCGCATCCGAGCCACGCCCGCGCAGGCGACGCTCCAGTTCGGCCCGCGACGGCGGCAGGATGAACACGCTGACGCAATCGGGTTTGCTGCGGCGGATCTGCTCGGCGCCCTGCCAGTCGATCTCCAGCAACACATCGCGGCCCTGCGCCAACAGTTCCTGCACGGATGCCCGCGAGGTGCCGTAGAGATTGCCGTGCACTTCGGCGTGTTCCAGAAAGATGCTTTCGGCGATCTCGCGCTCGAACTGTTCGCGCTCGACGAAGTAATAATGCCGCCCGTACAACTCGCCGGCGCGCGGCGGCCGGGTGGTGTGCGACACCGACAGCGAGATCGCCGGCTCGCGCTCGAGCAGCGCATTGACCAAGGTGGACTTGCCCGCACCCGAAGGCGCGGCGACCACGAACAAGGTGCCTTCGAGCGGCTTGCCGGTGGCGTCGATAGCACTCATTCGATGTTCTGCACCTGTTCGCGCATCTGCTCGATCAGCACCTTCAGCTCGACCGCGGCGTTGGTGCTGCGCGCGTCGACCGACTTGGAGCCGAGCGTGTTCGCCTCGCGATTGAATTCCTGCATCAGGAAATCCAGCCGGCGACCGACCGGTTCCTGCAAGCCAAGTACCCGCCGCGTCTCACTGATGTGTGTGCTGAGCCGATCAAGCTCCTCGTCGACATCGGTGCGGGTGATCTGCAGCACCAGCTCCTGCTCGAGCCGGCCCGGCTCGACCGGCTGCTTGAGGTCGGCCAGTCGCGTTTCCAGCCGCGCCCGCAGCGCAGTGCGGATCTCCGGCATCCAGCCACGCACGTCGGTGACCACGCGCTCGATACCGTCGAGCTTGTCGCGCAGGATCTCGCCCAACTTCTCGCCTTCGCGTTCGCGCGTGGCAGTCAGCGCATCCAGCGCGCGATCGAGCACGTCGAACAGCGCGGCCTGCTGTGCTTCCGGATCCGTCTCGGCCTGCTGCATCACCCCGGGGAAGCGCAACAATTCGGTAAATTGCACCTGCATGCCGGGAAACAGCGCGGTCATGTCCAGATTCAGTTCCGACAGTCGCGACAGCAACGTGCTGTTGACCTGCAGCGATTCGCTGCGTGCATCGCCGCCGCGTAGGCGCACGGTCAGATCAAGCTTGCCGCGCGACAGTTTCGCCGCCACCCGCTCGCGCAGCTGCGACTCGAAATTGCGCAGTTCGTCCGGCAAGCGCGGACTCAGCTCCAGATAGCGGTGGTTGACCGTACGCAGCTCGCAGCTGAGCGTGCCGGCGGGACCGGTGGTTTCGGCACTGGCGTAAGCCGTCATGCTGCGGATCATCGTGGCCGTCCGGACGTGGGGAAAGAGCGCAATGGTAAACTCTCCGGTCCCGCCTTGCCCAATCCGGCCAAGCGACGCCAGGAATCACCATGAACCCCGTCACCCGTCCCAGTGGCCGCGCCAGCGACCAGCTGCGCACCATCAGCATCGAACGCCACTACACCCGCCACGCCGAAGGTTCGGTGCTGGTGAGCTTCGGCGACACCCGCGTGCTGTGCACCGCCAGCATCGAGGATCGCGCGCCGGCCTGGCTGCGTGGCAAGGGCGAGGGCTGGATCACCGCCGAATACGGCATGCTGCCGCGCGCCACCAACACCCGCATGCAGCGCGAAGCCGCGCGTGGTGGCCAGGGCGGCCGCACGATGGAAATCCAGCGACTGATCGGCCGCAGCCTTCGCGCCTGCGTCAACCGCCAGGCTCTGGGCGAGCGCGTGATCACGCTCGACTGTGATGTGCTGCAGGCCGACGGCGGTACCCGCACCGCGGCGATCACCGGCGCGTATGTGGCCCTGGTCGACGCGGTGAACCTGCTGATGAAGCGCGAGAACCTCAAGCGCAACCCGATCGTGGGAGCCATCGCCGCGGTCTCCGTGGGCATCTACAAGGGCCGGCCGGTGCTCGATCTCGACTACGCCGAGGACTCCGACTGCGACACCGACATGAACGTGGTGATGAACGACGGCGGCGGCTTCATCGAGGTCCAGGGCACCGCCGAGGGCCATGCATTCCGTCGCGACGAGATGGACGCGCTACTGGCGCTGGCCGAGAAAGGCATCGGCGAACTGGTCGCGGCGCAACGCGCGGCGCTGGCGCAGGGCTGAGTCCGATGTCGCGCATCGTCCTGGCCAGCAGCAATCCCGGCAAGCTCAGGGAGTTCGGCGCACTGCTGGCCGACAGCGGCCTTGAAGTCATCCCCCAGGCCAGCCTGGGTATCGCCGACGCCGAGGAAACCGGGCTGACCTTCGTCGAGAACGCCCTGCTCAAGGCGCGTCACGCCGCGCAAGCCAGCGGCCTGCTCGCGCTGGCGGACGACTCGGGCCTGTGCGTGGACCATCTGCACGGCGCGCCGGGGTTGTACTCGGCCCGCTACAGCGGCGGCCATGGCGACGCCGCGGCGAACAACGCCAAGCTGCTGCGTGCACTCGACGGCGTGCCGGACGAACACCGCGGCGCGTTCTTCATCTGCGTGCTGGTGCTGTTGCAACACGCCGACGATCCGGCCCCGCTGATCGCCGAGGCGCGCTGGCACGGCCACATCCTCGCCGAAGGCCGCGGCAGTGGCGGTTTCGGCTATAACCCCGTGTTCCTGCCAGACGGCTACGACCTGAGCGTTGCCGAAATGGACGACGCGCTGAAGAACCGGCTGAGCCATCGCGGCCAGGCGCTCGCGCTGCTGCACGACCGGCTGCGCGAACTGCACGCATGAGCCTGCTTGCGCCACCGCTGTCGCTGTACATCCACATGCCGTGGTGCGTGAAGAAGTGCCCGTACTGCGACTTCAATTCGCACGGGCTGCGCAGCGAGCCGCCGCCCTATTCCGACTACATCGACCACCTGCTGGCCGATCTGGATGCCGACCGCATCGATTTCGCCGCGGCGCTCGAAGGCCGGTCGGGCATCAGCCGGCCTGTAATCAGCGTGTTCTTCGGCGGCGGCACACCCAGCCTGTTTTCGCCCGAACTGATCGACCGCCTGCTCGACGGTGTGCGTGCGCGCCTGCCGTTGGCCGATAACGCCGAGATCACCCTGGAAACCAACCCGGGCACGGTCGAACACGGTCGCTTCGACGGTTATCTGGCGGCCGGCGTCAACCGTATTTCTTTCGGCGTGCAGAGCTTCGACGATGACAAGCTGAAACGGCTCGGCCGCATCCACTCGGCCAGTGAAGCCGAGGCCGCGGTAAAGTCGGCACAAGACGCCGGCTACGCCAACATCAACCTCGACCTGATGTACGCGCTGCCGCAACAGACGCTCGACCGCGCGCTGGCCGACGTCGAACGCGCGGTCGCGCTGCAACCCACGCACATTTCGCACTACCAGCTGACCCTGGAACCGAACACCGCGTTCGCCGCCAACCCGCCGCCGCTGCCCGACGACGACCACGCCTGGGCGATGCAGGAGGCCTGCGAGGCTCGGCTCGCCGCTGCCGGCTACGGCCAGTATGAAATCTCCGCCTATGCGCAACCCGACCGGCGTTGCGCGCACAACCTGAACTACTGGCAGTTCGGCGATTACCTGGGTATTGGCGCCGGCGCCCATGGCAAGCTCAGCGACGCGGCCAGCGGCCAGGTGCGCCGACGCTGGAAGACCCGCCATCCGCGCGCCTATATGGAAACAGCCGGCGGCGCGGCGCGCGTGGGCGGCGACGGCGTGGTGGGCGTCGCCGAACTTCCGTTCGAGTACATGCTTAACGCGCTGCGCCTGGTCGACGGCGTGCCGATGGCCGCCTTTGCCGAGCGTACCGGCCTGCCTCCTGAAAGCATCGCCAAGGCCTTGGCCGACGCGCGCCAGCGCGGTTGGCTGCATGGCGATCCGCAGCGTCTGCATACCACCGCGCTGGGTCAGCGATTCCTCAACGATGTGATCGCCAGCTTTCTGGACTGAACCTCCCCGGCTGGCGATGGCGCGGCCACGGCATCCGGCATAGACTTGCCACTCTGGGGGATCAGCAGGTTTTTTGCATGGATGTCGGACAGGATCGACGTCGTTCGCTCACGCCGCTTCAGGGCTCCCGGCCCGGCAGCGCGCGCTGGCCTGCGCGCACGCAACGGTTGCTCGAGACCAGCTACACGTTTTGCGTGGAGGGGCTGCACGAGCCGCTGCAACGTTGCCTGAGCGGGTTCGAGCGGCAACTTTTTGTGCTGGCCGAACAAGCCCGCCGATCGAGCGAGCAGCAGGAGTGCTTCAGCAGTCGGCAGCGCATGCTGCAGGATCGGACCACGTTCGAACAGCGCTTCATGGAACGCCTGGGCGCCGCGATCAACGAGGTCGACACCGCCGCCAGCAAGCCCGCCGCCACCGCGGCCGATGTGAAGCCATGGCAATCGCTGGAGCTGCTGGACACCGTCGAGCAGGAGCTGTCGATGGCGCTGGAGCAACTGGGCTCCCGTGGCGACGTGCGCCACAGCAGTGTGTTGTACGAACTGGGCTACCGGATGGCCGCGCTGATCGGTGCGCCACCGCTGGAAGGCTCGGCCTTGCCGCTGGGTCCGCATGCGCTGGGGCAGGTATGTCATCAGGCCAGTGCCGAACTGGAGTTGCCGCTGCAACATCAGCTGCTGCTGTTGCATCACTTCGATCAGTCGGTGATCCAGTCGCTGGCGCCGCTGTACGCCACCATCAATGCGCAATGGCAGGCCGACGGCATCCTGCCCCAGCTGCGCAGCATTCCGATCCCGCGACGCATCAGCAAACGCCCGCAGCCGGTCGCCAGCGAAACCGCTGGCGCGGTCGAGCCGGTGCATGGCGCCGCCGGCCCCGGCACGCAGCCGGCCAATGGTGGCGGCGGGTCGATCGAAGTACTGGAGTCCCTGCGCGACCTGCTGGCGCAACAGCGCGCCAGCCAGGGCGGCGCCACCGGCCAGTCGACGGGTCGCGCCGCCAGCGAGGATGAGCTGCAATTCGCCTTGGGCGCGCTGCAGCAGCACCTTGCCCAGGTCACCGACCACGCCAGCCGCGAACTGCGCAGTGCCGCGAGGCTGCGCGAGGAGTTGCTGACCCAGCTCAACATCGGCAAGCCGGCAGGTGCCCCACGCACGCAATTGAGCGGCGAACAGGGCGACACGGTGGAACTGGTTGCGAGACTGTTCGAGCAGGTTGGCCAGCAACTGCAGCACGGCGGCAATGCCCATGGCCTGCTCAGCGACTTGCAGCTGCCGGTGCTGCGCATGGCGGTGGCCGATCACGGCTTCTTCGAGAAACGCGAGCACCCGGCGCGCCGGTTGCTGGACACGGTGACCGCCGCCGCGAACGACTGGCTCGACGGCAGCGACGACGAGAGCAACCGGCCGCTGGCGACCAAGCTCGAACAGCTGGTCAGCCGCGCCAGCCAGGAGGCGCCCAGCGCCGGCCTGTACACCACCTTGCTGGCCGACATCGAACATCACCTCGCCCTGCTCACTCGCAAGGCGCAATCGGCCGAACGGCGCCATGTGGAAGCGGCGCAGGGCCGCGAGCGGCTGGATCAGGCGCGCCACCGCGCCGGCGAGCTGATGGCCGAACGCTTTGCACAATCGCCGCCGCGCGGCCTGCTGCGCGCCCTGCTCGATCGCGCCTGGTCCGACGTGCTGGCGCTGACCCTGCTGCGGCACGGCGAGGACAGCGAGCCGTTCTGCTCCCAGTTGGCCATCACCGATCAGCTGCTCGGCCGCCTGCCGGTGGACGACCGGCTGCAACTGCAGGTAGAGGTCGAGTCCGGCCTGCAGCAGATCGGCATGCATGCCGAGGAAGCCGTGCAGGTGGCGCAGCGGCTGCTCGGCGCGGGCACGCCCGATCCCGCGGTGGACCTGCCCAGCGCCACCGACCTGGCCCTACGCCTGAAACAGCATCAGCGGCTAGGCGAACACCAGTCCGCTCCACACGAACCGGCAGCGACCCATCCGGCACCGGTGCAAGCACCGGAACCCAGCCCGCGCGAGCGGCGCATCGAACAACACCTGCGCGAAGTGCCGTTCGGCAGCTGGTTCGAATTCATCGACCCGACCACCGGACAGATCGCCCGGCGCAAGCTGGCCTGGTACTCGCCGATGTCCGGGCGTTGCCTGCTGGTCAGCCGGCGTGGCCAGCGCGGCGAGGAAATGACCCTGGCCCAGCTGGCCCATGAGGTGGCCAGCGGCCGTGTGTGTGAGGTGCCGGCCCAGCCCGAGAGCCTGTTCGACCGCGCCTGGCGCAGCCTCACCACCAGCCTGCGCCAAACCACTGAGCCACGACGCCCCACCCCACCGGAGGCCGCGCGCCGATGAGTACCCCCAACCAGCGCCGCGCCGAGCGCAAGCGCGCCAGCGTCAACGCCATTGTGACCGATGTGATCAGCGGCGAGCCGATCGGGCACCTGGGCAATCTGTCCAGCACCGGCATGCTGCTGATCATCGCGCAGGCGCCACGCAGCGAGGCGATCTACCAGGTCAGCATGAGCCTGCCCAGTTCGGGCCGATTGTTGGCCCAGTCGCAACCGATCGAGGTCGGCATTCAGGAGCAGTGGCACGAAGCGGCCGCCAGCTCGGGGCAGATCTGGGCCGGTTACCGGATCGTGGCGATCACCGACGCCGACGCCGCCCGGCTGGACAGCTGGCTGAGCCAGGCCTGAGACCTCGCTGGCAGTAGCGGCGGCGGCGCGGCATCATGGGCGCCTGCTTTTCCGTCCCCAATTCGTCCCCAATTCACCACGGGCTGTTCCGGCCCTGCGCGCAAGCGGCCCGCATCACGCCCGGCCGTCACGACGCGTGCAGACGGACCGGAAACCGGGCAGCCCGCCGTCCGCAGGAGTCCTCATGCACGATCAACTCGCCTCGCTGTATCCGCAACATCTGGCCACCGTGCGCGAGCGCGCCGACCAGGCTCTCGCGCTGGGTGGGTTTGATCATCTGCTGATCGCCGCCGGCACGCCACTGCGCAAATTTCTGGACGACCAGGACTACCCGTTCGTGGTGAGTCCGCACTTCAAGCACTGGTTGCCGCTGACCGACACGCCGGGCAGCTGGATCGCCTACACGCCGGGTCGCAAGCCGAAGTTGATCTTCCTGCAGCCGCGCGATTACTGGCACGTGGTGCCGCAGGCACCGCACGGCTACTGGGTCGAGCACTTCGACATCATCATCGTGGACAACGCCGCCGACGCGCTGGCCCAGTTGCCTACCGGCAAGCGCGCGGTGATCGCCG
>DHXA01000013.1 GCA_002413455.1 Rhodanobacter sp. UBA5168 | reverse complement strand
AAGTGACTCTGACCCCCTTTTCCCTGCCGTGCGGCGATCTCGTCCAGCGAGCGCCAGCGCAGTTCGACCGGATAGGCGCGCCCCTCCACTTCCACCACCGGTGCGCCGTCGAAATGCTCGGCGAAGCGCGCGGTGTCGATCGTGGCCGAGGTGACGATGATCTTCAGCTCGGGCCGCTTCGACGCCAGCTGCTTCAGGTAGCCGAGCAGGAAGTCGATGTTGAGGCTGCGCTCGTGCGCCTCGTCGATGATGATGGTGTCGTACGCGGAGAGCCACGGATCGCCCTGCGTCTCGGCGAGCAGGATGCCGTCGGTCATGAACTTGACCAGGCTGCGCTCGGACACCTGGTCGTTGAAGCGCACCTGGAAACCGACGATGTCGCCGACCTGCGTGCCCAGTTCCTCGGCCACCCGGCGCGCCACCGAACGCGCAGCCAGCCGGCGCGGCTGGGTGCAGCCGATCATGCCCGCCTCGCCGCGGCCGGCGGCCAGGCACAGCTTGGGCAGCTGGGTGGTCTTGCCCGAGCCGGTCTCGCCGGCGATCACCACCACCTGGTGCTCGCGGATCAGCTCGATGATGTCCTCGCCGCGCGCGCTGATCGGCAGCGACTCGTCCAGGCTGATCGCCGGTTTCGCCGCGACGCGGGCGCGGCGTTTCGCCGCCGAGCGCTCGATATCCGCGATCAATGCCGCCAGCTTGTTCTCGTCGGGCCGGCGCGACAACGCACGCCAACGGCCCAGCAGGCGACCGAAGTCGCGGCTGGAAACCGTGTCCAGCTGCCTGCGCAAGTGGCGCAGGCCGGGATCGGCGGCGGGATCGGGGGGGCGGATGTCGTTCATCGGACCGCACATGATAGCCGCTGGCGACCCGCCGGCCTGACGGCCGCAAGCGGCTCGTCCACATGGATAACCCCGGACGACTCGCCGACTTGATAGCCTCGGGCTATCGGCAACATCGGCAGGATTCATTTCCAAGCCAGCGGCCGAGCCGCTACTGTCCACCCATCGCATTCCCAACCCGGAAGGAGCAACACATGGCCATTTCCATCGGTATCGCCAAAAAGGATCGCGAAGCGGTCGCCAGACATCTGTCCAAGTTGCTGGCCGACACCTATTCGCTGTACCTGAAGACGCACAGCTTCCACTGGAACATCACCGGTCCGCAGTTCAACAGCCTGCACCTGATGTTCGAGACCCAGTACAACGAACTGTGGCTGGCCGCCGACGAAGTGGCCGAGCGCATACGCACACTGGACGTGTTCGCACCAGGTTCCTACAGCCAGTTCGGCAAGCTCACCTCGATCAAGGAGGAAGCCGGCGTGCCGGAGTGGAAAGAGATGGTGAATCAGCTGGTCGAAGGCCACGAGCTCGCGGCGCATACCGCCCGCGGCACCATCAAGGCCGCCGATGCCGCCGGCGACGAAGGCACGGCGGACATGGTCACCGGCCGGCTGAAGGAACACGAGAAGACCGCCTGGATGCTGCGCTCACTGCTCAGATAAGCGTGCCGGCGAGCAGCCCGGAGACTCGAAAACAGAGACGGCGCGATCCACCGGTCGCGCCGTTTTTCGTGTGGCCGTCGTGTCAGCCGCAGGAGAGTGCAGGCAGCGCCGAACGCCGACGTGCCCTGCCGCCCCTGACCTTGCGCTGACCGCTGCCGACGATCCTTGTTGAGCCCCCTGCCCCGCATTGGTTAAGCTCCCCAGGCTTTACCGCCTGTTGCGCAGGCTTCCGTCGGGAATTTTTTTGAGCGCCACCGCAACAAACCACAACAGTCGGTATCCGCTGTTCACGGCGATCGTGCTTGCCCTGATCGTGGCCGCGATGAATATCGGCCTGTGGTGGTGGAGCAACCTGCCGCACGGTCCGGACGACTGGCACGGCAAGATCGGCGGCTTCGCGTTCTCGCCGTTCCAGCGCTATCAGGACCCGATCAAGCAGGACTACCCCAGCGACGACGAAGTCGATCGGGACCTCAAACTGGTCGCGAAGTACTCCGATCGCATCCGCACCTATTCGATGCAGGTCAACCCGCAGACCTACCGGCTGGCTGCAAAAGATGGCCTGGACGTGATGGCCGGTGCCGAGATCAGCCGGCGCATGGAGAACAACGAGAAGGAGATCGACACGCTGATCGCGATGGCGCGTCGCTATCCCGACTCGATCAAGCGGGTGATCGTGGGCAACGAGGTGCTGTTCCGCAACGACCTCACGCCCGAACAGATGATGGTCTACCTCGACCGCGTGCGCGCCGCCGTGCGTCAGCCGGTGTCGATCGCCGAGCCGGAATATATCTGGCTCAAGTATCCCGAACTGGCCGACCACGTCGATTTCATCACCATCCACATCTTTCCGTTCTGGAACGGCATCCCGGTCGCCAACGGCGTGGCACTGGATGCGGCGCTGGGTTCGTACCAGACGCTGCAGCAACGCTTTCCGTACAAGCACATCGTGGTCGGCGAGATCGGCTGGCCGTCCAACGGCGACCGCCACGAGCATGCGGACCCGTCGATATCGAACGAGGCGATCTTCATCCGCGAGTGGCTGCTCGCGGCGCAGCAGCGCAACATCGACTACTACCTGATGGAAGCGTTCGACCAGCCGTGGAAGGAGCAGCTGTCGGGCCGCACCGAGGCGTACTGGGGCATCTTCAACGCCGACCGCCAGCCGAAATTCCCGTTCACCGGCCCGGTGACCGAGGACACCGCCTGGCCGTGGAAAGCGCTGGCGGCAAGCCTGCTGGCACTGTTGCCGATGATCTTCTTCGCGCGCCGCTTCAGCCGTTTCAAGCTGATGGGGCGGCTGTTCTTCTGCATGCTGATCCAGCTCGCCTGCGGCCTGATCACCTGGTCGGCCACGCTGCCGTTCAACTTCTATCTCAGCTGGATCGACTGGACCATGCTGGTGCTGCTGTTCCCGGCGCAGATCGCGATCCTGGCGATCCTGCTGATCAACGGTTTCGAATTCACCGAGGTGCTTTGGCGGCGCGACTGGATCCGTCATGCCGGCATGCTGACGCCCGATCCGCCGGAGAAACAGCCGTTCGTATCGATCCACCTGGCCTGCTACAACGAGCCGCCGGAGATGGTGATCATCACGCTCGATTCGCTGGCCGCGCTCGACTACGCCAACTTCGAAGTGCTGGTGATCGACAACAACACCAAGGACCCGGCGGTGTGGAAGCCGGTGCAGGAGTACTGCGAGAAACTCGGCAAGCGCTTCCGCTTCTTCCACCTGGAACCGTGGCCCGGTTACAAGGCCGGCGCGCTGAATTTCGGCCTGAAGGAAACCGACCCGCAGGCCGACGTGGTGGCGGTGATCGACGCCGACTACGAAGTGCGCGCCGACTGGCTGGCCGCCCTCACCGGCTATTTCCACGACCCCAAGGTGGCCGTGGTGCAATGCCCGCAGGCGCACCGCGAGTTCGAGCACAACGCATTCCGGCGGATGACCGCATGGGAATACGACGGCTTCTTCCGCATCGGCATGCACCACCGCAACGAGCGCAACGCGATCATCCAGCACGGCACCATGACGATGGTCCGGCGCACCGCGCTGGAAGGCACCGGCGGCTGGTCGGAATGGACGATTTGCGAGGACGCCGAGCTGGGCCTGCGACTGATGCATTCCGGCTATGAGCTGGTCTACGTCGACGAACTGATGGGCAAGGGCCTGACCCCGGCCGACTTCAAGGCATACAAGAGCCAGCGTTACCGCTGGGCGTTCGGCGCCATGCAGATCCTCAAGGGGCGCTGGAACTGGATGACCAAGGCAGGCCCGCTGTCGGCCGGCCAGCGCTTCCACTTCCTCACCGGCTGGTTCAGCTGGTTCGCCGATGCGCTGCACCTGATCTTCACCCTGATGGCGCTGTTCTGGACCGCCGGCATGGTGGCCTATCCGCAGTACTTCAGTCTGCCGATGCAGCTGTTCCTGATCCCGGTGATCGGCTTCTTCTTCGCCAAGGCGATCTTCGGCATCGTGCTGTACCGCGCCCGCGTACCGTGCAGCTGGTATGACACGCTGATGGCGTCGCTGGCCAGCATGGGCCTGTCGCACGCGATCGCACGCGGCATCCTGCACGGCCTGACCCGCGAGAAGACTTCGTTCGTGGTCACCGCGAAAAGCCGGCGCCTGGGCGGCAGCAACTTCGCCGCGTTCGC
>DHXA01000043.1:4157-5504 GCA_002413455.1 Rhodanobacter sp. UBA5168 | reverse complement strand
CCGCTGCCCTCGGGACAACCGCCCTGGACCATGAAGTCGGCGATCACGCGATGGAACGACAGCCCGTCGTAGTAACCGCGCCTGGCCAGGTTGACGAAATTGGCGACCGTGACCGGTGCCTTGTCTTCATGCAGACGCAGGTGGATCGGGCCGCGGTTGGTGGTGAAGGTGACATTGATGGTCATCGCAAATCCTTGGGTTCAAGAGCTGCACCGTGCCACGGCACGGGCACGGGGGTTGTCAAGAATAACCCAGTGGGGCATGCGAATCAGCGGCCGCGGTGTTCAGGCTCTACGGCAGCCCCAGCGTGCTGCGTTCGAGCGCGGCCGCACCGCGCGGCTGTGCCGCTGGCGTGGCGACGCCGGTCGGCCAGCTTGCGCCCTCGTACAGATGCGCCCACAGCCGGTCCAGTGCCGCGTAACCGTAAGGAAGCAGCGGCACGTGGCGTTCGCCGAAACCGGGCAACGCCAGGAATGCGTCGAAGTGCTGCGCATGCGGCACTTTCCAGTAGATCGGCTCGCGTCCCTCCTCGCGCAGCCAGGCCACATAGGGCTCCGAGCTGAACGCGGTCGGCAGCAACCCGTCGCTGGCCCCATGCACCACCCACAGCGGAAGTCCGGCGCGCGGCAACCTCACCGCAGTGGCGGCGATGGACGCGCGCAAGGCCTGGGCCTCGTGCCCGTCGCCGGTCCACAGCGCACGCAGGCATTCGTTGCCGATCAGGGTGGGATCGCCGGAGACATTGGTGGCGCCGAACAGGCCGACGCCGTTGCCCGGCGGAATGCCCGATCCGTCGGCCCACCACGCCGCACGTGCAGCAGGATCGGCCGCGCCCGGCTGGCCCTTGGCGTCGATCGCCGCGTAACGGAAACCGCACGGCATGTCGGTGGCACCGCGGCGCAGATAGGCCGAGGCATAGCCCGCGGCGATCACCCGCCACAGGTCAAATGCGGTCGAACTGGCGGCCGTGCTCATCGCATCGTCGGTCCAGCCGCGGGTACGCAGGTACTGGTAGGCCTGCTCCGCCTGTTCGGCCAAGGTGCTGCCGCTGAGCTTGCCCTGCGCGCGCAGGCTGGCGCAGCGCAGTGGCCAGGCCGGTGGCAACACGCCGCGTGGACCACGCGCGAACGGCGCAGCGGCGAAACGCTCGCTGCTCAGCGCGCACGGCAGCCAGATCGCCGCCTCGGTGGCGTAGTCGTACATCGCACGGCCGTGTCCGGTGACGTGCACGTTCGGCTCGAGCGCCACCACACCGGCGAAAAACCCGCCCGCATTTTTGTCGGCGCGGTCGAGACCGGCCGCCTGCAGCACCGCGCCGCCGCCGTTGGAGAGGCCGGTCGCGATGAT
>DHXA01000043.1:0-3894 GCA_002413455.1 Rhodanobacter sp. UBA5168 | reverse complement strand
CCGAACTGCGCCGCCTGGATCACGTGCCGACCCCAGTCGGCCTCCGGGTTGTCGCCCGAGTTCATCTGTTTCACCGCAATGCCCGCGGTCGGCGGCGCCGGAGTCGGCCTGAACTCCAGCTCCGTCTCGCCGCGTTTCGCGCGGCGACCATCGAGCGCCACGCCGCTGTTGTCGGCGTAATCGAAATAGCCGGCGCCGGTGCCCTTGTCGGTGTACGCCACCGCGCAGCCATGTGGCAGCCCCCACGCACCGGCCAGCGCGATCGCGCCATAGATGCCGCGCGATCCGGACGAAGCGGTCACCACCAGGCAACGCTTCTGTCTGTCGAAATTGTCCGGCAATTGCAGCAGCACGCGATGCGGCGCACGCGCACCGGGAATGCGCGCGAACGCCTGGTACTCGCGGCCCGGAACATCGGGCACGCCGCCGTACACCGTGCCATAGCCGCCCAGCGGGCCGAGGTCGGCGATACCTTTCCAGCTGGTCTGGATCGCGCGCTGGCGCAGCTCTTCGGCGGTGGGATCGAGCGGGTCGGCGAACGGCAGCGGCGCACCGGCCAAGCCACTCAATCCCAGGCCCGCGCTCAGCAGGTCATCATGACCGCGATGCTCGGTCACGCGCACTTCGCCGTAGTCAACCTCACGCATGGCAGGGTCCTTCCTTATCGCGTTGCTGGCACAAGCCGACAGCATGACCGATACCAGCACGGGCAAGAACAGCAATGTCGAAAGGCGGGTGGGTTTCTTCATTTCGCCAACATAGCAAGCGCGCCGCCACGCGCCATCGTACGAAAGTCCAGCCCGAGGCGACGCAGGGTGACTTCGGTAACTCGACGGCGACGACGCCGCCGGCTAAGTTCGACGGCATGCCCAGCCTGCTGATCGCCGACGACCATCCCTTGTTCCGCGCCGCACTGCGCCTCGCCGCCAGCGAGAGCCTGCCCGATTGCGCGGTGCGCGAGGCCGCGGATCTGCCCGCCGTGCTCGCCGCACTGGCCGCCGAACCGGACATCGATCTGGTGCTGCTCGACCTGCACATGCCCGGCAGCCAGGGTTTGTCCGGACTGGCGGCGCTGCGTGGCCAGCATCCTGGCGTCGCCGTGCTGGTGGTTTCCGCCCACGACGAACCGCGCATCATGCGCCGCGTGCTCGATCACGGCGCCGCCGGCTTCATTCCCAAGAGCGCCAGTCCCGCCGAGATCGGCGAGGCGATCCGCCACGTGCTCGACTGCGGCAGCTGGCTGCCACCCGGCCTCGCCGACGCCGTCGCCGCCCTGCCCGCCGATCCGGCCGACACCGACCTCGCCAGCCGCCTCGCCCGCCTCACCGAACAGCAATCCCGCGTGCTCGCCCTCCTCGCCGAAGGCCTGCTCAACAAGCAGATCGCCGACCGCCTGGCGATCCAGGAGCGCACGGTGAAGGCGCATGTCACCGCGATCTTCGAGAAGCTGAGGGTGAGGAATCGGACGCAGGCGGGGATGGTGTTGCGGTCGCTGGATCTGGGAGAACCGGCGCGGATTGGTTGATCCAACGAAACCTGCCGGTCACCGACCACCCGGATCGAAGCGCCGAGTTCGAGCGCCCGACGTGTCGTGGCATCGAGCGCTTGGCTTAAAGTAGGCGTTGTTGATCTCACTACGCACTAGCACTCGGGGGAACCACCATGCTTCAGGGAATCAGCACTCGTGCTGTCAGCATTGCCGCGATCGTCGTTCTGGCCGTGATCGTAGTGTCCAGTTCGTTCTTCGTGGTACCGCCGAGTGAAATGGCTGCCGTGCGCTGGCTCGGAGGCACCGTCACCACCAAGCAGCCGCTAGGCACCGGCCTGTACTTCAAACTGCCTTTTCTGGAAACGGCGGACTACCTGCAGACCTCGCAGTCGACTTACACCCTGCCTGATCTCAGCGTCTACACGAACGACAATCAGGCGGTCGACATCAGCATTTCGGTCATCTATCAGATTCCCTCCACGGCCGTGATGCACTTGCTGTATGACGTGGGCAAGACCGGCAATACCGACATCGAGTCGACCATCGTGCCAGTCATCCGCGATCGCGCCCTGGCGGTATTCGCCAAGTACAACACCTTGAATGTCTCGGACTCGCGCGCGCAGATCACCGAGCAGATGCGGAAGGAAGTCGGCATGGCGCTGCAACGGCTGTTCGGCATCAACGTCGTGGATTTGCAGCTCACCGGCATCAAATATTCGCCGGTGTTCTCCGCTTCCGTCGAGCAGGCGGTCAAGGCCAAGGCCGAGGCGGTGCAGGCGCAGAACACGGTGCTGCAGAAGAAGTACGAGGGCGAACAGAAAACCGTCACCGCAGCGGCCGAGGCGCAAGCCAAGATCGAGTCGGCCAAGGGCATCGCCGAATCCACGGTGTTGGAAGCCGACGCGCAAGCCAAAGCCATTCAAGTGGTCGGCCAGGCGATGCAGGCGAACCCGCTGTACACCAAGTTCTACGCCATCCAGCACTGGAACGGCGTGCTGCCGCAATACGTCGGCGGCAATGGCGCGGTGCCGTTCGTGGATATCGGGGAGAAGAGCGGAAAGTGATGAGGCCACGCCGGCGGGAATGGTGTTGCGGCCATTGGAGCTGGGCGAGTGGGCAAGAATTAAGTTGAGCCCGACTACGTCAATGGCCGGCCTCCGCGTGCTAGGGCGCGGAGTGCAACCTGACAGATCGTATTTGTATAGCCGATGGTCTGCTTTCGACCCGTTTCAGCCGGTGGCGAGCGTCCGCTTTCGGTAAGGCTTCTCTTCAACGCTTGAACTGAGCGGCGGCGTAGCCGTCCGTGAAAACGGGGTAGAACCCGACCAAGCCAATTGAGCATGGACTCAACAGATGGCGGCCTGGCAGCTAAGAACTTGGTGGTTTCCTAAAGTGTATGCGTACAAGGTTTCGTGTTTTCGCGATCGAGATGGTCGAACAGCGCGCGGAGATCTGCGATTGAGATCGGTAGTCCACGGAATCTTTGGAGTCATTCGCTATGAGCTCTAACGCTTGAAGTAAGCGGCGCGGGGCTTCGCGCCCGCTTGACTGAACTGATAGGACTCAGACTTAAAAATTCGGGTTGAACACCTAGAAATTCGCTTCAGATGCATTTGGACACCAAACGGTGTTCCCTCGCGAGCAAATGCATCGATTATGAGGGCTGCTGACGCGTTGCCGTGTCGTAGGCGGCGTTAATTTCTTTTGTGCGCGATTCAGCCACAAATCGGATTTCATCGCCCATCATGGCGACCTTGTCTGGATGGTATTGACTGATCTGCCGCCGATACGCGCAATCGATCTCTTGGCGACTGGCAGATGGATCGATGCCCAAGGTTTGGTACCAGGTGCGCGGCGGATGTGATTGCTGCTTGGCGGCCCCTTCGCGCCAGCCCTGCGACAGCGACGGATCCTGTTCCTCCTCCACAGGATCGTCAGGCGTCGGTGGTGGCGTGGTGCGCCGGGTTTGTTCCCCTGACCCTGGCGAAAGCATATAACTGATCAGTTTGTAGCCGATGAACAAGCCCGCCAGGATGACGATGAACTGCAAAGACGTCATGACTGGCTGTCCTTGTATTGGTGGAGGTAGGCGAGCAGCGCGGCGCTGGCCTCGCTATCGGGATCGACGTGATCCAGACTGATCTGAATCCGTTGATTGAGCACCCCCGACAGGACGGCGCGCTCATCCACTGAGAGAATGGCGGAGGCAAAACCGTGTAGTGAAGCAGAGGAAGCCCGCTTTTGGCTGATTTTTCTGACCATGTTCATGGCGAACGGAGCACAGAGCAGCGCGTCGAGGGCCAGTGTCAGCACGGCGCGCGGCGTTAGACCCAGGGCGGCGCGATACCGATAGACCATTCCCAGCATCGCAATGATCGACAGGTACGTCAGTACCAGCCACTGCA
>DHXA01000016.1:20497-20865 GCA_002413455.1 Rhodanobacter sp. UBA5168 | reverse complement strand
GGTGGCCTGCTGCTGCATGACCTGTGCATGCCGGACTATCGCGACCACGCGGTGGACGTGCCGCAGCCCGGCGTCAGCGGCATCGGCGACACGCGCGTGCTGGGACCGTTCGTGCGCGAGGTGATCTGCCTGAACGCGCAGCAACGCAATTTTCGCGTGTTCGGGCCCGACGAAACCGTGTCGAACGGGCTGGCCGCCGTGTTCGAGGCGACCAACCGTCAGTGGCAGGCGGCCACGGCGCCCAATGACGAGTTTCTGGCACCGCAAGGCCGGGTGCTGGAGATGCTCAGCGAGCATCAATGCGAAGGATGGCTGGAAGGCTATCTGCTGACCGGCCGGCATGGCCTGTTCAACTGCTACGAGGCGTT
>DHXA01000016.1:7247-20296 GCA_002413455.1 Rhodanobacter sp. UBA5168 | reverse complement strand
ATGTTCAACCAGCACGCCAAATGGCTGAAGATGACCGCGGCAATCCCGTGGCGGCGTCCGCTGGCATCGCTGAACTATCTGCTCGCCTCGCACGTATGGCGCCAGGACCACAACGGCTTCACCCATCAGGATCCCGGCTTCATCGACCATGTGGTGAACAAGAAGGCGGAGATCGTGCGGGTGTACCTGCCGCCGGATGCGAACTGCCTGCTGTCGGTGATGGACCATTGCCTGCGCAGCCGCCACTACGTCAACGTGGTGATTGCCGGCAAGCACCCGGCGCCGCAGTGGCTGGCGATGGATGCGGCGCAGCGGCATTGCAGCCAGGGCATCGGCATCTGGCCGTGGGCCGGCAACGACGAGTACGCCGAGCCCGACGTGGTGATGGCCTGCGCCGGCGACGTGCCCACGCTGGAGACGCTGGCAGCGGTGTCGATCCTGCGCCGCTACCTGCCGCAGCTGAAGGTGCGCGTCATCAACGTGGTCGACCTGATGAAGCTGCAGTCGTCCAGCGAGCATCCGCATGGTCTGGACGACGACGACTTCGATCAGCTGTTCACCCGCGACAAGCCGGTGATCTTCGCCTTCCACGGGTATCCCTCGCTGATCCACCGGCTGACCTACCGGCGCACCAACCACGACAACCTGCACGTGCATGGCTACAAGGAGGAGGGCACCATCACCACCGCGTTCGACATGACCGTGCTGAACGCGCTGGACCGCTTCCACCTGGTGATCGACGTGATCAACCGCGTGCCGCAGCTCGGTGAGCAGGCCGCCTACCTCAAGCAGCGCCTTCAGGACAAGCTGCTGCAGCACAAGCAGTACATCGACGAGAACGGCCAGGACCTGCCGGAGATACGTCAGTGGAATTGGGCAGCGCCGGATGCCGGCACGCTGGGGTGACGGTTCAGTGCGTCAGGAACGGCAGCGCGGCGGTGGCGGCGATCCATTCCTCGTTGGCGGGTTCGACCACTACCCGTACCTTGCTCGATGCGCTGGAGATCACCGGCGCATCGGCGGCGTTGGCGGTCGGGTCGATCGCCACGCCGAGATAGCCAAGGCCGTTGCAGACGCGTTCACGGATCGCCGCATTGTGCTCGCCGATGCCGGCGGTGAACGCCAGCATGTCCAGGCCGTTCAAGGTGGCGGTGAGCGCACCCAGCTCGCGCACGATGCTGCGCACGTACAACGCCAGTGCCTCGCGCACCGGCGCCTCGTGCTCGCGCGGCAGCAGCACGCGCGGGTCGTCGGACACGCCCGACACGCCGAGCAGGCCGGACTCGTGGTACAGCATGTGGCCCACGCGTTCCAGCGACAGCTTGCCGATCTGCATCAGATAGATCACCGCGCCCGGATCCAGCGCGCCGCAGCGGGTGCCCATCATCAAGCCGTCCAGCGCCGAGAAACCCATCGTGGTGGCAACACTCCGCAGGTTCTGCATCGCGCACAGGCTGGCGCCGCTGCCCAGGTGCGCCACGATGGTGCGCCCGCGCGCGGCATCGCCATAGCGCTCGCCCAGCACCTGCGACTGGTAGGCGTAGGACAGGCCGTGGAAACCGTAGCGGCGCAGGCCCTGGTCCCACACCGAGCGCGGCAGCGGCAGCATCTTTTCCGCCGTCGGCATGCTCTGGTGGAACGCGGTGTCGAAGCAGGCCACCTGCGGCAGTTGCGGCAACTCATCCAGCAACGCGGCGATGGCCTCCAGCGCAAACGGCTGATGCAGCGGCGCCAGCGGAATATAGCTTTTCAGGTCGGCCAGCACGGCGGCATCCACGCGCACCGGCGCAAAGTATTTGCTGCCGCCGTGCACCACGCGATGTGCAATCGCCACCATGCGTCGGCCGTCCAGTCGCGCCACGATGCGCTGTCGCAGGTAAGCCAGTGCGTCGTGGTACGGCTGTGCGGTATCCAGCGACACGGTTTCGCCGACCGCACCGCTCTGGCTGAAGGTCGGCTCGGAGCCGGTGATGTCTTCGACCTTGCCATGCCATGCCGGCGTGCGCGACAGCGGGTTCGCGGCCGCGTCGAACAACGCGAACTTGATGCTGGACGATCCGCAATTGAGTACCAGGATCAGATCACCGGCGGTATGCGCGTTCATGGCGGGTTGGTGCGGTAGTGATGGGCTACGAGCGACGCCAGCGCGCACGAGGCCACGCGCGACTCGCGCGAGTCGGCGCGGCTGGTCAGCACGATCGGCACGCGCGCGCCCATCACGATGCCGGCACTGGCGGCACCGCCGAGGTATTCGAGTTGCTTGGCCAGCATGTTGCCGCTTTCCAGATCCGGCACCACCAGGATGTCCGCACGGCCGGCGACCGGCGAGACGATGCCCTTGATGCGCGCGGCGGCAGCGGAGATCGCATTGTCGAATGCCAGCGGGCCGTCCAGCACCGCGCCGGTGATCTGTCCGCGTTCGGCCATCTTGCACAGCACCGCGGCATCCAGCGTGGCCGGCATGTGCGGGTTCACGGTTTCCACCGCGGCCAGGATCGCCACCCGCGGCATGGCCACCCCGACCAGATGCGCCAGCGCGACCGCGTTGCGCACGATGTCCGCCTTGTCCTCCAGCGTGGGCGCGATGTTGATTGCCGCATCGGTGATGATGAAAGGCCGCGGATAGGCCGGCGTGTGCATCAGATAGCAGTGCGAGATCCGCCGCGCCGTGCGCAGGCCGGCCTCGGCGCGCACCACGGCGGCCATCAGTTCGTCGGTGTGCAGGCTGCCTTTCATCAGCGCCTCGACCTGGCCGCTGGCGGCGAGCGCAGCCGCGCGCGCGGCGGCTGCGTGGCTGTGTTCGACATCCTCGATGGCGAGCCCGGAAAGATCCAGTCCGGCCTCGCGCGCCACGTCCTCCAGTTTTGTTCGGGGTGCCACCAGCAACGGCTCGATCAGGCCGGCGGTGTGTGCATCCAGCGCGGCGGCCAGACTGGTTGCATCGCAGGGATGCACCACGGCCACCCGGATCCTGCCGAGTTGCTGCGCACGTTCGCACAGCGATTGTTCGCCACCGTCGAGCAGGCGCAGCGTGGGCAGGCTGGCGCGCGGGCGTTCGATCGGTTTATCCGGCGCGATCACGTCGGCTTCGCCCTCGATCACCACGGCGCCGTGCTGGTTGGTGCCGATGCAGGCCAGCGTGATGCAGCGGCTGACCTCGTCGCGTGCGCGCACCTGCACCCGCATCTGCAGCGTGTCGCCGATCTGCAGCGGTATCCGAAAGTGCAGCGTCTGTGCCAGATAGATCGTGCCGGGGCCGGGCAGACGGGTGCCCAGCAGCGAGGAAATCAGCGCCGCCGCCCACATGCCGTGGCCGATCACGCCGTGGAAATCGCTGGAGCCGGCGGCCGGACCGAGCTGCTGCGGCCGGAGGTCGCCGTACAGCAGTGCCAGCAGCTGGATGTCGTCGAGGCTCAGGGTGCGTTCCATTGCCGCCACGTCGCCCACGGCAATCTGCGCGAACGGGCGATTGCACAGCAGCGCCGGATCGGCGGCGGGCGAAACGGCGGCTTCCGGCGGAGTGACAGCCATGTGGGTTTCCTGTCGTGGCGAGACAATGCGCCCGGGCGGCGGACCGGGATGGCGCGGGCTAGGCCTGGAAAGTCGGGCTTACCCGTTTCAGCGCCAGCCCGATCGACTCCAGCAAGCGCTCCCCGCTGAACGGCTTGCGCAGGAACACGCCGCGCGGCGGAATCTCGGCGCAGTCCACTTCGGTGTCGGCGGTGATCACGACGACGGCAATACCGGGGTAGCGCTCGATCGCCCTCTGGCAGAGGTCGATGCCGCTGTTGCCCCCAGCCAGGATCGCGTCCGCAACGATGACGTCGATCGACGGCGCATTTTGCATGTGGCTCAACGCGCCAGTGCAGCCCTTGACCTGGATGGTCTGGAAGCCGTCGGTCATGGACAGACGCACGTCGATGGACTCCAGCACCAGGTCATCGTCGTCGACGATGAGTACGGTTTTTTTCGTTTCCACGGCCTTCCCCTGAAACACAGCAGCGCCGTCCAGCATATTCCCAGTCCGGTCCCGACGGGGAAACGGCTTCGAGGCGCCGGCGAGGGCAGCCGATTCAGCCTTTCACGTCGGGCCGCCCGGCCGTGAGATCCGGGCTGTCGTCCCGCTTCAGCAGCCACGCCAGCACCGGCGGCGTAACCATGGCGGTGAGCAGCGACATCGCCACGATGATGGCGTAAATGCGGTCGCTGAACACGCCGGCGGCCAGCCCCAGGCTGGCAATCACCACGCCTACCTCGCCGCGCGGCACCATGCCGAAGCCGATGATGGTGGCGGCGCGCCGGCCCAGCGACAACGCACCCAGGAACCCACCGAATAGCTTGGACACGATCGCGATCGCGGTAACGATCGCCAGCATCACCAGTGCATCGACGCTGGCCAGTTCCGCCAGGTTGACCTTGGCGCCGGTCACCACGAAGAAGAACGGGGTGAGGAACGACAGCAGCGGCAAGGTCTGATGTTCCAGCTCGTCGCGCTGACGGGTTTCCGAAGCGATCATGCCGGCGAGGAACGCGCCGATGATCGCAGCCAGGCCGAAACGGGTCGATAGCCAGGCCAGCCCCAGGCAGATCGCCAGCACCACGGTCAGCGCGGAATGCGGATTGATCGGTGCCTCCAGCCACGCCGAGCGGTGGCGCATCACCTTCGCGCCGCCCCAGCCGATGATCGCCACGAAGCCGATCGCACCGGCCAGGGTCAACAGCAGCGACTGCAGGTCCAGCGAGCCGCCGCCCTGCAGCGACGACACCACGCCGAGCAGCAGCATGGCCAGGATGTCGTCGATCACCGCGGCGCCCAGGATCACCCGGCTCTCGATGCGTTGCAGCACGCCGAGTTCCTGCAGCACACGCGCGGTGATGCCGGCCGAGGTGGCGACGAAGGCTGCTGCCACGAACATCGACTTGATCCATTCGAAACCTTCGCCATGCGCCCACAGCGCGCCAGCACCGAACGGCACAATCACGCCGAGCACGCCGACCAGCATGGCACTCTTGCCGACCTTCTTCAGGTCGTCCAGCCGCGTTTCCAGGCCGACCGAAAACAGCAGCAGCACCACGCCGATCTCGGCCAGCACGTCCAGCGGGGTGCCGGGCAGGATCTGCTCCGGAGTGAGCCAGCCCAGCAGCGACGGGCCCACCACGCAGCCGGCGGCGATCTCGCCGACCACGCCGGGCAGCTTCAGACGCTGGGCGATCTCCGCGCCGACCTGGGCAGCGACGAAGATGATGAACAGGGTAAGCAGGATGTCGGCGGCATGGTGCATCGGTCGTCGTTCCTTCGGGCGATGTCCGGATGCTACACGGCCGTGCTGTCGCGGTCGCGGCAGGTCGTGATCGCGACCGACTCAGCCGCCGAACAGCGTGGCGGTCATCCACAGATGCAGCGCGATGCTGGCGACGTAGCCCAGCGCGATCGCCCAGCTCCAGCGCAGATGGCTCATGAAAGTGTACTGCCCGCGCGCCGCGCCCATCAGCGCAACACCGGCAGCCGAGCCGACCGACAGCAGGCTGCCGCCGACACCGGCGGTCAGCGTGATCAGCAGCCACTGCGCGCCATCCATCGGCGGATTCATCTTGATCACCGCGAACATGATCGGGATGTTGTCTACCACCGACGAGAGCACACCCATTGCGGCGTTGGCCGTGGTCGGACCGAGGTTGCCGTAGAGTTCGTGCGAGGCCAGCTCCAGATAGCCGAGCGCAGCCAGTCCACCGACGCAGGCGAACACGCCGTAGAAAAACAGCAGCGTGTCCCACTCGGCGTTGGCGATGATGCGGAAGATCGAATAGCCCTGTTCCTCCACACCTTGCGCCAGCGCGTAGTGGCGCTGACGGTAGTCGATGCGGCTGGCCACCAGGTTGAGCAATGCCAGACCAGTCAGCATGCCGTACGCCGCAGGCATGCCGAGCCACTGGCGACCGGCCACGGTGATCGCGATGGTGAGCGCAAACGTCAGGCAGATGCTGATGCCGCCGTGCTTGATCTGGCCATGGCCGTCGGCGCCAGCGGGCCTGCCGCCGGGCAGGGCGAAGGACATGATCAGCGCGGGTATCAACCAATTGACCACCGCGGGAAAGAACAGCCGGAAGAAATCGAAGAACTGCGCCTTGTTCGCCTGCCACACCATCAGCGTGGTGATGTCGCCGAAGGCGCTCCAGGCGCCGCCGGCATTCGCCGCCACCACCAGGTTGATCATCGCCAGCGTGATGAAGCGTGCGTTGCCTGCGCCGACGGCCAGGATCACCGCCGACATCACCAGCGCGGTGGTCATGTTGTCCAGCACCGGCGAAAGCAGGAACGCCAGCAGGCCGGTGATCCAGAACAGCGAGCGGTAGCTGAAACCGCGCCGGGTCAGCTGCGAACGCAGCGCCTCGAACACGCCGCGCTCGCCCATGGCGGTGACATAGGTCATCGCCACGACCAGAAAGAAGAAGATCTCCGCGTACTCGAGGAACATCGTCTCGAAGGCTTGCCGGCTCAGCACGGCGTCACCCCCGATGCTGCCGGTTTTCCAGGCGATCATGCCCCAGATCAAGGCCGCCGCCAGCATCACCGGTTTGGACTTGGCGATGTGGATGCGCTCTTCGAAAATCACCGCCACATAGGCCAGCACGAATAGCGTCAGCGCGATCCACCCGACCGGATGCTGCACCAGATGAAAGTTCACGTCGGCGCCGGATTCGGCGGCGAATACCGGCGTGCTGGCAAACATGGCGGCCAGGGTGGCGAACCAGCGCATGGAAGATCCTCGGGGGCAGTTGCAGGTGATCGCCGCACAGCGTATCAGGCGCTCGCGGGCCGCTGCCGCTACGGGCCTGCCGGTGTCTCCGCCGCGGCGGCCGGCGGGCGGTCGGCACGGAGCCTGCTGAACACGCGGCTCGCCGCGGCCGTGATCGCGGCCAGCAACAATACCGTCCAGCGGAACGCCACGACATAGTCGTCATGGGCATGGCCTTGCAGCAGCGCCTCCATCAGCAAGGTGGCCAGCGCGATGCCGAAGCTCATGGCGAGGTATTGCACGGTCGAGGCCATCGACGAGACCATCGAGGCATGCTGGATATCCACATCGTGGTAGATCAGCGTGTTCATCGCGGTGTATTGCAAGCCCGAGAAACAGCCATAGCCGAACGTCAGCAAGACAATCAGCCAGACCGGCGAAGTCGGCCCGAGCAGGGCGAACGCGGCAAGCAGCACGGCCACGATCACCGTGTTGCCGAGCAACAGGCGCCGATAGCCGTAATGGACCAGAGCCCGGTTGATCATCCATTTGGCGCTGATCGAACCCATCGCCTGCGGCACCATCATCAGCCCGGCCATAAGCGGCGACCAGCCACAGCCCACCTGCAGAAACAGCACCAGCAGCAGGAACATGCCGGAGATGCCGAGCCGGGTGAACAGGCCACCAGCCAAAGCCACCCACACGCTGCGCACACGCAGCAGCCGGAGATCCGCCACCGGATACGCCGTGCGCCGGCTGTGCCATACGTAGACCGCGCCCAGCAGCAGCGCGAGCATGCCGCACAAACCGATCCGCATCCACGGCACCGGATGGCTGCCGGCCAGTTCCGAGGCGGTCAGCAGCAAGGCGGAGGCGGCGGCAAACAGCAGGAAGCCCAGCAGATCGAAACGGTTGGCGCGATCGAGCCGGTAGTCGGGCATGTCGCGCTTGTTCATCCACACGCCGGCGATCGCCACCGGCACGTTGATCAGAAAGATCAGCCGCCACGAGGTGAACTGCACCAGCGCGCCGCCGAGCAACGGTCCCAGCACCGAACCGAGCAGACCGAAGGTGGCCACGGTACTCATCGCGCGCACGAACTCGTGCTTGTCGATGCTGCGCACCAATACATAGCGGCCCACCGGCATCAGCGAGGCGCCGCCGATGCCCTGCAGCACGCGCGCCGCCACCAGTTGCGGCAGCGTCTGCGCCAGGCCGCACAGCAACGAGCCCACGCCGAACACCACGATGGCGATGCCGAACACGCGGCGCGTGCCGAGGCGATCGCACAACCAGGGGCTGGCGGGAATCAGGATCGCCAGGGTCAGCACGTAACTGGTCAACGCGGTGCGCATGCCAAGCGGCGTCACCGCCAGCGCTTCGGCCATCGCCGGTACGGCGGTGTTGACCACGGTCGAATCCAGCGCCTGCATGAAGAACGCCGCAGCGACCAGCCACAACAGGCCACGGAAGCGCTCGCGCGACGAAATCCCGGACAAATCGGCGGAGGCCGTCGCTGACGTGGAGACAGCAGCGGCGGCAGCGTGGGGGTCCGCGGCGGCTTGGTGAGGCATGGCCCCGCATGATACCTGCTATGACAGCTTGCTTTTCACAGGTGGTATCAGCAGAGTCAGCCTTGTTTCATCAGCCAGTCATGCCCAGATAGTCATGGCGGCCATTCACGACCCACGCGCCGGGACGGTTTCGTTCCGGCGCGTGCTTTTGTGCGGCAGGAGAGCCGCAAGCATCAGGAAAAGCCATGAGCAGCAAACCACCGATCACCGTTTCCCGCATCGACCTGGAGCGCATTGAAGCGTTGCTGGAGCGATTGCCTGCCGCCGAAGCTGCAAAGCTCGATGCGCTGCGTGCGGAGCTCGATCGCGCCGAAGTGGTCGAGCCCGCTGCCATGCCTGAGCACACCGTGACGATGAACTCCACTGTCACGTTCACGGACCAGAGCAGCGGCGAGAAGCTCACCCTGACCCTGGTATATCCGGCGGCGGCCGGTGCACCGGGCACAGTGTCGATTCTGGCACCGGTGGGCAGCGCGTTGCTGGGCCTGGCGCGCGGCCAGCAGATCGACTGGCCAACCCCGGATGGACACAAGCGTCGCCTGAAGGTGCTGGAAATCAGTTACCAGCCGGAAGCGGCCGGACACTTCCACCGCTGAGGCATCATGGTTTGAAGTGGTGCACGAAGCCCACCTGAAAACCGCCCGGCAACCAGCCGACAATCAACGGTGACTGTCGATGAGCGGCCCACAGGCCGACACCAGTGCCGAGCGCTGCGCCCACCAGCACGTCGCTCTGCCAGTGTCCGCGGGTCTTGACCCGCGCCACCGCGTCGTAGACCGGCAGCAGGGCAAGCGCATAAACCGCTGGATGGTCGTCGCCGTAGGCAACCATGAACGGAGTTACCGCCGCCGAAATCGCGGCGACCTCTCCGCTGGGGAAACTCTTCGCATGCGCACCCTGGAAGAAGCGGTTGGGGTTGTCGGTCTGAGAAGGTCGCTCGCGCTGGAAGGTGTATTTCATCGCCTGCGCGCCGACACCGGAGATCACCATGGCATCGACCGAGCGCCAGAACGTGTCGCCCAACTTGTCGTTGTCGCCGAACGCGAGTGCGCCAGCGCCCACGGTAATGATGGTGCCGTACATCAGCGCGTTCTGGTCGCGGCGATTCCAGATGCCGCTGTTGTCGTAGTGAATGCGGTGGTCGATGCCGAGTGGGCCACCGCTCGCCATGGCGGTGCCGGAGATGGTCATGGCGGCCAGGCATGCAAGGTATCGTTTTGTGCGCATGATCGATCGCTCCTGCATGGTTCGGCCCGAACCTATGCCTGCCAGCTTTCATTTCGCTTACTTCGAGGCCGGATTCAGCGGGTATCGCTAAACTGGGCCGTAGCAAGGAGACCCGCATGACCGATCGCCCAGCCCCCGCCCAGACCATCGCCCGCGCCGCCTCGCTGCGGGCGCAGATCGAGCAGGCCAATTACCGTTATCACGTGCTCGACGATCCGGACATCACCGACGCCGACTACGACCGCCTGATGCGCGAGCTGGAAACGCTGGAAGCCGACTACCCGGCGCTCGCTTCGAACGATTCACCCACGCGCAAGATCGGCGCGCGGGCGCAGGGCGGCTTTGCCGAGGTGAGGCACCGGTTGCCGATGCTGTCGCTGGGCAATGCCTTCGAGCAGGAGGGCGAGACGGAGCGCGAGCGCTTTCGCGAAGTGGCCGAATTCGAGCGGCGCATCGAGCAGACGCTGGACCGGCGTGAGCCGCTGTTCTCGGTCGAGCCCAAACTCGATGGCCTGGCGATCAGCCTGCGCTACGAACACGGCGTGTTCGTGCAGGGCGCCACCCGCGGCGACGGCGAGACGGGCGAGGATGTCACCGCGAATCTGCGCACGGTGCGCGCCATACCTTTGAAGCTGCGCGGCAAGGGCTGGCCCGACGTGCTGGAAGTGCGCGGCGAAGTGATCATGCTGCGCAAGGATTTCGAGGCGTTCAACGAGCGCGCCCGCGCGCATGACGAGAAGCCGCTGGCGAATCCGCGCAACGGCGCGGCTGGCTCGCTGCGCCAGCTCGATCCGGCGATCACCGCGAAACGGCGGCTGAGTTTCTTCGCCTACGCGATCGGCGTGGTCGAAGGCGGCGAGCTGCCTTCAACGCATTCCGCCACGCTGCAGCAATTGCGCGACTGGGGGCTTCCGGTATCGCCGGAAGTCGATATCGCCCGCGGCTTCGATGGCCTGATGGCGTATTTCCGGCGCATCGGTGCGAAGCGCGATACCTTGCCATACGACATCGACGGCGTCGTCTACAAGCTGGACGACTACGCCGGGCAGCGCGAGATGGGTTTCGTCTCGCGCGCACCGCGCTGGGCGATCGCACACAAATTCCCCGCGCAGGAGCAGACCACGCGCTTGCTCGACATCGAGATCCAGATCGGCCGCACGGGTGCAGCGACGCCGCGCGCGCGGATGGAACCGGTGCAGGTGGCTGGCGTGACGGTGACCTATGCCACGCTGCATAACGCCGACCAGATCGCGCGGCTGGATGTGCGCGTGGGCGACACGGTGATCGTGCGCCGCGCCGGCGACGTGATTCCCGAAGTGGTCCGGGTGATCGAGGATCAGCGCCCGCCCGGCACCGTGCCGTGGGCGATGCCCACGCACTGTCCGGTGTGTGGTTCCGCACTGATCCGTGAAGAGGGCGCGGCGGCCTGGCGCTGTTCCGGCGGGCTGATTTGCGCCGCGCAGCGCAAGGAGGCACTGATCCACTTCGCCTCGCGTCGGGCGATGGACATCGATGGCCTGGGTGAGCGTTTCGCCGAGGCACTGGTGGAGCTGGACATCGTGCACACGCCGGCCGACCTGTATGGATTGGGCGTGGACGATTTCGTCGAGATGAAACGTCGCATCGACGAACGCGACGGGACCACCCCGGAGACGGTGAAAGCCGGCAAGGTGGCGACCAAGTGGGCCGAGAATCTGGTCGCGGGAATCGAGGCCAGCAAGCACACCACGCTGGCGCGTTTCCTGTTCGCGCTCGGCATCATGCATATCGGCGAGAGCACCGCGAAGACGCTGGCGGCGTGGTTGGGCCGGCTCGACTTCGTGCGCAGCACGCCGGCGCCGGTGTTGCGGGTACTGCCGGACATCGGTGGCGAAGTGGCCACGTCGATCGCTGGATTCTTTGCGCAGGAAGGCAACCAGCAGGTGGTCGACGCGCTGCTTGCGGCAGGCATCACTTTCAGCGACGAGTCGGCACCATCGCCGCTGCTGCGCGAGCGCCTCAACCTGGGCGTGCTGCTGGACATGGCGAAGGTCAACAAGCTCGGCCCCAAGAACTGCAAGTTGCTGGCACAACATTTCCCCACGCTCGACCGGCTGCTGGCGGGCGGGGCGGCGCACTGGATCACCGCCGGCGTGCCGCAGGCGGCAGCGACCGGCCTTGAAGTCCATCTTGCCGATCCGGTTGCCCTGGCCGAATTGCGCGACGCCGAGGCAGCGATGCGGCGTCTGCTCGAGGCGATTCCGGCGAAGGCAACGGCGGCGCGGGCACCGCTGGCCGAACAGACCATCGTGCTCACCGGCATGCTCACCTCGCTCAGCCGCGATGAAGCGAAGGAGCGGCTGGAGGCGCTGGGCGCCAAGGTCTCCGGTTCGGTATCGAAGAAGACCAGCTTCGTGGTCGCCGGCGAAGCCGCCGGCTCCAAGCTCGACAAGGCGCAGGAGCTGGGCGTGGCGGTATGGGACGAGACGCAATTGCTGGCGCTGCTGAAAGAACACGAGGCGAGTTGATGGATACGGATCGGTTGGCCTCGCTGCATCTGCGTGCACGGCTCTATGCGCTGATCCGGGGGTTCTTCGCCGACCGTCAGGTGCTGGAAGTGGAGACACCGATCCTTTCCGCCGCCGGCAACACCGACCCGAACATCGAGAGCTTCAGCACGACCTTCAGCGGTCACGTCGATGCCGGCGCGCGCGAACGCTGGTTGCGCACCTCGCCGGAGTTCCCGTTGAAGCGCCTGCTCGCTGCCGGGGTTGGCGACTGCTACGAGCTGGGCCGGGTGTTTCGCAATGGCGAGGCCGGCGGTCGGCACAATCCCGAGTTCAGCATGCTGGAGTGGTATCGCGTCGGCTGGGACCATCGTCGCCTGATGCAGGAAACGGTTGCCCTCGTCGAGGCCGCGCTGGCGATGGTCGGGCGACGCGCCGAGGTGCGGATCGAGAGTTACCGGCAGCTGTTTCTGGACGAGCTGGGCATCGATCCTTCGCATGCGCCGATCGAAGAACTGCGCGCACCGCTGGCCGAGTACAACATCGGCCCGGCGGGCCTGGAGCGAGACGACTGGCTCGATCTGCTGATCACGCACAAGCTGCAGCCGTCGTTTCCCCGTGACCGCATCACGCTGATCCACGATTACCCGGCGACGCAGTGCGCATTGGCCAGGATCCGACCCGGCGAGCCGCCGCTGGCGGAGCGCTTCGAGCTGTACCTGGGGCGCAACGAGCTGGCCAACGGCTATCACGAGTTGAATGATGCAGCAGAGCAGCGTGGACGCTTCGAGCGCGACAACGCCGTGCGTCGCCGCCGCGGCCTGCGCGAAACTCCGATCGACGAACGCCTGCTCGGTGTGCTCGGCGCGTTGCCCGATTGCGCCGGCGTGGCACTCGGCGTGGAACGCCTGCTGATGTGCCTGGCCGAGACCGATGCGATTGCCGACGTGCTCGCCTTCGCCTTCAACCAGGCATGAGTCGACCATGAGCAAGCCGTTGCTGGGTGCCATCCACCATGTCGCGCT
>DHXA01000016.1:0-6992 GCA_002413455.1 Rhodanobacter sp. UBA5168 | reverse complement strand
TTGCCGATCGTGCATGAGGTCTATCGCGAGGCGCGCGATTCCTGGAAATGCGATCTGCTGGTGAGCCCCGGCGTGCAGCTGGAGCTGTTTTCCTTTCCCGATCCACCACCGCGACCGTCAAGACCCGAAGCGCAGGGCCTGCGTCACCTGGCTTTTTCGGTGCCAGACATGGGTGCGGCGGTCGCCGTGCTGGGCGAGCGCGGAGTGAGTTGCGAACCGATCCGGGTAGACGAATACACCGGCAGGCGCTTCACCTTTTTCGCCGACCCCGATGGCTTGCCGATCGAGCTTTACGAGGCGGGCTGAGCCGGCCCGAACCCCGCCCGTTGCCGGGCGGGGTGGATGACATCACCCGGTATTCCTGCCGGTTGCGCGCAGCATAAGCGATGCCGGCGGCACATACGAAACTCGTCCGAGGATCTCTCCCTGCCGTGCTGCGATGCGCTATGTTGCGCGGATCATTGCCTTGAATGACCCATGGAATCGCCGATGACCGATGCTGCCATTTCATCTCCGTCGAATGCCTCCGCACCTGCGCGTGCACTTGACCGAGGCGATCTGCGTACGTTGAGCCTTTCAGCGCTTGGTGGCGCGCTGGAGTTCTACGACTTCGTGGTGTTCGTGTTCTTCGCCATTCCCCTGGGCCACCTTTTCTTTCCCCCCGGCACCGCCGCGTGGCTGGCGCAGTTGCAGGTATTCGGCATCTTCGCGGCGGGTTATCTGGCACGGCCGCTGGGCGGCATCGTGATGGCGCATTACGGCGACAAGCTGGGGCGAAAGAAGATGTTCACGCTCAGCGTATTCCTGATGGCGGTGCCCACGCTGGGCATCGGCCTGCTGCCGGTGTATGCGCAGGTCGGCGTGCTGGCGCCGCTGCTGCTGCTGTTGCTGCGGGTGGTGCAGGGTATTGCGGTGGGTGGCGAGGTGCCGGGCGCGTGGGTGTTCGTAGCCGAGCACGTACCTGCGCAGCGGATCGGCTTCGCCTGCGCCAGCCTTACCTCGGGCCTCACCGTCGGCATCCTGATCGGCTCGTTGGTGGCGGCGGCGATCCATCGTGAACTGACGCCCGCCGCGGTGCTCGACTACGGCTGGAGGCTGCCGTTCCTGGTCGGCGGCGTGTTCGGCTTCTTTGCGGTTTGGCTGCGCCGCTGGCTCAGCGAGACGCCGGTGTTCGAGGCGATGCATGCGCGCAAGGAGCTCGCCTCGGGATTGCCGCTGCGGCTGGTCTTCGAACGGCATCTGGCCGGCGTGCTGCTGTCTATGCTGGTGACCTGGATGCTCACCGCCGCGATCGTGGTGATGATCCTGATGACTCCCACACTGGCCCAATCGGTGTTCCACATCGAACCGGCACGCGCGTTTCTGGGCAACGGCGTGGCGTCGTTTGCGCTGGCGCTGGGCTGCCTGTTCTACGGTTGGCTGACCGATCGCATCGGCCACGCGCGTGCCTTGCTGATAGGTGCGATCGGGCTGCTGTTGTGCAGCTATGCGTTGTACTTCGATCTGCGTGCCGGCGGCGCGCACTTTGTCGTGTTGTACGCGCTGGCCGGCTTCAGCGTTGGCGTGACCGGTGTGGTGCCGACGCTGATGGTGCTGGCGTTTCCGCCGGCGGTGCGGTTTTCCGGTTTGTCGTTCTCGTACAACGTTGCCTACGCGCTGTTCGGCGGCCTCACACCGCCGCTGATCGGTCTGCTGATCAGGCAGTTCGGCGTGCTGGCGCCGGCGCATTACGTGGCGTTCACTGCCTTGATCGGTGTCGGCGTGGCCGGCTGGTCGATGGCCACGTCGCGAGATTCGCCCGGGCATGTTTGGCGACGCGGCTAGAACTCCAGCTCCTGCGCGGCGCACAGGTAATCGACCAGCGGCGCGACACGCTTGAACGTGGTCAGCGTCCACGGCAGCAGCTCGGTGGAGCAGGCGAGCTCTTCGCTGAAGCCGGCCGAGGCGACGAAATCCTTGCGCTTGAGATCGTCGATCAGCTCGTGTGCCGGATCGTAACCGCGCGGCGGCCGCACCAGTGATTCGCCGCCCAGTTGCAGGTGATCGCGAAACGCCTTGCTGCGGGTCGCGCCCTTCCATGCGGCGGGATTGTCGGCGAGAAATCCGCGGATGTGCTTGAGCGCGTCGGGCTCCGGGTGCCACATGCCGCCGCCGGCGAAGCAATCGCCGGGCTGGATATGCAGGTAGAACGACGGCGCCGGGATCTCGTGGCGGCGTTCGTGGAAGAAGCGCGAGCCCTGCCACGGCTTGTAGGGAAGCTTGTTGTTGGAAAAGCGGGTATCGCGAAAGATGCGGAACAGCGAACCGCCGTTCTTGCGTGGATCGGCGCGGTAGTGCGGGCTGATTTTCGCCAGCGGCGCTTGCAGATCGGTGATCAATTGCAGGAACGGTTCGCGCACGTGGCGTTCATAGTCGGCCTTGTGCGCGTGGAACCAGTCGCGACTGTTGTTGCGGTCGAGTGCGCGCAGGAAGCGGAAGGTGGCAGGAGTGAAGTAGCTCTGGAGCATGCTGGGCCGATGGGTTTGGGGAGGTGGTGATTCACTGGGTGTCGATGCCGGCGGCGAGTTGCCCGCCCCAGGCCTGCAGCTGATCGAGCAATGCCAGCTTGCCCTGCGCCTGCGGATCGTTGCGCAGTTCGGCCAGCCGGGTGAAGTAGTCGTCGAGGGTCAGGCCGGTCAGTGCGGTGCGGCGAGTCAGTCGCGCCTGGCGGAAAGCTTCCCAGCGTGCGTGCTCGTCGGTGTCGAGTGTCTCGGGCCAGTTGCGGGCGCGATAGCGGAACAGCAACTCCGGATAACGCGCATCGCGAAACGGAAAGACGCGCGTGCCCAACTGCTCCGGCGGGGTGGCGCGCACCTGGGCCAACAGGCGCTTGTCGGCATCGGGCAGGAAACCACCGCCATACAGCGCCAGCTCGGGGTCTTCCGGTGGCGGCAGTTCGGCCGCTCGCTGGAATACGCGCCGGAGTTTTTCCGGCAGTCCGTCGACAGCGTGCAGTACGTCGCGATGAGCCTGGCAACGAACCTGATCCAGTTGCAGGCGATCCAGGTCCACGCCTTGCAGCACCGACAGCGGCGCCAGCGCAGGCGCGTGGTTGGCGCGCACGGTGCGCAGCGGGATGCGTTCGATTCCTTCGGGCAGGTCGGCACGTGCGGTGAAGATGCGATCGGCGATCTCGTCCTCGTCCAGCGCCAGCCATTCGGCCGGGTCGGTGGCCAGGTCGTAGACGATCACCTCGCCGGCACGGCTCGGGTGCGGCGCCAGCGGCACGATCAGAGCGAGGCAGTGGCGACTGGCCGGGTAACGCGAGGAGACGTGCACCAGCGGCGTCATGTTCACCACGTCGAGCAGCTCGAACACTTTCTGCTTGCGGCGCAGACCGTAATACCAGTTCCACAATCGTGGCTGACGCACGCGGATCAGGCGGGCCAGATCGATCAGTGCGTAGACGTCCGACAGCGCGTCATGCGCGTGCTCCTGTTTGATCTGGTTGGCGCTGGCGAGATGTTCCAGTTTGAAACTGGGCGAGCCGTCCTCGCGGGTTGGCCAGACGATACCTTCCGGCCGCAGTGCCTGGCACAGGCGCACCAGGTCGATCAGGTCCCAGCGCGAGTTGCCGTTCTCCCACTCGCGACCATAGGGCTCGTAAAAGTTGCGGTACAGCATCTGCCGGGTGAATTCATCGTCGAAGCGCAGTGAGTTGTAGCCGACACCGCAGGTTCCCGGCGCAGCCAGTTGCTCGTGTACGCGGGCGGCGAACTCGGCCTCATTCACTCCCTCGCGTTCGGCCAGCTGCGGGGTGATCCCGGTGATCATGCAGGCATCGGGATGCGGCGGCATCTCCAGCGGCGGGCGGCCGTAGAACATCACCGGTTCGCCAACGATCTCCAGCTCCAGGGTGGTACGGATGCCGGCAAACTGCAGCGGCCGGTCGCGCCGGGTATCGGCGCCGGAGGTCTCGTAATCGTGCCAGAAGAAAGTCTGCATGGGCGGAATCATCGCATGCTCAAAAGTGCGGGGGACAAGACTGATAAACTCCTGCCACAAGGAGAGCTCATGAGCCAAGCCCACGAAGACAACCTGATCTGGATCGATCTGGAGATGACCGGCCTCGACACCGACAACGACTCGATCCTGGAGATCGCCACGGTAGTCACCGACAAGAACCTGAACGTGCTGGCCGATGGACCGGTGTTCGCGATACGCCACGAGATCGACCGGCTGGAGTCGATGGATAGCTGGAACACCAACCAGCACCACAAGTCCGGGCTATGGCGACAGGTGCTGATTTCGGAGACGGACCACGCGATGGCCGAACAGGCCACGGTGGATTTCCTGCGCGCGTGGGTGCCGCCAGGCAAGTCGCCGATGTGCGGCAATTCGATCTGCCAGGATCGCCGTTTCATGCACCGGCAGATGCCGCGACTGGAGCGGTACTTCCATTACCGCAATCTGGATGTCTCCACGCTCAAGGAGCTGGCAAGGCGTTGGGCACCGGAGGTCGCCAGGAGTGTCGGCAAGGAGTCGGCGCACACGGCGCTGTCCGATATCCGTGATTCGATCGCCGAGTTGCGCTACTACCGTCGCTTCATGGGCGAGCTGGGCGGCCAGGTGCAGGTCTGAGTGTTGCGTGGCCGGTTTCGGTATCCAGCGAGGTAAAGAGCATGTCGAACGATCTGTTTGCGACGGTACTGGATTGTGCCGGGCGCCCATTGCGGCTTGACCGCGCAAGAGTGGTCGGCATCCTCAACGTCACCCCCGATTCGTTCTCCGATGGCGGCAAGCACGCCAGCGTGGAAGCCGCTGTGGCACATGGCCTGCGCATGGCGGAGGAGGGCGCGGACATGATCGATGTCGGCGGCGAGTCGACCCGGCCCGGCGCGGCGGAGGTATCGGTCGAGGAAGAACTGCGTCGCGTGCTGCCGGTGATCGAGCAACTGACCGCGCGCACCACGCTGCCGATCGCGATCGATACGTCCAAGCCGGAAGTGATGCGCGCGGCGGTGAGCGCCGGTGCCGGCATGATCAACGACGTGTACGCCTTGCGCCGCGACGGTGCGATGGAGGCCGTGGCCCAACTGGGTGTGCCGGTATGTCTTATGCACATGCAGGGCGAGCCGCGCAGCATGCAGGCCGATCCACACTATGACGACGTAGTCGGCGAAGTGCACCGGTTTCTCACTGACCGGCTGTTCGCCTGCGAGCTGGCCGGGATCGATCGGCGCAAGGTGCTGGTCGATGTCGGTTTCGGTTTCGGCAAGACGCTGGAGCACAACCTGGCGCTGCTGTGCGCGCTGGAACGCTTCAGCAATCTCGGCAGTGGCGTATTCGCCGGGCTGTCACGCAAGGCCATGATCGGTACGCTGACCGGTCGGACCGAACCGGCCGATCGTGCGGCAGGCTCCGCGGCGGCGGCGCTGATTGCCGTTCAGCGTGGCGCGCGCATGGTTCGCGTACATGATGTGGCCGCCACCGTGGATACGTTGGCGGTGTGGCGGGCGGTACATGCTGTCGACGCGGTTCCACAGCGGATCGAAAAATCCACCATGCCGCGTTGGCCGGACGACGATTGAACGACATGTTCGTGACAGCGCATTGATTCGGGGCAGGGGAAACTCTCGGGAATTGTGGACACGATGAACCAACGCAAATATTTCGGCACGGACGGCATTCGCGGGCTGGTCGGCAAATGGCCGATCAGCGCGGATTTCATGCTGCGACTGGGCCGCGCCGTCGGCAGCGTGCTGGCGCGCGAAGGCGGGGATCGGCCCAAGGTGCTGATCGGCAAGGACACCCGCATTTCGGGCTACATGTTCGAATCTGCGCTGGAAGCCGGGCTGGTGGCGGCCGGTGCCGATGTGGGACTGCTCGGACCGATGCCCACGCCCGCGGTGGCGTTCCTTACCTGCTCGATGCGCGCCCAGGCCGGCATCGTGATCAGCGCCTCGCACAATCCGCATCACGATAACGGCATCAAGTTTTTTTCCGCCGATGGCGAAAAGCTGTCCGACGCGATCGAACTGGCGATCGAGCAGGAGGTCGACGCCGACTTCGTCACCGTGGCCTCCGAGCGGCTGGGCAAGGCGGTTCGCGTGGGCGACGCCGTGACGCGCTATGCCGAGTTCTGCAAAGCCACCGTGCCGGAGAGTTTCAGCCTGCGCGGGCTGCGGATCGTGCTGGACTGCGCCCACGGTGCAACCTATCAGGTGGCGCCGAAGGTATTTGCCGAGCTGGGCGCCGAGGTGATCGCCATCGGCGACAAGCCGGACGGTTTCAACATCAATCGCGACGTCGGGTCGACACACCCGCAGGCGCTGCAGCAGGCCGTGCTGGCACAGGGAGCCGATATTGGCATCGCATTCGACGGCGATGGCGATCGGGTGATGCTGGTCGACCGGCACGGCGCGCTGGCTGACGGCGACGACATTCTCTATGTACTGGCGCGCAGCCTGCACGCGCAGGGGTCGCTCAAGGGACCGGTGGTGGGCACCTTGATGAGCAACTATGGCCTGCAGCTGGCGCTGGCGGAGTTCGACGTGCCGTTGATTCGCGCCAACGTGGGCGATCGCTATGTGATGCAGCAACTCAAGCAGCACGGCGGCATGCTCGGCGGCGAAACCTCCGGCCACATTTTGTGTCTGGACCGGGCCACCACCGGTGATGGCATCGTGGCGGCGCTGGCGGTCCTGGAAGCTTTGGCGCTGTCCGGACAGGATCTTGCCACCGCGCGCGGGGGCCTCAGGAAATTGCCCCAGGTCATGCTCAACGTGCGTGCCGCCGGTGCCCGCGAGGCTCTTGCTGGCGACGAGGTGCAACAGGCGCTGGCCGAGGTGGAACGGATCCTGCGCGGTCGTGGCCGGGTGGTGCTGCGCGCTTCCGGCACCGAGCCGCTGGTGCGCGTCACCATCGAAGGGGCCGATGCGGTGGAAGTGCAGCAGTTGGCGGAGAGGCTCGCCGGGATTGTAAAATCCGCAGCCGAACGCTCGTGAACCTGT
>DHXA01000246.1 GCA_002413455.1 Rhodanobacter sp. UBA5168 | reverse complement strand
GGTCTACATCCCGGTGTTCAGCGTGGATGGCCACGAGAATTCGTCGCCGTACCACCGCATCAACCAGAACGGCCCGGAGAGCATGGGCTTTCGCGGCCAGTCGCAGTACCTCAATCTCAACCGCGACTACATCAAGGCCGATGCGCCGGAGATGCTGGCGTGGCTGAAGCTGTGGCAGCGCTGGTTGCCGGATTTCCTGATCGACGTGCACACCACCGACGGCGCCGACTATCAGTACGACCTGACCTGGTACACCGAGGATCCGCACAAGCTCGATCCGGCGGTGAATGCATGGCAGCACGACGCGATCGTCAACCACGCGATGCCGGCGTACGAGAAACGCGGCCACCTGGCCTCGATCTACCTGGAGTTCAAGGACGGCCGCGACCCGCGCAAGGGTCTCGAGAATTTCGGCTCCGGCCCGCGCTTCTCCACCGGCTACGCCGCGCTGCAGAACCGGCCCGCGCTGCTGATCGAGACGCACATGCTGAAGTCGTACGCGATCCGCGTGCACGCGGTGTACGACCTGGTCGAGCTGATGCTGGAGCAGATCAACCAACATCCGGTGGCGCTGCTGACCACCACCGCCAGAGCCGATGCCGACACCATCGCCCGCGCCCACCAGGCGCACGCGCTCGTGCCGCTGACGTTCAAGCCGGATCCGCAGTCGACGAAGTTCGAGCTCAAGGGCTATGCCTTCGCGATCAGCCACAGCGATATTTCCGACAGCGACTGGATCCAGTACGACCCGAGCCGGCCGAAGAATTACACCATCGACAACTGGAACGGCCTGCTGCCGGATCTGTCGATCACCCCGCCGGCCGCCTATGTCGTGCCGGCGCAGTGGACGACGATCATCGACAAGCTCGACGCGCATGGCATCCATTACCGGCGCACCGACCGTCCGCTGACGATGCACGCCGGGGGCTATCAGCTGGATGATCCGAAATGGGCCGACAAGCCGTTCGAAGGCCACTTGATGCTGCGTGACTTCACCCTGCATGCGGTGTCGCGCGAAGTCACCCTGCCGCCCGGCTCGCTGATCGTGCCGCTGGACCAACGCGCCGCCAACGTGGCCATCCAACTGCTCGAACCGCAAGCGCCCGACTCGCTGCTGCATTGGGGTTATCTCAATGCGACGTTCGAGGCCAAGGAGTACGGCGAACCGCGCGTGGTGGAGAAGCTGGCGCGCGAGATGCTCGCAAAGGATCCGGCACTCAAGGCGGAGTTCGAGCGCAGGCTGCACGGCGACCCGGCTTTCGCCGCCAGCCCCGGCGCGCGGCTGCAGTTTTTCTTCGAACGGTCGCCCTGGTACGCCGCCCAGCACGTCGGCGCCTACCCGGTGTTGCGGCTGGATGCCGGGCAGCTGCACCGTTTGCCGGCGAATCATGCCCCGGCTGGCAGCGGCGGGGCCCCTGACCTTTGACACTGTCTGACCCATGACGTTTGACCTAGCGTGAACAGGTATGGCCGCGATTGGAGGGGGAGTCCGACAGCGCGGTCCGTCCACCACCCACGCAACTGCCCGACGGGCAACATCACTCACAGAGGGATATCTATGACCAAGCAGTATCTGAAGCCCCTGGCGCTGGCACTGGCCGTAAGCCTGGGTCTGTCGCTGACCGCCTGCGGCAAGCAGGAACCGGCCGCCAATGCACCGGCCAGCAACGCCAGCACCGCTCCGGCGGCGAGCAGCACCACCGCCATGGCCGATGCCGGCAAGAGCATCTTCGACGTCAGCGAGATCGACCCGAAGATCAACGTCTGCCAGGACTTCAACGGCTTCGTCAATGCCAAGTGGGTTGCCGCGAACCCGATCCCGAACGACCAGACCAGCTGGGGCGCCTTCAATGTGCTCAACGAAGCGAGCCTGAAGACCCAGCACGACATCGTCGACGAAGCCAGCAAGAACGCCGCCAGCGCCAAGGCCGGTTCGATCGAGCAGAAGATCGGCTGGCTGTATCACTCCGGCATGGACGAGGCGACCATCGAGAAGAACGGCTTCGAGCCGCTCAAGCCGAAGCTCGACGCCATCGCCGGCCTGAAGAACAGCGACGATGTGGCCAACTTCATCACCCAGCGTTACGCCGATGGCGACGGCCAGGTATTCCAGTTCGGCTCCGGCGCCGACTTCCAGCATGCCGACATGCAGATCGCGTACGCCAATGAGTCGGGCCTCGGTCTGCCGACCAAGGACTACTACACCAAGCCGGATTACAAGGCGATCCGCGATGCGTACGTTACCTATATCGCCAAGTCGCTCGAACTGACCGGCGTCGCCGAGGCCGATGCGAAGAAGCAGGCCGATGACGTGCTGAAGTTTGAAACCCAGCTCGCTGCCGCTTCGTTGGCACCGGTGGAAGAACGCGACCCGAAGAACCAGTATCACTTCGTCAGCGTCAAGGACGGCGACAAGGTCACTCCGCATTTCCACTGGGAAAAATTCTTTGCCGCCCAAGGCGTGACCGTCGACAAGGGCTTCTCGCTGTCGCAGCCGAAGTTCTTCGCGCAGTTCGACAAGATGCTGGCGAGCACCCCGGTCAGCCAGTGGCAGGCTTACCTGCGCTTCCACGCGATCGACGATGCGTCGCCGTATCTCAGCAAGAATTTCCAGGACAACAAGTTCGCTTTCTACGGCACCACGCTGGCCGGCCAGCCGCAGCAGAAGCCGCGCTGGAAGCGTGTGCTGGGCGCCGTCAACCAGGGCATGGGCCAGGCGCTTGGCCAGCTGTACGTGGCCAAGGAGTTCACCCCCGAGGCCAAACAGCGTGCCGAGGAGCTGGTCACCAACGTGCGCAATGCGTTGAAGGCCCGCATCGAAAACCTCGACTGGATGAGCGCCGACACCAAGGCCAAGGCGATCGACAAGTGGAACAAGTTCCTGCCGAAGATCGGCTATCCCGACAAGTGGCGCGACTGGTCCGGCCTGGACATCAAGCCGGATAACTACTACGCCAACGTCGAAGCCGCCGGCAAGTTCAACTACCAGTACGACACCGCCAAGATCGGCAAGCCGACCGACCGCAAGGAATGGGGCATGACCCCGCA
>DHXA01000252.1 GCA_002413455.1 Rhodanobacter sp. UBA5168 | reverse complement strand
GTGTACCAGGCCGGGTTCTCCAGGATGTTGCGCAGGATGACGTTCGGCGTCAGCGTGCCGTAGTAGCCCTGGCCGATGAAGCTGCGGAACACGTCGTTCTTGTCCGCGATGGCGCGGATCTTGGCCAGTGCTTCAACCTCGGTGATCGCCTGCGGCAGCGCGAGCGGGGTCGGTGATTTGATCTTGCCCGGCACGATCGCGTCGGTCATCGACTCCAGCGAATCGTGGCCGATGACGCGCAGCATCTGCGCGATCTCGGCATCGTTGGGGCCGATATGGCGCTCGATGAAGGCGTGATGGTGTTCGAGGTCGCGCAGGGAAGGCGTATTGGTCTGGCTCATGACGGGCGTCCGGTAATGGCCGATAAGTACCGGCCGATAAGGGCCGGCCGATAAAGGCCGGACGTGCGTGCCGCACGTGGGGCGCCCCTCTGTCCTTTTGCCTGAGAGTTTGGAGGCGGAAGCCTCGTGCCCCTTCGGCGGCGGCTTGCGCCGATGAAGGCAGCCGCTCTCTCCAGAGTGTTTACGCGTGATGGTACGGGGCCTGAGCGATTACGGGCGTTGCGTCTTCGGCAGCGGACAGGCCTTTGCAGGGCTGCCCGCTTCTCCCACCAAACGTTTACCTTGGGGATTATACAGGCCTCGTGACAGCGTGTCGGTGTTCTCCCACCGAGGCCGGGAAAGGATTGACACCGGCTCGACCCGGCTGCTGCTCGCTGGTCCGCAGTGCGGCGAGGATGGCCATGTGGAGGGTGTTAGAGGATTCGGCCTCCTGTGACACCATTGCGCCCTGATAGAACCTTGGTACCGAGGCCTTCAGGATGGTTGTGCGCGCAAAAGCATGCTTGATCCTGATGTCGGGGTTGCTGGTGCTGTATTTCCTGCTGCCAGCGCTGTTGCTGCGCTTCGCGATGGATCGGCTGACGTTCACTGCCCAGACAAACGACTCCACCCATGAAGACCAGCGTTACGAGGTGAAGGTTGGCAGTCACAGGTCGGTCGTTGTAAGACGTTACGGACGGGCGAATGCTACGTGCGTCATCTTTTTTCCGGGCCAGCACGGTGGCATGGGAACGTACGAACACACCTTGTTTCCGCAGATCGAGAGCGCGGGTGCTGTGGTCTACGCTGTGTCCTATCCGGGGCAAGACGGTGCAACTGGCGCGAGCCAGCTGCGCTGGTTGAGCAACGATGTGGCGGCTGCCATTGATTCCCTTGAGCACGACACGCCTTGCATCCCGGCACAGTCTGTTTTCGTCGGGCGCTCGCTGGGGGCCACCGTCGCCCTGGCAGAAGCTGCGCGTTTTTTTCCCCGTGGCGTCTTGCTTGATGGTGTTTCACCCGATCTTTCTGGAGTTGTCCATGCGTGGTTCGAGCGGCACACGCTGGCTAGGGGCTGGAACATGCTTCCGGTTCGCGCGTTGTTGGCGGATGACTTCGCACTGACTGATATCGTTGTGAAGCTTCCGGCAACGCCAGTCGTCATTTTTCAGGGAATGGCCGATCAGGTGACTCCGTTTGAGCCGATGCGGATCTGGGCTTCAGCAAACCCTGCCATTCGATTTGTCCCGGTTCGCGATGCCAGCCATGAAAATGCCTACCTGCTCGGCCGCGCCTGTTACCTCGAGTCGCTAAAAAGCTTGCTGAAAGCCGGGGCCGCAAATCGTTGTTCGGATTGAAGTCGCGAACAAGGCTCGACCAAGGTCATCGCGTTATGCTTGCCGTTCCCTTTCCATAGTTGTGCAAGAGTCACCATGATCCGCATCGCTGAAATCGACCACGTGGTGCTGCGCGTCATCGACATCGACGCCATGCAGCGTTTCTATTGCGAAGTACTGGGCTGCACCGAGGAGCGGCGGCAGGACGAGATCGGTCTGCTGCAGCTTCGCGCCGGCAGCTCGCTGATCGATCTGGTGCCGGTCGAGGGCAAGCTCGGCCGCCACGGTGGTGCCGCACCGGGCCGCGAGGGCCACAACATGGATCACCTGTGCCTGCGCGTGGAGGATTACGACGAGGCGGCGATCCTCGCGCATCTGAAGGCACACGGCGTGCGCATCGGCGAGCTGGGCTCGCGTTACGGCGCACGCGGCGAAGGTCCGTCGATCTATCTGTACGACCCGCAGGGCAACATGATCGAGCTGAAGGGGCCGGCGGCAGGTTGAAGAGGTGCCAGTGGCTGCTTAGCGCAGCGGAGTCGAAGGGTTGCCCTTCGGTTTCGGCCGTTGGGGCTCACGCTCATCGCGAACGACGAGGGCATGTCGCTCCAGCATAAAAGCACACGGCCTTCGAGGCTGGCCTTCCTGACTTTAATCGAACCCGGAAAAGACGAAGCCCGCCTTGAGAGGCGGGCTTCGTTTACAATTGGTGCCCAGGAGAGGACTCGAACCTCCACGGAGTTGCCCCCGCTAGCACCTGAAGCTAGTGCGTCTACCAATTCCGCCACCTGGGCAGGTGTCACGTCGCTCAGCAAGCTGCGTGAGCCGCGTAATTTAGGCATCTGCCGGCGGCTTGTCAACACTTTTCACATCCATTCACTGCGACGTGGCATTCTCCGCGGCGCAAACATCACAAGGACATTGAGTGACCAGAAAAACTCCCCCCCATACCGACAATCCCCATGCCGATGGCCCGCAGGGCCCGCGCTCGCCGAAGGGCCCCGCCAAGCGGGCGCCGCGCGCCGCTTCCACGCCAGACAAGCGCACCAAGGCTGCCGCAGGCGCCGTGCGTGATCCGCATGCCGATCGCGAGGCGCAGCGTTATGCGCGCCCGATCCCCAGCCGCGAAGCGATCCTCGCCCTGCTCGAACAACGCGCTGAACTGCTGACCGAGGCACGCATTGCCGAGGCGCTGGAGATTCATGACGAAGCCGACCTCGACGCGCTGCGCAAGCGCCTTGGAGCCATGGTGCGCGACGGTCAGCTGCTGCTGGGGCGTCGCGGCGGCTACGCTCCTACCCAGAAGCTGGACCTGATCGCCGGTCGTGTGCTGGCCAATGCCGAGGGTTACGGCTTCCTGCGTCCGGACGAAGGCGGCGAAGACCTGTATCTCTCGCCGCAGCAGATGCGTGCCGTCATGCATGGCGATCGCGTGCTCGCCAGCGTGGTCGGCATCGACCGCCGTGGTCGCAAGCAGGGCGCGATCGCCGAAGTGCTGGAGCGCCGCTCGCCGCGGCTGGTCGGACGGGTGGTGATCGAGAACGGCGTGACCCTGGTCGCACCGGACGATCGCCGACTGAACCAGGACGTGATGATCAAGCCGGGTCAGGAACAGGGTGCCCGCTCCGGGCAGATCGTGGTGGTCGAGATCACGGCCCCGCCGACGTCGCAGCGCGGCCCGATGGGCGAGATCCGTGCGGTGCTGGGCGAGCGGCTGCAGCCGTCGCTGGTGGTGGAGATGGCCATCGCCAGCCACGACCTGCCGCACGAGTGGCCGCCGGAAGTGCTGCGCGATGCGGCGCAGGTGGAATCCGCGGTGACCGCCGCGGAGCGCGAAGGTCGCACCGATATCCGTCAACTGCCGCTGGTGACGATCGACGGTGCCGACGCGCGCGACTTCGATGACGCGGTGTATGCCGAACCGAAGCGCGGCGGTGGCTGGCGGTTGATTGTGGCGATTGCCGACGTCTCGCATTACGTGCAGGTCGGCAATGCGCTGGACCGCGAGGCCTACGAGCGCAGCACCTCGACCTACTTCCCCGGCTTCGTGGTGCCGATGCTGCCGGAGACCTTGTCCAACGGTATCTGTTCGCTGATGCCGAAGGTCGAGCGGATGTGCATGGTCTGCGACATGCTGATCGACGCCGAAGGCAACGTGACCAAGTCGAAGTTCTACGACGCGGTGATGCTGTCGCATGCCCGGCTCACCTACGACAAGGTGTGGCAGGCGGTGGGACTCAAGGAAGCCGACGCGCGTCATGAAGTGGCCGACGTGCTGCCGCAACTGGAAAACCTGCACGCGTTGTACAAGGCGATGGCGCAGCAGCGCAAACGCCGCGGCGCGATCGATTTCGAGACGCCGGAAGTGAAGTTCCGCCTCGACCAGACCGGTAGCGTCGAATCGATGGGCGCCACCGAGCGCAACGATGCGCACAAATTGATCGAGGAATGCATGATCGCCGCCAACGTGCAGGCGGCGCTGTTCCTGGAGAAGAAGAAGATCCCCGCACTGTTCCGCGCGCACGAGCCGCCGCCGGCGGAGAAGTACGAAGATCTGCAGCAGTTCCTGCGCGAGTTCAAGCTGCGCATGCCGCCGGTGGAAGATGTCACGCCGGGCGATTTCTCCGAGATCTTGCGCATGGTCAAGGACCGCCCCGAGCGCGAGCTGATCCAGAACGTGCTGCTGCGCTCGCAGAGCATGGCGGCGTACCAGCCGGACAATCGCGGCCATTTCGGCCTGTCGCTGCAGGCCTACGCGCATTTCACCTCGCCGATCCGCCGTTATCCGGATCTGCTGGTGCATCGCGCGATCCGCTTCGCGCTGACCGGCCGCAAGCCCGGCGACTACAGCTACAGCCCGGCCGAGATGGCTGCCATGGCCATCCACTGTTCGCAACGCGAGCGCCGTGCCGAGGAAGCCGAGCGCGATGTCGACGAGCGCTTCAAGTGTGCGTGGATGGAAAAGCACATCGGCAGCGAGTTCGAAGGCGTGGTCACCGGCGTGACTTCGTTCGGGTTATTCGTGGAACTGGACGAATCGAAGGTGTCCGGCCTGGTGCATATCAGCCAGCTCGCCAACGACTATTACCACTTCGATGCGACCCGCAAGCTGCTCAAGGGCGAGCGCACCGGTGCGCAGTTCCGTCTTGGCGACCACGTGCGCATCCAGGTCCTGCGTGCGAGCCTGGAGGACCGCAAGATCGACTTCCGCCTGGTCTCGCCGCGTACACCGGTGACGCCACCCACGGGCACCGCCAAGGCATACGACTATGCCGCCAGTGGCGAGCGCTATTCGCTGCCGAAGAAGGCTGCCGCCACGGCCACGACAACGGGCATGTTCGGTCGCGCGGCCAAGGCGATCGGGCGTGCGTTTGGCCGCAAGGAAACTGCAGTCGCCGAGCCGGATGTGATTCCGCGCAAGGCCGTGATGCACGATAATCCGCCGCCCCGCGCACACGCTTCCACTCGTCAACATGCCGGCGAGCAGCGGCCGGGGCGGGCGCCTGGCACAGGAAGGACACCCCAGCCGACCGATCGCCGTCCGCGCAAGGACGACGCCGGTAGCAGACCTGCCAAGCGCGGAGCGGCACCAGCAGCGGCGGGTGCGCCGAAGAAGAACAGCCGGCGTCGATCGAAACCGAAACCGAAAGGCCAGTCATGAGCGAAAGTTGGATCGTCGGGATCAACCCGGTCGAAGGTGCATTGAGCAACGATGCCGAACGTGTGCGTGAGGTGCTGGTTGAAAATGGCCAGCGCAACGCACGCGTGCTGGATCTGGCCGAGCGCGCGAAGAAACTGAAGATCCCGGTGCAGCATCGCCCGCGCGACGAGCTCGACAAGCTCGCCGGCGAAGCACGTCATCAGGGCGTGGTGGCACGTTACGAGGCGGCGCCGGCCGCACATGAAAACGATCTGGCCGGCCTGCTCGAGCGGGACGGCGGCGACACCCTGATCCTGGTGCTCGACGGCGTCACCGATCCGCACAACCTCGGCGCCTGCCTGCGCAGTGCTGCGGCTGCCAAGGCTACCGCGGTGATCGTTCCGAAGGATCGGGCGGTCGGGCTTACCCCCGTGGTTCGCCGCGCCTCCGCCGGCGGTGCCGACCGGGTGCCGCTGATCGCGGTGACCAACCTGGCGCGCACGCTGCGCGAACTGAAGGACGCCGGCGTGTGGATCACCGGCCTGGCCGGCGACACCGACACCTCGGTCTACGGGCTCGATTTCAAGGGGCCGGTCGCCATCGTGCTGGGCAGTGAAGGCGAGGGCATCCGTCGACTCACCCGTGAGCTTTGCGATTTCGTGGCGAAGATCCCGATGCCGGGCACGATGGAGAGCCTCAACGTCTCGGTCGCCACCGGCGTGGTGCTGTTCGAGGCCTTGCGGCAGCGGAGTGCGAAGCGATGAATCTGTTCTGGCATGACTGGGCCGGCTATATCGGCGTGGCGCTGGTGCTGCTGGCATTTTTCCTGCTGCAGGAGCGCAAGCTGGAGGGCAGTGGGCTGACCTATCAGCTGATGAATATCCTCGGCGCGATCGGGGTGATGCTTTCGCTAGGCTTCGGCAATTTCAACCTCGCCGCCTTCATCATGCAGATCGCATGGTTGCTGATCGGCAGCTACGGCATGGTGCGCGGCATCAAGCGACGTCGCGAAACACGCGAGCTGCCGTAATAGCGGCTTGCGGTGACGGCGATTTCGTCCCGCCTGCAGGAGCCCGCTGGCGGGCTCCTGCACCGAGCAGGCTTTACTCAGGCTTGTCGCCCAGCTTGGTCATTTCCGGGCTGGAAGTGAAGTCGCCCTTGCTGCGCTGCTTGTTCAACGGCTCGCCGGTGACCTGGAACCACACGTTCTCGGCGATGTTGGTGGCGTGGTCGCCGATGCGTTCGATGTTCTTGGCCATGAACAGCAGATGCGTGCAGGGCGTGATGTTGCGCGGATCTTCCATCATGTAGGTGAGCAGCTGGCGGAAGTAGCCGGTATAGGCCTCGTCCAGCACCACGTCGTCCTTCCACACCTGGTAGGCCCTTTCGGCATCGCGATCGCGGTAGGCCAACAGCACCTCGCGCACACCGGTCGCGGCCAGTTCCGCCAGATAGCCCAGGCCACCGACGGGCGCGACAGGTGCCATCATCGACAGCGGAATCGAACGCTTGGCCACGTTGGCGGCGTAATCACCGATGCGCTCGATGTCGGCGGCGATGCGCAGCGCGGCAAACACGTTGCGCAAGTCGCCGGCCATCGGCGCGCGCAGCGCCAGCAGACGCACCACGTCATGGCTGATCTCCTGTTCCAGCTGGTCGATCGCGTCGTCATTGCCGACCACGCGCTGCGCGGCGCGTTCGTCACGCCGATCGAGCACATCGATGGCGGCTTCCAGCTGCGTCACCGACAGCTCGCCCATGCGCACGATCTCGCCGGTGAGGCGAGCCAGCTCGCTGTCGTAGCTTTTGATGATGTGGTCTTTGTCGGTACCGCTCATGTCGAGGTTCTCGCGCTTGAAAGGGGAGTATGTGGCCGCGTGGCAGTTCTCCCCTGGCGGGAGACGGAGTCGGTCAGCCAAATCGACCGGTGATGTAGTCCTCGGTCTGCTTCTTGTCCGGCTTGGTGAAGATCTTTTCCGTGTTGCCGAATTCGATCAGCTCGCCGATGTACATGAAAGCGGTGTAATCGGACACGCGTGCGGCCTGCTGCATGTTATGGGTGACGATCACGATGGTGAATTCGCTCTTCAGCTCCTCCACCAACTGCTCGATGCGGCTGGTGGCGATCGGATCGAGCGCGGAAGTGGGCTCGTCCAGCAGCAGCACCTCGGGCTTCAAGGCGATCGCACGGGCGATGCACAAGCGTTGCTGCTGGCCTCCGGACAGTCCGAGCGCATTCTGCTTGAGCTTGTCCTTCACCTCGTCCCACAACGCGGCACTGCGCAGTGCCTGCTCCACACGGCCTTCCATGTCCGGCTTGGAAAGCTTCTCGTGGTGGCGGATGCCATAAGCCACGTTCTCGAAGATCGTCATCGGGAACGGCACCGGCTTCTGGAACACCATGCCGACCTTGCTGCGCAGACGATTCATCGAATAGCCCGGGTCGAGGATGTTCTCGCCGTCCAGCTCGATCGAGCCCTTGGCCTCCAGCTTCGGATAGATCGCGTAGATGCGGTTGAAGATGCGCAGAAGGGTCGACTTGCCGCAGCCGGAGGGGCCGATGATCGCGGTGACCTGCTTTTCCGGAATGTCCATGCTGACGCCTTTCAGCGCATGGAAGCCGTTGTAATAGAAGTGCACGTCACGCACCTTGATCTTGGTGCGCCCATCGACGCTGGCCAACGGGGCCGCGACAGCGGCGGCGAGGTCATTCATAGCTCACCTTCTTGCGCGAAAACAGCAGACGTGTCAGCAGGCTGAGTGCCAGCACGAACAGGGTAATCAACAATGCACCCGCCCAGGCGATGGAGTGCATGGTGGGGTTCGGATCGTTGGTGTACTGGTAGATGGCCACCGGCAGCCTGGCCATCTTGTCGAGCGGATGCACCGTCATGAAGTTGTTGCCGAAGGCGGTGAACAGC
>DHXA01000202.1 GCA_002413455.1 Rhodanobacter sp. UBA5168 | reverse complement strand
TTGCCGGAAAACGTGCTGTCGTAGACGTACACGTTCCCCCCGCCATCCGCGCCCCCACCTTGGGAATAGTCGCTCTGCCCTCCCAATACCCGGTTGTTGGAAACGGTCGACTTGTCGAACGACAGTTTTCCGAACGTGGAGATCCCGCCGCCGCTGGCCACGTCGAATTCGTCGATCGCGGTTGCCGTGTTGTTGTCTACCGTCGAATACGACAGCGACGAATCATCACCTGCAAGGCCGCCGCCGTGATTGGCGTTGTTGTTGTAGATATGGCTGCGGTAGACGACCAGCTGCTGGCTTTGCGCGCCGCCGCCTCTACCGTTCCGGGCGATGTTGGAAAAGATGTTGCTGTTGATCAATCGCAAGCTGTACTGGGCGTACACACCGCCGCCGCCTGGGGCGTCGGCAAAGGCGTACGGCACTTCTTCCACGAGGCAATCGTGGAGGTCTATGGCGTTCAATTCGACGTTGCTGTCCGACTTGATGCAGCCACCATACGGCGGCCCGTACCTGGCGCGTGGTGGCAGGGAAAAGTAGCCATTGGCGATGGTCATGGACTTGACCATCAGCGTGCCTCCTCCACTGTGGAGAAAGATCCGGTTCGCGTGGTTGCCGTCCAGGGTCAGCCGGGAACGGCCCGGGCCAATCAACGTCATGTCCGGTTGGAGAATGACTACCTGCCCGCTGGTGAGCACGATCCGGCTGCACCGCAGCTGGGTCAGGTCGATGGTGTCGCCGCTGAGCGCACTGCTGACCGAGCCGCGCAGGCTGCCCACCCCGCTGTCGTTGCAGTTCATCACGTGGATGGTCGCCGCGTTGGCGGTGTTCACGGGAATCGCCGCGCTCGCCATCAAGGCTACGGATACCAGGGAAACCAGCGAGCCGCCGCCGGCAACGGAACGGAACAGGAAGTGGCGCATGATGCACCTCCGCGTAAAGAGGCGTCGCCTGTGGCGAGGCCTGTGACCCCCCTGCAATTCCGCAAAACTGTCGGCCCGGGACGGGCCCCGGTCGGTGAACCGGAGCGACATCCCAGGGAGGCGACGTCGCTCCGAGCCAACTTTACCCGTGCTCGAACGCGCCGATATCCGGCGCTGCACCTTTCACTCGCAAGAAGCCAGGCCCCCGCTGGTCGTAGCGGCGATTGCGGCTGTTGTTACCGCGATCGATGGCGGGGCTGCCGTAACGCAGGGCGTGCGTTTTCGTGGGCCCGCCGTTGTTCGTCAATGGCGCGAGCAGGGGATTGACCGACATGGTGTCGGCGGGGAGGGGAATGTTGGCCCGCTCGATGATGTTGTTGGCGCCGTCGACGTAGCCATAGTCAGGTCCGATGTCGTTTCCTGGCATCTCGTTCGACAGGTTGCGCGCGACGATCGAGCTGTTGATGGTGTAGACGGCCGTTACCGCCGTCGCGTTCGTGTGCTTGGCCAGAAGTTCGAAGTCGTGCACGACTACGGCGCCGCCACTTGTCGGGCCGAGCTGCGTCTGGTGGTTGAAGACGATGGTGCTGTTGGCTATCTCGACCAGGCTCCAGGCCTCTATGGCGCTGGCGGAATAAGCTGCATTGCCGGAGAACGTGCTGTCGTAGACATGCACGTCTCCGCCCCACGCGCCTCCGCCGATTCCGCCAGAGGGATCCGCGGACGTCTGGTTGTTGGAAACGGTCGACTTGTTGATCACCAATGGCCCTTGGGAAAAAATGCCGCCGCCTTCGCGCTGCGAGCTGTTGTTGTCCACGGTGGAGTACGACAGCGATACCTCACCCCCAGTCACGCCGCCCCCCGAGTTGGCGCTGTTGTCGTGGATACGGCTGCGGAAGGCGACGAGATTGTCGGCCGCCGCCCCACCGCCGTCGCCGTTGAGGGCGACATTCGAGAACAGGTTGCTGTGGATCAGCCGCAGGTGGAAGCTTGCAAAGACCCCGCCGCCGCCGGCGGTGGTACCACCTGTGGCGTACGGTTCCACAACGCAATCGTGCACATCGACGCGATCCAGCTCGAGGTTGCCGTTGGAAAGGATGCAACCGCCTGCAGGCAGGCCGTCCTCTCCTGGCGCAAGGACGAAATGGCCGTTCGCAATGCTCATCCGCTTGACCACAAGCGTACCCGGCACCTCGTCTCCGCCAGCGAACATGAGCACCCGGCTCGCATGGTTTCCGTCCAGTGCGAGCCGCGAGCGGCCGGGGCCGATCAACGTCAAGTCGTGTTGCGCGATGACTATTTGCCCGCTGGTGAGCACGATTCGTCCACACTGCAGATGGGTCAAGTCGATCGTGTCGCCGCTGAGTGCAGTGGCGACCGAGCCGCGCAGGCTGCCGACTCCGCTGTCTTGGCAGTTCATGACGTGAACGGTCGCCGCACTGGCGGTGCTTGCCGGCAACGCCGCGCTCGCCAGCAAAGTCACGGATACAAGGGAAAGCAACGAGCCGACGCCGGCAACGAAGCGAAATGGGAAATGACGCATGCGAATTTTTCCATGAAAAGGCACATCGCCACTGACGATGCGCATGACCCCCCGCTAGCCCCGCACCCAGGCCCAAGCTGTTTCGCGGCCCCTAAAGATCGCGAGTATTCGCGCGCATATGTTTTTCGAAGGTGAAATATGGGTGCCATAAACGTGCAGGGGCCAGGCACGCGGGATACCGAAAACGAAGGCCCAAATGAGGGGGTGGCTAGTCGCCTCGTCCCTCGCGCGGGCCAGCCTTGGCCGCCCACGCGAGCGGCAGGCGGCAGGGCGGCCCAGAGTGGTTTCCACCATGCGCTGGAAGCGCTCATCGCCGAGCGCGCGCTTCTGGCTGGCATACGCGCGGAGATACGAAACCGGGACGGAGAAGTTAAGTCCCCTCGCGCCTGCAAAGAACGGGTCGGGTTGATTGACCCTCAGAACGGATGCTGCCGGTAAAACAGTTCGAGCTGCCGATAGACGTCCGGAAAATGCTCTCGCAAGTTTGCTGGTGCCTCGAAAAATTGCTCGCTGGCCACCGCAAA
>DHXA01000061.1 GCA_002413455.1 Rhodanobacter sp. UBA5168 | reverse complement strand
TTCTCCCAGAAATCGCGGCGCGATTCCGGATCGACCGCGCTGGTCGGCTCGTCGAGAAACAGCAGCTCCGGTTCATGGATCACCGCGCAGGCCAGCCCCAACCGCTGCTTCTGGCCGCCGCTCATGGTGCCGGCGAGCTGCTTCTGCCGGTCGCCGAAATGGTATTGCTCGACCAGCTCGTCGATGCGGCTTTTCGTCTTCGCCTTCGGCACTCCCTGGATCGCTGCGAGAAACTCCAGGTTCTCGCGCACCGTGAGGTCCTCGAACAACGAGAATTTCTGCGTCATGTAGCCGATGTGCGGACGCAACTCATCGGCTTGCGCCGGAATGCGCAGGCCGAGCACCTCGATCTCGCCCTCGGTCGGCGTCAGCAGCCCGCACAGCATGCGGATCGTGGTCGACTTGCCCGAACCATTCGGGCCGAGAAAGCCGTAGACGTGCCGGGCCGGCACTTCGAGATCGACGTGATCCACCGCGACCAGCTTGCCGAAACGTTTGGTCAACCCGCGCGCGCGGATCGCGATGCCATCGGCATCGGTCGTGGCATCGGCGCCGGGCTGGGGCGTCACTTCGCGGATCCGGCAAACTCGACGCGCACCGGCAACCCGGCCGGCAGGTCGAGCGCATCGGAGCCAAGCGTGATTTCCGCCAGGTAGCTCAGCCGCGCCGCGTCGTCGCCGATCAGCGCGTAATACGGCGTGAACCCGGGTTCGCTGCGCAGCATGCGAACCTTGCCCGCATACGGCTGGTCGCGCCCAGCCACGAACACCTGGATCGTATCGCCGACATGCACGCCGGCACGCTGCTGTTCGGGCACATAGATGCGCGCATACGGCGCATCGCCGGCCAGCAGGATCGCCACCGGCGCGCCCACCGGCGCCTGATCGCCGAGCTTGTACGGGATGCTGTCGACCCGCCCGGCACGCGGTGCCACGACGCTCAACTTGTCCAGCAAGATCTGTTGTGCGCTGGCTTGTGCCGCCGCCGCCGTCACGGCCGCCTGTGCCTGTGCGATCTGCTCCGGACGCGCGCCGTGCACCAGTTCGTCGAGCGACGCCTGCGCCGCCGCCGCCTGGCCATCGGCGTTGCCCGCCGCGGCGCGGGCGCGATCGAGATCGGCGGCGGCGACATAGTCCTTTCCCTTCAACGGAAGCAGACGGCTGTAGTAGGCACGCGCTTCGCGCGCCTGTGCCTGGGCCGCCCGCAGATTCGCCCGTGCTTTGTCGATGTCCTCGTTGCGCGGGCCAGCCTCGAGTTCGGCCAGCACCTCGCGTTGCTGACGCGCCTGTGCCTCGACGGCGGCCAGTTCGGACCGGGTATGCGTGGGATCCAGCTGCAGCAATGCCTGCCCGGCCCTGACCTGTTCGCCTTCGCGCACAGCGATCGCGACGATGCGTTCGGCGACCGGTGCCGGCAGGGCGATCCGATCGTATTCGAGTGTGCCCAGAGCCTGCGGCGGTGCTTTCGTGCAGGCGCAAAGGCCCGCCACCGTAAACAGGATCGTGGCCGACAGACGACAACCCCTGCGTGCAATGCTCATGCGGCTTCTCCCGATCCGGCTGCAAGTCCTGCTGCGCCCACGCCGCGATCAAGCAGCGCAAGAGTGTGTTTGAGCATCACGTCCGCACCCAGGCCATCGGCCCCGAACATGCGTTGCCAGATCGGTGCGCCGGCCGCGGGAAACAGGGTCAGCCCGACCAGCGAGACGACCAGCAGGCGCGGGTCCAGATCCGCATTCAGACGTCCATCCGCGTGCGCCAGGCTGAAGCGTTGCGCCAGCAACTGCGGCAGGTTGGGGATGGTCTGGTTGAACAACACCTCGCGCAACGCACCGCCTTCGCAGAGCACCTCGCGTACCCACAGCGACGGCAGCCATGGATGATTCGCCACTACCGCGCCGATCCCACGCACGAAATTTTCGATCAGCACCGCCGGGTCGTCGCCGACCTGCTCCAATCGCGTGCGCATCGGCAATAGCGCCGGCAGCAACCGCTCATCGATCAGGGCCTGGACGAGCCGGGCCTTGTCGCCAAAGTAGTAATGCAGCATGGCCGGCGTCACGTTTGCCTCGACGGCAATTGCCCGCAACGAGGTCGCCGCAATGCCGATGCGTGAAAACTGCGCTATCGCGACATCCAGCAGGTGCGCGCGCAGGTCCTGATCGTCGCCGCGCGGACGTCCGGCGCGTCGCTTGCGCCTGGGTGCCGAACGTTTGGCGATGGTGGCCATGCACGCAAATTAATTCATAAATTAATTATGTGCAAACGCGGCACATCGTTGTGGGAGCGACTTCAGTCGCGATGCTTCCAGTTTCGATGCCGGTGGAAGAGCATCGCGACTGAAGTCGCTCCCACAGAGGCGGGATCAACTCGTCATGGCTCTTCCACCTGCGCCGCGCTACTCTCGCGCGTCTATGAGCGAACTCAACCAGCGCGACTTCACCCTCGATCCCGATGACAATGCCCGCCTCGCCAACCTGTGCGGGCCCTTCGACGAACACCTGCGCCAGATCGAATTGCGCCTCGGCGTGGAGATCAATCACCGCGGCAGCATCTTCCAGGTGATTGGCGAAGATGCGCCGGCCAGGGCCGCCGAAAAAGTGCTCCGCTCGCTGTATGCCACCACCGAGGACGAATCGCTGACCGGCGCACGGATCAATCTGCACCTGGCCGAATCCGGCATCGATGCGATCACCGCGGCGTCGACCGAAGGCACCCAGGAAGTGGCGATCCGGGTCAAGCGCGGCGTGATCAAGGGCCGCGGCGCGAATCAGGCGCGCTACCTGCACGCGATCGCCAGTCACGACATCAACTTCGGCGTGGGACCGGCCGGCACCGGCAAGACCTATCTGGCCGTGGCCAGCGCGGTCGAAGCACTGGAGGCGAACCGCGTGCAGCGCCTGCTGCTGGTGCGGCCGGCGGTGGAGGCTGGTGAAAAACTCGGCTTCCTGCCGGGCGATCTGTCGCAAAAGGTGGACCCTTACCTTCGCCCTCTCTACGACGCGCTGTACGAAATGCTGGGCTTCGAGAAGGTGGCCAAGTTGATCGAGCGCAACGTGATCGAGATCGCGCCGCTTGCGTACATGCGTGGACGCACTCTCAACGATTCGTACGTGATTCTCGACGAGGCGCAGAACACCACGGTCGAACAGATGAAGATGTTCCTGACGCGCATCGGCTTCGGCACGGTTGCGGTGATCACCGGCGACGTCACCCAGGTCGATCTGCCGCGCAGCACGCGTTCCGGTCTGCGGCAGGCGGTGGAAGTGCTGCGCGACGTCAGCGGCATCAGCTTCACGTTCTTCACCTCGCGCGACGTGGTGCGCCATCCCTTGGTGGCGAAGATCGTGCGCGCGTACGAGGCGTTCGAGCAGAAGGAAGAGGACGCTCCATGAGTGGGCGTCATTCCCGCGTCTTTGGGGGAGCGGCTTCAGCCGCGATGGCTCCTTCACAGAAAGCAAAAGCATCGCGACTGAAGTCGCTCCCACAAGTACAAGTTCACGTCGGCTACGCCGTGCCACGCGCCGGCCTGCCCTCTGCAACCAGCTTTCGCCGCTGGGCGGAAGCAGCGTTGCGTGGCGCGAAACGCCGCAAACCGGTGGAGTTGGCGATCCGCATCGTCGATCTCGACGAAGGCCGCGCGCTCAACCGCGCTTATCGCAGCAAGGACTACGCCACCAACGTGCTGTCTTTCCCCGCCGAATTGCCGCCCGGCGTGGCGCTGCCGCTGATCGGCGATCTGGCGATCTGCGCGCCAGTGGTGCTGCGCGAAGCCGTCGAGCAAGCCAAGCTGCCGCGCGATCATTGGGCCCACCTGACTATCCATGGCGTGCTGCATCTGCTCGGCTACGACCACCTCGAAGACGGCGAAGCCAACGTGATGGAGGCGCTGGAAACACGCATCCTCGCTGACCTGGGCATCGCGAACCCGTACACCTGAAGCTGTCCGCCGTGGTGTCTCCGTTGTCCGCAGCGAGAGGGTCAGGCCTTCCTCTTCTCCGTCAAGGGCGGCAAACACACTGAATCGTCAAAATTTTTCCGCTAGAATTGGCTTTCCGCCCGGTTTCGGGCTGCATTCAAACGAGTGATGAACGACGACCCTGGCAGTACCAGCGGCCCGGCACACCGCACCTGGTGGGATCGGCTGGGCCACATGTTCTCTGGCGAGCCACGCAACCGCAGCGAACTGATCGAGGAGCTGCGCTCCGCCCAGACCAACGGACTGCTGTCCATCGACACCCTCACCATGGTCGAGGGTGCGATCAAGGTCACCGAATTGAGCGTGGACGATGTGATGGTTCCGCGCGCACAGATCGTCATGCTGGCGGCTGAGTCACCGCTGCCTGACATCCTCGCTGCCGTGGTCGAGTCCGGCCACTCGCGCTTTCCCGTACACGGCGACGACAAGGACGAGATCCTCGGGATCCTGCTGGCCAAGGATCTGCTGAAGTTCTTCGGCGCGGCCGAGCATTTCGACATCCGCGCGATCCTGCGCCCGGCCGTACTGATTCCCGAATCGATGCGATTGAACGTGCTGCTGGAGGAATTCCGGCTGTCGCGCAATCACATGGCGCTGGTGGTCAACGAATATGGCGGCGTCGCCGGCCTGATCACCATCGAAGACGTACTCGAACAAATTGTGGGTGAGATCGATGACGAACACGACGACGAGGAAGAACCGAAGCTGATGCACGAACAGCCCGGCGGAGACTGGCTGGTCAGCGCACTGACCCCGATCGAGGATTTCAACGAACAGACCGGCGCGGATTTCTCCGACGAGGAATACGATACCGTCGGCGGCATGGTCACCTCGGAGTTCGGGCACCTGCCGGAGGTCGGCGAGCAAGTCCGCATCGGCGACTATCAGTTCCACGTCACCGAAGCGGATGATCGACGCGTGCAGCAGTTCCGCGTGGATCGCCAGAAAGACTGAGCCGCCCAGACGCAGCCCTGAAAGGCGCGATCCCGTGGGAGCGACTTCAGTCGCGATGCTCAGGTGTTCAATCAGCGAAGCATCGCGACTGAAGTCGCTCCCACAGAGCACCACTACGACAAGGTTGGATTCATGCGATACATCGGCTCCGCGTTCTGCCTTGCCATGCTCTGGATGGCCTTCGCACTGCCTGCCCACGCCAGCGTAGCCAACGCTCCCGGGGCCAATCTCGAAGTATCGCTGATCACCTACGGCCCCGGCGAAACCTACTGGGAGCGCTTCGGCCACGATGCGATCGAACTGCGCGACAGCGTCTCGGGCGAGGCGATCAACTTCAACTACGGCGTGTTCGATTTCAATGAGGAGAACTTCTTCCTCAACTTCGCCCGCGGTCGCATGCACTACCTGATGGATGCGGCCCCCAGCGGCATCGACGAGCGCTTCTACATCGAGAGCGGCCGCTCGGTCACCCGCGAGACACTGGCAATGACCGCCGATCAGGCTGCCGCGCTACGCGATTTCCTGTTGTGGAACCTGCGCCCCGAAAACGCCGGCTACAACTACGACTACTACGCCGACAACTGCACCACCCGCGTGCGCGACGCGCTGGACAAGGCACTGCGTGGCGTGATGAAAGCGCAACTGACCGCACGCCCCGGCGGGATGACCTACCGCCAGCAGACGGTGCGCCTGATGAGCGCGCAGCCGTGGCTGATGCTGGTGATGGATCTCGGTCTGGGGCCGTATGCCGACCAGCCGCTCAATGCATGGCAGGAAAGCTTTCTGCCCGAAGTGCTGCAGACCCAGCTGCGCGAGGTGCGAGTCGACAACGGCCACGGGCAGTTGCAGCCACTGGTGCGCGGCGAACAGCTGACCTCGCCGAATCGGCTGGACGTACCACCGACCGCCGCACCCGACCTGCGCCTGCCGCTGGCGCTGGCCGGCCTTCTGATCGGCGCGCTGATCGTGTTGACGCGGCACCGATGGCCGCTCGGCTATGCCCTGCTCGGCACCCTGTACCTGGTATCGGCCAGCCTCGTCGGCCTGATCTTGCTGGCGCTGTGGACACTCACCACGCACCACTCGGCATGGGCCAACGCCAATCTGCTGCTGTTCAACCCGCTGGCCTTGCTGCTGCTGCCGACGCTGTGGCGCTCGCGCCGCGGCTTCGCGGCCTCGCGTTTCATGGATGGCGCGATCGCGGCGCAACTGCTCGCTGTCGTGATCGCCGTGCTGCTGCACCTGCTGCCCGGCACCGTGCAACAGAATCAGCCGTGGCTGCTGCTTGCCCTGCCGAGCTGGCTGGCGCTGGCCTGGAGCCTGCGCCGCAACCGCTGATATCCGTTGATGTGTAATTGCCCCGTCTTCCGGTGCGGGGCATGATGTGCGCATGGATCTGATCACACCACCAGCACCGATCGTACCGCCGTCCGCCGACCAACCGATGGTGGTCAACTGCATCGCCTATCACAAGGACGGCAGCCGGATCGGTAATGTCTCCCTCGACGCCATCAGCGACGTACTGGCGCAACCGGACACCTTCGTCTGGGTCGGCCTGCATGAGCCGGACGAACACCTGCTGCTGAAGCTCCAGGAAGAATTCGGCCTGCACGATCTGGCGATCGAGGATGCCCACAGTGCACATCAGCGCACCAAGATCGAAACCTACGGTGACTCGCTGTTCCTGGTGGTGCAGACCGCCCAGCTGATCGATGGCCATCTGGCCTTCGGCGAAACGCATATCTTCTTCGGTCCGCGCTATCTGGTCACCGTGCGACACGGCGCCTCGCTGTCCTACGCACCGGCACGGCGCACCTGCGAGCACACGCCGAAACTGCTGGCGAACGGACCCAGTTATGCGTTGTATGGCGTGCTCGATTTTATCGTCGACAACCTGCTGCCGATCGTGCGCGACTTCCGCGAGGAGCTGCAGCAACTGGAGCAGGACATCTTCGCCGAGACCTTCAAACGCAGCACCGTGCACCGGCTTTACGACATGCAGCGCGACCTGATGACGCTGCGCCTGGCAGTGGCACCCCTCCAGGACATCATCAGCCAGCTGGTACGCCTGCACCCGGGCCTGATCCCGGATGAACTGCGCGCGTATTTCCGCGATGTCTACGACCACGTGTTCCGCGTCAACGAATCCATCGGTGCCATGCGCGAGATGCTGTCCGCCGCCATCAGCGTCAACCTCTCGCTGGTCAGCTTCGGCCAGAACGAAGTGATGAAGAAGCTCGCCGGCTGGGCCGCCATGCTCGCCGCGCCAACCCTGCTCACCAGCTGGTACGGCATGAACTTCCAGCACATGCCCGAACTCAGCAGGCCGTGGGCCTACCCGGCCATCATCGTCGTCATGATCGGCGTGGTAGGCGGCATCTTTGTCGGGCTGAAGCGGGCGAAGTGGCTCTGAGCAAGCCGCGGACCCGGTCCTCAACTAGCTCGGAACATCGCGACTGAAGTCGCCCCCACAAAATGACGCGCGCGGCTTGTGGGAGCGACTTCAGTCACGATGCTCCTACACAGGTGCCCGACATCAACTACAAGCCGGCAAACCGCTGACTGCATGACTGCCATGCTCCGGCCCTGCAAACTGGCCCCATGTCACGCCTCCCCACTCTGGGCTATCGACGGTTACGCATTGGCAGACGTTCCCTGTCAGGCCAGATCTATCTCATCACTTGGACCACCTCGCAGCGCAAACCCCATTTCCTCGATTCGGAACTGGCATGGGCGACCGCTCGCACAATCTCGTCAGCGGAACTCTGGTTGCCCAGTCGTTGCCTGTGCTGGGTATTGATGCCCGACCATTGGCATGGCCTGATCAAACTTGGCGAAGGTGCAAACCTCTCGACCGTTGTTCAGCGCATCAAGGGCGTAACGGCTCGTTACGTGAATCAATCCTGTGCATTAGATGGACCACTTTGGGCCAAAGGTTTCCATGATCATGCGCTTCGCCGGGACGAAGCTATCGAGCAGGCAGCCCGCTATATCATTGCCAACCCTGTACGCGCAGGGTTGGTGGAAGACCTGATGGACTATCCGTATTGGGATGCGTACTTCATCAATGGCGATACTGGTCTGCAACTGGATTGATCGCGACTGAAGTCGCTCCC
>DHXA01000021.1:20360-21254 GCA_002413455.1 Rhodanobacter sp. UBA5168 | reverse complement strand
TGCTTCTACCAGCGCAATTGCGTCGGCATGGTGCTGCGCCGGATCGAGTCGAAGATTCCGACACCCGAGGAATTGAACCTGCCGCCGGTGATCAAGCAGCTGGCGATGACCAAGCGCGGCATCATCGTTTTCGTCGGCGCCACCGGTTCGGGCAAATCGACCTCGCTGGCGGCGATGGTCGGCTATCGCAACCTGAACTCGACCGGTCACATCATCACGATCGAGGATCCGATCGAATACGTGCACAAGCACGAGGGCTGCATCATCACCCAGCGCGAAGTCGGCATCGATACCGACAGCTGGGACAATGCGCTGAAGAACACGCTGCGCCAGGCGCCGGACGTGATCATGATCGGCGAGGTGCGGACGCGCGAGGGCATGGATCATGCGATCGCGTTTGCCGAAACCGGCCATCTGGTGCTGTGCACGCTGCACGCCAACAATGCGAACCAGGCGATGGACCGCATCCTGCATTTCTTCCCGGAAGATCGCCGTCAGCAGCTGCTGATGGATCTGTCGCTGAACCTGAAGGGCATCGTGGCGCAGATGCTGATTCCCACGCCTGACGGCAAGGCGCGCCGGGTCGCGGTGGAAGTGTTGCTGGGGACGCCGCTGGCGCAGGATTACATCCGCCAGGGCGAGATCCACAAGCTCAAGGAGTTGATGAAGGAGTCCACCCTGCTCGGCATGAAGACGTTCGACCAGAGCCTGGTCGAGCTGTACCACGCCGGCGAGATCAGCTACGAGGACGCGCTGCGTCACGCCGACAGCTCCAACGAGGTGCGCCTGCGCATCAAACTGGCGCAAGGTGGCGACGCGCATACCCTGTCGCAGGGGTTGGACGGCGTGGAGCTGGAGGAAACCCGCGACACGCAGAACTTCAGTGGCAGCAAT
>DHXA01000021.1:0-19996 GCA_002413455.1 Rhodanobacter sp. UBA5168 | reverse complement strand
TCCTGGGTGGAGACGGTGCCGGTGAGTGTCACCACGCCATCATTGGTGGACACCGAGATATCGCTGGCCGAGACACCCTTGGTGGTGCCGAACTCGGATTTCACCTTGGTGGTGATCCATGCGTCGGCAGCCTTGTCCGGCACGGTCTGATTGTCGGCCGATTTCTGCATCGGCGGGCCGGCGTTCTGCGCCATGGCCTGACTGAGCGGGATTGCGAAGGCAAGCGCAAGGCCGGCGGCGAACATGCTGGTGCGGATCTTCGTATGGGTACGCATGGCTATCTCCTTGCTTGGATGAAGGTCTGTCGGCGATGACAGCCCCGTTGCCGCTGACCGCCGGCTTCCGGTATCCATGGCAACAGCCGCGCCGTGAACGCCAAGTGGTTGTGGCCGCGGCGGTTCAGCGGGTGATTACGAAGGCGAAGGCGAGGTCACGCCAATGTTGCCTTGATGTTGTGGTGCATGGCGTGCCCGTGAAGCGCGCCCATAAAAAAACCGGGACGCCGCGCGTCCCGGTTTTTCTTAAACGATGGGTCTCTACTTCAGGACGGTGTGGCTGGTGATCACCGCGCCCCCGTCGTCGATGTGCATTTCGGCGTCGATGCTGTCGACACGTTCGGCCTGGGACTTCATGGCGGCGAATTGCGCTTTCGAGCGGGCGGCATCGGCAGCGGCCTGAGCGCTGCCGTCCTCACCATCGACGCCATCGATCGACGGCTCGTCGCCCTTGCTGATCGCTGCGGTTGCAGCGGCCAGGCTGTCGACCTTCTGTTCCATCAGCTGCAGCCAGCCCAGGTACATCGCACCGGTCAGATGCATGCGGGCCATCTGCCCGGCATCACCGACCGGATCCTTCAGGGTATCGCCGAGCTTGCCGTCCTCGCCCGCGCCCACGCCCAGCGCGAGTGCCTTGTCGTTCATGGCCAGCCACGCCGGCTGTCCCAACATGCTGGTCATGTCCTTGGGCAGCGGCAGCGGTTTGCCGTCGTTGGTGGGTTTCAGCTGGGTCAGCGCGGGGACCATCATCTGGCCCATCGCAAGCAGGCCGGCGGGGTTGTTGGTACCCAGCACGAGACGACCGCTGAACGTCGGCAGGCTCGAGTTCTGGGCCGGCACCAGCGAGTCGAGCGCGATGCGCAGGCCGAGCATGTCGCCGAACGGCGGAATCGCCGCCTTCTGCATGGCCGGACCGAGCTTGGCGAAGCTGTCGTTGAGATCGGTCAGGCTCGGGCAGGTGAAGGGCTTGGCGGCCACCGCATCGGCCTGGGCCAGCCAGAACGTGCGCAGCTGCGCAACCGGCAGGGCCAGACTCAGATCGAATGGTGCGGCACCGCCACGTCCCAGTCCGGGCAGTTCCACCTTGATGCTGGCGAACGCTTTGCTGATGTCCTCGGCCAGTGCCATGTCGAAACGCACGTCCTGATGTTTCGTATCCAGCTGGGTGTAACCGAAGCTCAGCGTCGGCACGCGCGCAGCGATGCGCGCGGCGTCGGTCGCGCAACTCGGCGAGGACTGCAGCTGGTTGGCCACCGGTTCGCCGGTCTTGGCCGACTCGGCCTCGGCGCGTGCTTTCTGGATCGCTCCGATCAACGGGTCGTTGCCGCTGACAGCCAGCGGCAGTGCGCGGGTCAGGTCCAGGTCGCCGACCAGCCATTTCTGGTAACCCTTGGCCTTGGCCAGCGCGGCCAGGCGCCCGTCGTCCTGCAGGTTCTTCTGCGGCCGGTCCAGGCCCAGTGCCTGGCGCAGCAGCACCGGCGAAGCATCGGCCGGCAGCAGCGCCGCCACAGCCTGCTTGCCGACCGTGGCCAGGATCATCTCGGTGCCCGAGGCAGCAAACACGTACTTGCGGTAGCTCTGCTTGTCCGCGTTGGCGAGATCGAGTTTTTTGCCGTAGGCGGTTTCGAGCCGGCTGATGAAACCCTCGAACGCTTTGGGGTCGCTCAACTGGAAGCGCAGGACCGGAGCCAGGCCCAGGCCATAAAGCGCCGAGTAACCCTTGAGGTTCAGCCCCGCACCCTGGGCGAACGTCTCGATGGTCTTGCCATTGAACTCCGTGTGCAGCGCGCGCAGCAGGCGGGCGCCGTCGGGATCCTTCGCGGCCATGCGGTCAGCCGCGGCGTCGAGCTGGGCCAACTGCGATGGCAACTGTGCGTCTGCCTGGGCCAGCAGCGCCGTGCGGGTGCTGTCGTCCATGATGTCCAGGTTGGCCACCACATACGGCGTGTCCGCCGGTACGAAAGCCAGCGGCGCGTCCTTGTCCTTGTGTCCGCAGGCCGCCAGCATGACGCCGGCGAAGCCCAGCGCGATATATCGCGTTGTCGATCGCATGGTGATCCCCAGAGGTGATGAATGGTGCGCGGGACATTATGCCCGCTTGCGCATGGCGACGTTGCAGCAGACGGCCGGTGATTCGGTGTGACGACGGCGCTGGCGGCTGCCGGCTCACCGACCACCGCGACGGGCCTTAGCGGGCAAGCACCTCGTTGAGCACGGCCATGCGCACGAATACGCCGTTGCCCACCTGCTCGAGAATTCGGGATTGCGCGCCATCGGCAACGTCCGAGGCGATCTCGATGCCACGGTTGATCGGGCCCGGATGCATCACCAGGCATCCCTTGGCGGCGAGCGCAAGCCGGCGTCGATCGAGCCCGAAATGGGCGAAATACGCCGCCTCGTCGGGCAGGTCGATAGAGGCCATGCGCTCTTTTTGCAGGCGCAGCATGATGACGGCGTCGGCGTCCATGATGGCCTCGTCGAAATCATCGAAACGGCGGCCTTGCGGAACGTCCTCGGTCGTTGGCATGAGTTCGGCTGGTCCGCACAGGCGAATTTCCCTGACGCCCAGTGTGCTCAGCGCGTTGATGTCCGACCGCGCCACCCGCGAATGCTTGATGTCGCCGCAGATCACCACGCTGAGGTTCTCGAAATCCGGCCGGTGCTGACGGATGGTCAGTGCATCCAGCAGACCCTGGGTGGGATGCGCGTGGTTGCCGTCGCCGGCGTTGATCACCGACACGCCGCTCATGGCGTGGCGCACCAGTTCATCCGGCGTACCCGATTGCTTGTGGCGCACGACGATCGCGTCCAGGTGCATCGCTTCCAGCGTATGCAGCGTGTCGAACAGTTCCTCGCCCTTGCTGGTGGAGGACAGGCCGATATCGAAGTTGATCACGTCGGCACCAAGCCGCCGGGCGGCCAGTTCGAACGACGTGCGGGTGCGCGTGGAGGGTTCGAAGAACAAGTTCAGCACGGTGCGCCCGGCCAGCACGTCGAGCTTGCGGGTCCCGTGTGCGCAGGCGTCACGCAGGGCCTCGGCGCGATCGAGCAGGCGCTCGATCGTTTCGCGCGGAAGGTTTTCCAGTGTAGTCAGGTGGCGCAGGCGAGGGCTCATGACGGCAGGTCTGAAGGTGGAGGGAAGTGATGTGTTTCAGTGCCCGATGTCGGCTGACGGTAAAGCATCTCCGCTCAACCAGCGCTCGAGAATGACGGCGGCGGCTTCCGCGTCGATGCTGGCCGCGTCGCGGCGGCGCTTGAGTCCGGCGGCGCGTGCGGCGGCAAATCGCTGCGCGGCTTCCCGCGAGCTGTGGCGCTCATCGACGAAGATCACCGGCAGGCTGTAGCGCTGTTGCAACTGGGCGGCAAAACGGCGTGCGCGGCGGCTGGCGGACTGCTCGGCGCCTTCGAGAGTCAATGGCAGGCCCACCACCAGAGTGTCGGGCAGCCACTCCAGACGCAAGGCGTCGAGCCTGTTCCAGTCCGGACCGTCATCGTTGACCGTGACGGTGGTCAATGCCCGTGCGCTGGCGGTGAAGGTATTGCCGATCGCCACGCCGGTAAGCCGGCTGCCGACGTCGAAACCCAACGCACAGCTCACGCGTGGCCCGCGTAGCCGGATAATTGGCGCGGATCGACCCCGACCAGTCCGGCGGCAGCACTCCAGCGCTCTTCCAGCGGCGTGTCGAACACCACCCGGCCGCAGGCCTCGGTGGTGAGCCACGCGTTCGCCATCAGTTCCTGCTCCAGCTGGCCGGCATCCCATCCGGCGTAGCCAAGCACCATGACGGCCTGGCGCGGGCCTTCGCCGGCCGCCATCGCCACCAGGATGTCGCGCGAGGTGGTGACCGACCAGTCGGGATTGATGCGGTAGCTGGATTCCCAGTCGCCGGGTTCGTGGTGCAGCACAAAACCCCGTTCCTGTTGCACCGGACCGCCGATCAATACCGGCGCATCGGCCAGTTCGCTGTCCGTGCATTCGAGTTTCATCTGAGCCAGCACATCACCGAGCCGGTACTCGGACAGCTGATTTACCAGCAGACCGACCGCGCCATCCTCGTCGTGCTGGCACAACAACGCCACGCCACGCGAGAACGGCGGTTCGGCCAGGTTCGGCATGGCGATCAGGAAATGCCCGGTGAGGGTGTTCGGCGCGGTGGTGACCATGGCGCCATTGTAAGCCCGACTGGCACCAGGGCGCGCGCAAATCCGGAGTAAAGAGAGGGCTATTTGTTGCGCAAGACGTCGCCGGGCAGGAATTGCCAGGTCCGGGTGATGTAGAGCTCATCCACGTTGGCATCTTTGGGCAGGGGGGGGAATGGAGCAGCCAGTCGCACGATGCGCTCGGCCGCGGCATCCAGCAGCGGGTAGCCGGAACTCTTGATGATTGTGATGTTTTTGATGCCGCCGTCGCGATTGAGCCCGACGGTAAGCAGCAGATCGCCATAGAGCCGGCGCCGGCGTGCTTCGTCCGGGTAGTTGAGATTGCCGATCCGTTGCACCCGATCCGACCAGCCACGCATGTAGCTGGCGTAGACGTACTCCTTCGTATTGGCCGAGATGAATTTCTTCTTCGGCCGCTTGGCCAGGGCCTCGGTCTGCTGGCGCAGTTCGGCGGCCAGCTGGGCGATCGCCTGCTGGCGCTTCAGCTCGGCAGCGTTGGGGGTGTGATCCTGCGGATCGATTTCGGTCTGCGCGGTATCACTGGAAACGGTGAAATCGGTGGCGCCGCTGGTGGTGACCAATCGCCTCGGCGTGGCCTCGCGCGGTTGCGGCGTGGAGGCGTCGACCGGTTGAGCGGCGATGCCTGGATCGGGCTTGGGCAGCGCGCCGGAGAACATCTGCGACGGCCGCGCGGCGCGATCGCTCTGGCCGCCGCCGCTGTTATTGGCCTGGGCCAGGAAATCCGCCTTGTCCGGCGCTTCCTGGTTGGCCACATTGACCAGGGTCACGTCCAGCGTGGGCAAGCTGGGCGTGGGTTTCACAAACTGGAAGGTGATGCCCAGCAACAGCACGCCGTGCAGCAGCAGCGAGAACAGCAGGGTGGCTCCGATAGGGTTCGGTGCAGAAGAAGCAGTTGCAGTGGTGCTCACGCGGCGCGGGTTCCGATGACGTGCTGCTCGATGACGTCGAACAGCTGGCCGGCAATGTTAAGCCCGAACTGCGCATCGAGCTCACGCACGCAGGTCGGGGATGTGACGTTGATCTCGGTCAGGTAGTCGCCGATCACGTCCAGCCCCACAAACAGCAGCCCACGGCGGCGCAGTTCGGGTGCCACCTGCGCCACGATCCAGCGATCGCGCTCGGACAGCGGTATGCCGACGCCGCGGCCGCCGGCCGCGAGATTGCCGCGGAAATCGTCGCCCTGCGGGATGCGCGCGAGCGCATACGGCACGGGATTGCCGTCGATGACCAGGATGCGCTTGTCGCCGGCGCTGATCTCCGGGATGTATTTCTGCACGACCACCAATTGCCGCCCCTTGCCGTAGACATTGCCGCCGAGCAGGGTCTCCAGCATCGAGTTGAGGTTGCTGTCGCCAGCCTTGACCCGGAAGATGCCGCGTCCGCCCATGCCGTCCAGTGGCTTCAGCACCACCTCGCCGTGTTCGGCAGTGAATCGACGCAACTCGCCCACATCACGCGCGACCAAGGCCGGCGCGATGCACTGCGGAAAGACCAGCGTGAACAGCTTTTCGTTGCAGTCGCGCAGCGATCGCGGGTCGTTGACCACCATGACGCCGCCACGCTGGGCCGCTTCCAGCACCATCGTGTCGTAGATGAACTGCGCATCGACGGGCGGATCCTTGCGCATCAGCACGACGTCCAGTTCGCGCAGGTCGCGCCATTGCGGCTGCCCCAGCGTGAACCAGTGCTGCGGATCCTCGCGCACGTCGAGCGGGGCGATCCTGGCCCACGGCGCACCGTCGCGCAACGCCAGATCGCCCTGCTCGAAATAGTGCAGCGAATGGCCACGGCGCTGGGCCTCCAGCAGCATCGCAAAGCTGGTGTCCTTGGCTATCTTGATCGTGCTGATGGGGTCCATGAGCACGCCGACCGAAAGGGTCATCTTGGTTCTCCATTGGTGGGCCTGAGCCGTATATCCATACGGCGGGCGTGAATCGTCAGATGGCTATACTAAAGTGGATGGCCGCCAGACCCTATCGCCATCGGCAAGCTGACCCGAGTTGTCGCTGTCGCGCATGGCCAGATGGTGCCAATATGGGTCATGTTGTGCGAGCGGCAGGCAGAGGCAGTGATTATCGCTTGACAGTCTCGGCGGGCAGGCAGTAAACAACAAAGCCTCGGATGTCCGCCGCAGAGCGGGTATCGGCGGTTCGTTTTTCGATATTTTTTAATGCGCACTACACGGCATGGCTGTTGCATGTCTTGGTGCCTATCCTGAGCTCGGGGCGGGCCGCAGGGGGAGTGAGTGAATTTGAACGTGAGCGCTAACGACTTGGCCGGTCTCAAGGTCATGGTGATCGATGACTCGAAGACCATCCGTCGCACCGCGGAAACCCTGCTGAAGAAAGAGGGTTGCGAGGTGCTGACTGCCGTCGATGGATTCGAGGCATTGGCCAAAATCTCCGACCAGAAGCCTGCCATCATCTTCGTGGACATCATGATGCCGCGGCTGGATGGTTATCAGACCTGCGCGCTGATCAAGAACAATCCGCAATTTCGCGCCACGCCGGTGATCATGCTGAGTTCGAAGGACGGCCTTTTCGACAAGGCACGAGGTCGCATCGTGGGGGCCGAGCAGTATCTGACCAAGCCGTTCACCCGCGACGAGTTGCTTGGTGCCATTCATCGCCATGTCAGCACGGTATCGAACCACTGACTGCAGATTCTGAGGGGGACCTGTGGCCACTATTCTCATCATCGACGACTCGCCGACCGACGTGCGCGTGTTTACCACGCTGCTCGAACGGGCAGGGCATCAGGTTGTCGCTGTCAGCACCGCTGAAGAAGGCATCGAGCGCGTCCGCGCCGAGCTGCCCGACCTTGTCATCATGGACGTGATCATGCCCGGCATGAACGGTTTCCAGGCAACCCGCACCCTGACCCGGGACCCGGTCACGGCGGTGGTGCCGATCGTGATGATCACCACCAAGTCGATGGAAACCGATCGCGTATGGGGCCTTCGCCAGGGTGCCCGGGCGTTCATCACCAAGCCGGTGAACGAGAAAGAGCTGCTGGCCTGCATCAACGATTTGTTGCCGAGCAAAACATGAACCAGTCCGTCAACCGCACCCCTTTTGAAATTCTGGCGCGCTACGAGCGGTTGTCGTTGGCGCACGCGTCCGATACGCAGGACAAGCTGGAAGCCCCCGGGCTGTGGCGCGGCATCGGTTTTCGGGTCGGCTCGCGCCTGCTGGTCAGTGGCATCGACGAAATCAACGAATTGCTGGCGGTGCCCGTGCTCACCCCGGTTCCAGGTACGCAGCCCTGGCTGCTTGGCGTCGCCAATGTGCGCGGCAACTTGGTGCCGGTGGTCGACTTTGCCCGCTTCCTGTTTGGCGAACGCACGCAGCACTCCGATCGCACCCGCCTGCTGGTAGTGCGCCAGGGCGGCGGCAGCGTGGCGCTGCTGGTGGACGAGGTGTTTGGTCAGCGGACCGTGGATGAGGAACAGCGCCGCGAAGCCGGACGCGAAGACGATCCACGCCTTACCCGGTTTGCCGAGAGCAGGGTAGGCGAACAGCAATTGGCGATTTTCAGCATGAACCGGCTGGTGCGCGCACCGGATTTTCGGCACGCCGCGGCATGATGCCGGGTCGGACTGCAGCAATGTGAGGAGCCGGCGCTGGTTGGGGCCGGAAACTTGGGACAGCAATTCCCTGGCCAGTACTCGCGTCCGATGGATGCGGAACCGGCAACGTATTAGTTAGACGGATGAGGTGAACATGAGTACTACAGGGGGCGTCAGCAGGGAACGCGGTTACACCGCACTCATTGTCCTGCTGCTGGTTGCGATCGGTTTCGCGGCACTGGACTTTTTTCTGCTCAACCAGAAGAACGGCGAGGATCGCCAGGCGATCGCGCTGACCACACAAATTCAGGTGCTGTCGCAGCAGACGGCGAAATTCGCGTTGGAATCGGCGGACGGCAACACCGACTCCTTCAAGGAACTCGAAAGCACCCGCAACAGCATCGACTCAGCGGTGCAGCGGCTGAACAAGGGTGACCCGAAGAGCGGCATGCAGCCCTATGCGGACAACAATGTCACGCCTGCCGGGCGCGCGGTAAGCGCGCTCGACGCTTCCTGGAAACAGCTCGACAGCGACATCGGCAAGATCCTCTCCAACAAGGCGGTCGTGCTCGATTCCGGGCAGCGCGCCAATACGCTGTCGCAGCAGATGCCGTTGCTCAACTCGAGCATGGAACAGGTGGTCAACATCCTGCAGCAGCGCAATGGCAGCTCCGAACAGATGCTGGGCACGTCCCGCCAGATGCTGTCCGCTGACCGCATCATCCGCCGTGTGCAGGAAGTGCTTCAAGGTGGCGATTCCGCCCAGTCGGCAGCCGATGGCCTCTCCCGTGATGCCCAGTTGTACGGCGGCGTTCTGAAGGGACTGATCGTGGGCAACCCCGACAGCGGTGTGAAGCCGATCGGCGATGCCAATGCACGCAAGATCCTTACCGACATGGATGCCAGCTGGACCACGTTGGCCGACCCGGTCGCCAAGCTGGTGGCCGCGGCCGGTAACCTGGCCGACGTGAAGCACGCCGGCAACCAGGCCTCGCTGGATTCGCAGACCGTGCTGCTGCGCGCAAACGACCTGTCCGAGCAGATCGGCAAGCTGCCCTTGCGCCGGCTATTCCCGAACGTCTGGTGGGGCCTGCTTGGCGCGATCGCCGCAGTGGCTTTTGCCTTGTTGCTGGTCATCACGCTGGTGCGCGATCAGCGCCGCCGGTTCGCCAGCAGTACCGAGCTGAACCAGCGCAACCAGGAGGCGATCATGCGCCTGCTGGATGAGATGGGCTCGCTCGCCGAAGGCGATCTGACGGTCAAGACCACGGTGTCGGAAGACATTACCGGCGCCATCGCCGACTCGGTGAACTACGCCATCGACGAGTTGCGTTCACTGGTGACCACCATCAACGAGACCTCCGAACAGGTGTCGTCGTCGGCCCAGGAAACCCAGACCACGGCGCGCCATCTGGCGAACGCGGCGGAGCAGCAGGCGCAGCAGATCAGTTCGGCGACCTCGGCGATCAACCAGATCGTGAGCTCCATGGATATCGTGTCGAAGGACTCGGCCGAGTCGGCCGACGTGGCAGAGCGCTCGGTGAAGATCGCCTCGCACGGTGCCGAAGTGGTGCGCGAAACGATCTCCGGCATGGACTCGATCCGCGACCAGATCCAGGAAACTTCCAAGCGCATCAAGCGCCTGGGCGAATCCTCGCAGGAGATCGGCTCGATCGTGGAACTGATCAACGACATTGCCGAACAGACCAACATCCTCGCGTTGAACGCGGCGATCCAGGCGGCTTCGGCCGGTGAAGCGGGTCGCGGTTTCGCGGTGGTGGCGGACGAAGTGCAGCGATTGGCGGAACGCTCGACCAGCGCGACCAAGCGCATCGAGACGCTGGTGCAGACGATTCAGTCCGATACCAACGAAGCGGTGAACTCGATGGAGCAGACCACCGCCGAGGTGGTTGCTGGCGCACGCTTGGCGGAGGACGCCGGCAGCGCGCTGGGCGACATCGAACGCGTTTCGCACGATTTGTCCGCACTGATTCAGAACATCTCCACCGCGGCGCGCGAGCAGTCGGCGGCGGCGACGGATGTCTCGCATTCGATGAACGCGATTCAGGAAATCACCTCGCAGACCTCGCAGGGCGCGAGCCAGACCGCCGACTCGATCGGTACGCTGGCACAACTGGCGAGTGACCTGCGGCGCTCGGTAGCGCATTTCAAACTGCCGGGTTGACATCGGCCGGGCTGATCCTGGCCCGATTGAGACAAGTACAAGACAGGGGGCAGTCTCGCTGGTTGCGTGATGCTTGCATGATGCAACCGCTGAGAGAGGCGCATGAGACTTCAAGACCACATCGATTTCACGACACTGCAGTGGGTCAAGCCGGAGCTCGACGATACCTTGTCGATCGCCCGCGAGGCGCTGGAGTCCTACGTCGACAATCCGGCCAAGCGCGATTTCATGCGCACCTGCGCGGATCACCTGCATCAGGTGCAAGGCACCTTGCAGATGGTCGAGCTGTATGGCGCAGCGATGGTGACCGCGGAGATGGAGACGCTCGCCATCGCGCTGCTGGAAGATCACGTCGCTTATCGTGAGGAAGCGTACGCCGCGCTGATGCGCGGCCTGATGCAACTGCCCGATTATCTCGAGCGGTTGTCCAGCGGCCATCGCGATGTGCCCGTGGTGTTGCTGCCGCTGCTCAACGACCTGCGTGCCAGTCGCGAGCAGCCGCCGATGTCCGAATCGGCGATGTTCCACCCCAATCTGGACGCGTTCCTGCCCGAGCAGGCACCTGCTGCGATGAGCGAGGCATATGCCGAAGTGCACCGTGGCGAGCTGGTGGACCTGCGTCTGCGTTTCCAGCAGCAACTGCTGGGTTGGTTCCGTGGGCAGGATGCGGCGCAGCAGCTGATCGGCATGCGCAAGACGCTGCTGGCGATCAGCGCGCGTTGCTATCACGTGCATGGACGGCGCCTGTGGTGGATCGCGGCCGGCGTGCTGGAAGGCCTGGAGCAAGGTTCTCTCAAGGGCTACGCTGGCGAAGTGCGCCAGCTGATCGGCAAGGTCGATCGCAACATCCGGCTGCTGATCGAGCAGGGTGAGGCTGCCCTGCGTGGCGGCGAAGCAGACGATGTGGCATGCAAACTGCTCTACATCGTGGCCCAGGCCAAGCAGCGCAGTCCGCAGATGGAGCTGTTGCGTACCACGTATGCGCTGGACAGCCTGTTGCCCGACGCGGGTGAGCTGGAACATGCCCGTGGATCCATGGCCGGGCACAACCGCGCGCTGCTCGATTCGGTATCGCGCGCACTGAAAGACGACTTGCTGCGGGTCAAGGAAGCGCTGGATCTGTTCCTGCGGCAGCAGGACGGCGATCCCGCTCAATTGTCGGCGCAGGGCGAAGTGCTCGAACGCGTCGGCGACACGCTGGGCATGCTCGCGCTGGCTGTGCCGCGCCGGGTGGTCACTGAACAGCGACGGGTGCTCGACGAGATCGCCAATCGCATGCGCGCTGCCGACGAGGAGACCTTGCTCGACGTGGCCGGTGCGTTGTTGTACGTCGAGGCATCGCTGGACGATCACATCGAGAGCCTCGGCTCCGAGGACGAACCGGGTACGGGCGATGCCATCCATGGTTTGCCGCGCAGCGAAGCGTTGGGTGTGGTCACCACCCTGATGCAGGAAGCGATTGGCAATACCGGCAGGGTGAAGGAAGCGATTGTCGGGTTCGTCGAGTCCGGTTGGGAGCATGACCGTCTCGCTGGCGCGCAATCGCTGATGGATGAAGTGGCCGGTGCCATGCGGATGCTGTCGTCACCGCGTCCGGCCGAATTGGCCCAGGGGATTGGCCGTTTCATAGGCTATGAACTGCTGGCTGATCGACGCGTTCCCACCGGTACGCAGATGGATCACCTGGCCGATGCGCTGGCAGCACTCGAGTATTACCTCGAAGCCGCACGTGAACATCGCGGTGGTCTGGAACATATCCTTGACGTGGCCGAGCACAGCCTTGGCCAGCTCGGCTACTGGCCGGTTCCCGCTGCGCGCGTGGAATCCGCGACCGCAGCGATCGAGACACCCAGGACGGCGGCGCCGGTTGCCGCCGGTTTCGGTATCGAGTACGAGGCGCATCCGGAACTGTCCGAATCGGTCAGCCTGCATGCGGGCAGCGATCTGGCGCACCTGTTCGTGGGCGATACCGAGCCGCATGTCGCATCCACCCACGATCTGGATGGGTTGCGCCTGACCCAGACCGAAGCGACCGCGCCCGCCACGCTGGAAGATCATGCGTCTGATCTTCAGGACGGCGACTGGATCGAGGTCGAGGAAGAGGTCGTCGAGCAGGTGGCCGTGCGCGATGTGCTGGCCGCGAATACCAGCTTCAACATCAACGCGGAAGGTATCGACGACGACATCCGCGAGATCTTCCTGGAAGAGATGCAGGAGGAAATCGACAACCTGCGCGGCGCCGAGCAGCTCTGGCTGGTCGATCCGGCGCAGACTTCGTCGCTGATCAGCATCCGTCGTTCGTTCCACACACTGAAGGGGTCGGGTCGCCTGGTCGGTGCCGGCGTGCTCGGCGAGTTTGCGTGGAAAGTGGAGGACATGCTCAACCGCGTGCTCGACAACACGATCGAACCGAATCAGAACGTGCAGGCACTGGTGCGGCACGCGATCGAGGCGCTGCCACCATTGCTGGCTGCGCTCAAGGGCGAGGGCACGCCTGCCGTGCCGCTCAGCGCAATCATGTATACCGCCGAGCAGCTGGCTGCGGGCAACCAGGTGCGTCTGGAAGATCACGCCCCGCTGGCCACTGAAACGGTCCGTCGTGTCGTGCGTCGCCGCGTGCCGCGTCTGGATGCCATGGCGGACGCCGTTCCGGAAGCCAGTCTGACCGATGCGCAAGCCGCTGCCGCAGCACCCCAGTGGGCCGAGTCCGAGCAGGCGATTGCCCTGCCGGTGATGCCGCCCGTAGATCCGGTGCTGCTGGAGATCCTGCGCAGCGAAGTGGCGCAGTATCTGCAGACCATTCGCGCCGCCATCCAGCGCAGCGGAAACGAGCTGCCGGTAGGCGAAGAACTGCTGCGCGCCGTGCACACTCTGCACGGCGCGATCGCCATGGTCGATATTCCGCTGCTGACCCAACTGCTGTCGCCCCTGGAAGGGCTGTTCAAGCGTCTGCGCGCAGCCAACCTGCCGCTGCCCTCCGATGGCGTGGGTCTGCTCGGCCAGTCGGTCGACATGGTCGATCACGTAATGGGCCAGTTCGATGCCGCCGAGCCGCAGCTGCCGAACGCGGATGCGCTGACCGCACAGATCATCGAGATGCGCGACCACTACCCCGAATCGCAAGTGGCTCATGTCGTTTACGAGCCCCGCGCCGATGAAGTGGAGCAGGTGCGTGCGGGTGCGACGGAGCATGTCGATTCCGACGAGGCGGCCATGGCCGCCTCGCTGGATGCCAGCATGCACGAGGCCGAGGCGCAGGCAGGGCAGCCCGCTGAAGTCTTGCCCGAAGTCGGCCAGCCGCCGGAGATCAGTCCGGACGATGCGCATCACGCCGAGGTGGCAGCGGAGTTGGTGGCTGCACTGGACGCATTTGAACCCGAGGAAGCCAGCGCGGCACGGGCTGCCGAGGAACTCGCTGCTGTCGAGAAGCTGGCTGAGGAGCTGGCTGCTGCGGAACTCGCTGCTGCCGAGAAGCTGGCTGCCGAGCAGGCTGCTGCGGAACTTGCTGCGGCCGAGAAGCTGGCTTCTGAGCAGGCTGCCGCGGAACTCGCTGCCGCCGAGAAGCTGGCTGTCGAGCAGGCTGCAGCGGAGCTCGCTGCTGCCGAGAAACTGGCCGCGGAGCAGGCTGCCGCGGAACTCGCCGCCACCGAGAAGTTGGCCGCCGAGCAAGCTGCTGCGGAATTCGCCGCCACCGAGAAGTTGGCCGCCGAGCAAGCTGCTGCGGAATTCGCTGCTGCCGAGAAGCTGGCCGCCGAGCAGGCTGCCGCGGAATTCGCCGCCACCGAGCAGCTTGCTGCTGAACAAGCTGCCTCCGATGAGGACGCGGATGAAATCAGTGCCGAAGCTCCGGAGCCCGCCTACGCATTGGCAGGCTCCGGCCAGATTGACGCCGATTTGCTGGAAGTATTCATTGACGAGGCGCGCGAAATCCTCGACCATGCCGACGGTGTGTTGGCGCAATGGCATGCTGAGCCGACCGAGCTGTCACACGTGGCCGAGCTGCAGCGAGACCTGCACACCCTCAAGGGTGGCGCGCGAATCGCCGGGTTGGTGCCGGTGGGCGACCTCTCCCACGCGATCGAAACCCTGCTCGAGAAGCCGATCCGCGACAAGGCAAAAACCGCCACGTTGATCCCTGCACTGGAGGCAAGTTTCGACCAGTTGCACTCGCTGGTGCAGCAGATATCCCAAGGTCAGGCGCCGGATTACCCGCAGGCCACGATCGATCATCTGCTGACACTGGCTGGCGAAAAAACGCTGACCGACGATGCGATATTGGCTGCCGCTGCCATGCCGGAGTCGGACACGGCGCCTGTTCGGGTCACGTCGCTGCCAGCGATGCCATTGCCGATCAATGCACTCGACCTGCCCGAGCTTCTGCCGGAGGTGGAAGAAGAAGTACGCTCCTCGCAGGAACAGATCCGCGTTCGCGCCGACCTGCTCGACAGCTTGGTCAACCATGCCGGCGAAGTGGCGATCTACCGTTCGCGGCTGGAGCAGCAGGTTGCCGGCTACCGCTTCAACCTGGTGGAACTCGAGCAGACCGTGGCGCGCCTGCGCAGCCAGTTGCGCATGCTTGAAATCGAGACCGAGGCGCAGATCATCGCGCGCTTCCAGCGCGAGCATCGCGAAGCGGGCCTGACCGTGTTCGATCCGCTCGAACTCGATCGTTACTCGCAGCTGCAGCAGTACTCGCGCGCACTGGCCGAGTCGGTATCCGATCTGGTGTCCATCCAGAACATGCTGGACGAACTGACGCGTCAGGCGGAAACCCTGCTCATCCAGCAGTCGCGGGTCAGTACCGAACTGCAGGACGGCCTGCTGCGCACGCGCATGCTGCCGTTCGACACGATGGTGCCGAATCTGCGCCGCACGTTGCGCCAGGCTGCGCAGGAGCAGGGCAAGAACGCCCAGCTCTACGTGGACGGTGCCCACGGCGAAATGGATCGCAACCTGCTCGACCGCATCAAGGCGCCTTTCGAGCACATGCTGCGTAACGCAATCGCGCACGGCGTCGAGACTCCGGCCGAACGCCGCAAGGCTGGTAAGCCAGCCGAAGGTGCCGTGCATATCCAGGTCGCGCGCGAAGCCACCGAAGTGGTCATCAGGGTCAGCGATGACGGTCGCGGGTTGAATCGCGAGGCGATTCGCAAGCGCGGTATCGAGCGCGGTTTGTTGCGTGCCGAGACCAAGCCAACCGATAACCAGCTGCTCTCGCTGATCACCCAGACCGGTTTCTCGACTGCCAGCAAGGTCACCCAACTGGCCGGGCGCGGTGTCGGCATGGACGTGGTGGCGAACGAGATCAAGCAGCTTGGCGGTTCGCTCTCGATCGAGTCGGAAGAAGGCAAGGGCACCACGTTCGTGCTGCGCCTGCCATTCACCCTCGCAGTGACCCAGGCGATTCTGGTGCGCATCGGCGAGGCGACGTTCGCGATTCCGATGACCTCGGTGCAAGGTGTTGCGCGGGTCAATCCGGACGACCTGACCACCTTGCTTAGCGCTGACGAGCCATCATTCCAGTACGGCAGCGAAGAGTACGGCGTCCACGATCTGGCCGAGCTGCTGGGCTTGCCGCCGGGGCTTCCGGCCGAGGGCGAACAGCAGCCGCTGCTGCTGACCCGCGCGGGCGACCTGCGCGCGGCGATTCGCATCGATGCCGTGCTCGGCTCACGCGAAATCGTGGTCAAGTCGGTCGGTCCGCAGATCAGCTCGGTGCCGGGTCTGCTTGGCGCAACCATCATGGGCGACGGCTCGGTGCTGATCATTCTGGATCTGGCGCCACTGGTCCGTCACGGCATCATCCGCCGCGACCAGCGTCTGGCCGAAGGTCTCAGCGCCGTACAGACACCGATCATCGAAGAAGTGCAGGTGCGGCCGCTGGTGATGGTGGTGGACGACTCGATCACCATGCGCAAGGTCACCGGCCGCGTGCTGGAACGTCACGAATACGAGGTAAGCACGGCCAAGGACGGTGTTGACGCGCTGGAGAAGCTGCACGAGCGTGTGCCTGACCTGATGCTGCTCGACATCGAGATGCCTCGCATGGACGGTTACGAGTTGGCTACCCACATGAAGGCCGATCCGCGGTTGCGCGACGTGCCGATCATCATGATCACCTCGCGCAGCGGCGACAAACATCGCCAGCGGGCATTCGACATCGGCGTGGATCGCTACCTCGGCAAGCCGTATCAGGAGGCCGAGCTGTTGGTGCAGATCAGTGAGGTACTGGAGCAGCGTGCGGCGGAGCTGGTTCATGACTGAGATGGCCCCGGCAGTCGCCCTGCTGTTTGACGACACCGAACTGGGCGCGCAGTTGCGCGAGGCGCTGCACGAACGCGGTGCACGCATTGTCCATGAAGGCGGCGTGTCCAGCCTCACCCGCGAGTTGCTGCAACAGGTGGGCGCTGACGTGCTGGTGGTCAATCTGGACGACAGCGCCGACGACGCGCTCGATCAACTGTATGAGGTGATCGACGGCGATCAGCCACGTGTGGTCTTCAATGATGCGCATGCCAGTCGTACGCTGATCGGATGGGACCGTGCCCGTTGGGCACGTCATCTGGCGGTCAAGGTTCTGGCGATGGGTGATGTCGATCCGCCACGGCCTGAAGACTCCCGCGCCGTCGAAGCGCCACAGGCTGCCGTGCTCGAGTCGGTGCCGCACGATGCGGTATCGGTGGATGCGATCGCCGAGGTCGCCGCTTCCGGCCAACCGCTGCTCGAGCCCCACGCCGAGCCTGTCGTCGCGGAAATGGATTCGGAGCCGGAACCCGATTTCCTCATGCACGACGATCCGGAGCAGCACGAACAAACCGCCACCGCCGCGTCGGAAGACCTGGCGGCCGAGCTGGAAGCGTTGCTGGCCTCAGGCGAACTGCCGTCCGACGAGGAGGACGGTGCCGGGCCCGGTCTGCTCTATCTCGATGACGAAGAGCTGCCGCCGTTGCATGACGGCGATTTCGGCGCGTCGATGGCAATGCCGGAGCCCGAGGAGCGGTTGTCGCATCCATGGTCCGCATCGAATGGCGAAACCCTGCCGGACGTGCCGCCACCATCGTTCGATGCCGATCAATTGCAGCTTTCCTCGCCGATCGATCCGTCGATCACGACCATACCCGCCAGGGCGGCTGAGCCGGTGCTGCCCGATGCGGCGGCATCCGTGCGGGCGCCCGAGGGTTGGGCGCTGTTGGATGACGACGCCCAACCTGCATCGGCGGCTGCTGCAAGGCCCGATCCCGCAGCATTCGGCATCGAGAAGTTGAGCGCTGCCGACTTTCTCGCACCCGACGTCGAGCCGATCGCGTCGGGGATCGAAGCGGTAATGAGTCTTGAGCTTGTATCGATGGAAGAGGCGATCGCTCCGCAGGCCTACGTGCACGACCATGAAATGCTGCTCGACGACCTTGGTACGGCGCTGAGCCGGATCGTGGTGCTTGGTGCCGCGGTCAGCGGAACCGATTCGGTCTGCGATTTTCTGGCCGCGTTGCCGGCGGCCACGCGGCTGACCTTCCTGCACACCCAGCATCTGGGCGGGCAGTCAGACGCCGCGCTGGTGGAACGATTTGCGGCGTCTTGCTCCCTGCCGGTCCGCCTCGCCGAACAGGGCGCGCGCGCCGGAGTCGGCGAGGTCCTGGTCGTGCCAGCCGGACATCAGGTGCGGGTACGCCGCGATGGCAAGATCGAGCTGCTGGCAAACGGCGCCGATGCGTCCCCGGACCCGTCGATCGACGCCAGCCTGACCATGGCGGCCAACGCCTTCGGTCGCGATGCACTGGCGATCGTATTTGCCGGACGCGGCAACGATGCCGTCGCTGGTGCGCAGGCGATCCACGATCGCAGCGGCCAGGTCTGGGTAGAGTCGTCGTCAGGCGAACATTTTGCCGACATGGTCAGCGGAATATTCGCCGAACGACTGGTCAGTTTTTCCGGTACGCCGCCCGAACTGGCGGCGCACCTGATCGAGGTGTTTCCATGAGTGATCCGCTGCCGCGTGAAATCCGCTGCGTACTGGTGCCGGTAGGCAACCTGCGTCTGCTGCTGCCCAATGCCACCATCGCCGAGGTGATCACCCAGAGCAAACCCGAGCCGGTGGCCGACGCGCCGGACTGGCTGCTGGGTCGTATCGCCTGGCGTGGCTGGCGCGTACCGCTGGTGTCGTTCACGAAGCTGGCCGGAACCGAGGAAGGCGACGCCGAGTTGAGCGTGCGCGTGGCCGTGCTCAAGGCGCTTGGCGGCAATCCCAGGTTGCCGTTCATCGCCGTGCTGACCCAGGGCTTTCCGCGTTTGACCACGTTGAATGCCGAGTTGATCATTCCCACCCACGATGGCAGCGCGCTGCCGCCAGGTGTGCGCGCGCATGTGCTGGTGCGCGATGACGTGGCGATGATTCCCGACCTGGAATGGCTCGAAGCCGAGCTGCTGGGCCTGCTCGATGACGCGGACCTGGCCGCGCCGACGGAATCCGGGGAGTCTGTCGAGGTTTCCGAACCCTTCGACGCCGAAGACTGAGGGTGGTTGCAGCAGGCGACGATCTAACCGTCGCCGTGCAATGCCTGCAGGGCCGCGAGGGCGGCGAGCCCGGCGGTCTCCGTGCGCAGGATGCGCGGCCCCAGCCGCAACCCGTCGAAGCCGGCGGCGCGCAAGGCAGCCGTATCGCGCTCACCCAGCCCGCCTTCCGGTCCGACCACCAGCACGCCGCCGCTTGCCGCGAAACGCAGTTCGCGGGATGAGCGTGTAGCTTCGGGCAGCAATGCCAGGCGCAGCGCGCCATCGGCCGCGAGGTCGTCCAGCCAGACCGGCAGCGGCAACGCCGGGATGATCAGCGGCAAGCGGGCGCGGCCACTCTGCTCGCAGGCGCTGGCCGCCACCGCGCGCCAATGCGCCAGCCGCTTTTCAGACCGTGCCGCATCCAGCTTCACTTCCGAGCGTTCGGTCAGCAACGGCACGATGCGCACGACACCCAGCTCGGTCGCCTTCTGCACGATCAGATCCATCTTCTCGCCGCGCGCCACTCCCTGGGCCAGGGTCAGCGGCAGCGGCGACTCGTTGTGCAGCACCTGTTGCGACTCGATCCGCACGATGACTTCGCGCTTGCCCACCGCGAGGATGGCGGCCGGATAGTCGCAGCCATCGCCGTTGAACAGGGTCACCGGGTCGCCCGGCGTCAGCCTCAGCACGCGGGCGACATGCTCGCCGGCCTGTGCCGGCAGCGCCAGTTCGACCCCCGGTTGCAACGGCAGGTCGGCATGGATACGAATGGTGCGCATGGGAGTCGTGATTCCGCAGGGTCGTGTGAGGTCAGCCGGTCACGGCGTGTTCGATACCGGCGATCGCGGTATCGACCAGCAGATCGAGTTCCGCTTCAGTGACTACGTATGGCGGCATGAAATACACCACGTTGCCGAGCGGACGCAGCAGCACCCCATGCTGCAGGCCATGCAGGTAGACGCGCAAGCCACGTCGCTCGTCCGCCGGGAACGGATGCCGGCGAGCCTTGTCGGCGACCAGCTCGATCGCCGCGATCATGCCGGTCTGGCGGACCTCGGCCACATGCGGATGATCGCGCAGCGGCTCGAGTCCGCGGGCCAGATGTGCGGCCAGCTGACGGTTGCGTGCGAGCACCGGCTCATCGCGAAAGATCGCCAGGGTTTCCAGCGCCACCCGGCAGGCCAGCGGGTTGCCGGTATAGCTATGCGAATGCAGGAATGCCTTGCCGGCGTTGTATTCGGCGTAGAACGCTTCGTAGATGCCGGTGGTGGTCAGCACGGCCGACAAGGGCAGGAA
>DHXA01000035.1 GCA_002413455.1 Rhodanobacter sp. UBA5168 | reverse complement strand
CTGGCCACGTTGACGATGGAAGCCGTGCGCGAGCGCGACACCACCCGCTAAACACTTGCGACCGCCGCGCCGCGGCAGCCGCTTCAGGCAAAGGGCATTCGATCGACTAAGGCGTACCGGCGAACGCCGCGCCAAGCCAGTCATGCATCAGGCGGTAGCTGCGCGCGGCGGCGCGTTCGTCGTAGCGACAACCGGGCGAGTCTTCGCCGACCTCGGTGAAACAATGCACCGCATGGCCGATCACCACGAATTGCCAGTCGGCGGGGCTCATGCGCATCTCGTCCATGAACTTGTCCGCGTCCGGCATGGTGCCCTTGTCGTCGGCACCGTTCATCGCCAGCACGCGCGCCTTGATGTTTTTCGCCAATGCCGGATGGTCGGTATCCAGGCCACCGTGGAACGACACCACCGCGGCGACGTCGGCGCCACTGCGCGCCAGATCCAGCACCGCCGAGCCGCCAAAGCAGAAGCCGATCGCGGCCAGCTTGGCGCTGTCGATCGGCGCACTCGCGGCCTGCGCCTTCAGCTGGGCCAGCGCCTCATTCACGCGTTGGCGCATCAGCGCGCGATCGCCGTACAGCGGCTTCACCGCGGCCTGCGCCTGATCGGCATGGCCTTGTTGCGGACGCACGCTGGCGCCGTACATGTCGGTGAGCAGGATCACGTAATCCCTGCCGGCGATCATCTCGGCCTTCTTTACGGCCGCGTCGTTGACGCCGTACCAGTTCGGCACCATCACCAGGCCCGGCCGCTTCGTCGCGGTCGCATCGTCATAGATCAGGATGCTGTGGAAACGGGTACCGTCCTGGTTCCATTCGACGGTCCGGTGCACCATCTTCGCCTGGGCGGCGAAAGCGGAACCGGCAAGCAACAGCAGACAGCAGAATCGGGCGATGCGCATGATCAATCCTCCGGTGGAGCTGACAGGCTTCCGCCCTCAACACGGGCGGGTTGGATGGGGCTTTACTTGCAAGGTTCACAGTCCGGCGGCGTGCTCCGAGAGGCGCCGCTTCAACGGGGCGAGGCGATCGAGCAGGCGCACGCCGACGCTGCGGGCGGCGACCAGCGCCGGCGACTGCCAGGCGTAGATACGCGCCAGTGCGTCGAAACCCAGTGCATCCAGCGTATCGGCGCTGCGCCGACGGCGCGCGTAGCGACGCAGCACGTGCGCGGCGCCTATGTCACGCCCGGCAAGGCGAGCTAGCAGCAGCGTATCGCGCAGCTCGGTCACATCGCGCAACCCGAGGTTGACGCCCTGGCCGGCCAGTGGATGCACCGCATGCGCGGCGTCGCCCAGCAACACGAAACGGTCGGCCTGATAGCGCTCGGCCAGTTGCAGCTTCAGCGGAAACGCCGCGCGCCTGGTGGTGGCAAGCATGCGCCCCAGTCGGAAATCGCTGGCGAGGCCGAGTTCATCGAGAAAAGCCTGGTCGTCCAGCGCCAGCACACGCTGGGCCTCGGCCTCGGGCAGCGACCACACCAGCGAGCTGCGGCCGTCGCCCAGTGGCAGCAAGGCCAGCGGTCCGCTACGCATGAATCGCTGCCACGCGGTGTTTTCGTGTGGCCGCTCGGTGACCACGTGCGCGACCACGGCGCGCTGCGCGTAGTCACGGCCCCGGGTGCCGATGCCGGCCAGTTGGCGCAATGGCGAGCCCGCGCCATCGGCGGCTACCAGCAACCCGGCCGCCAGCGTCTCGCCATCGGCCAGTTCCAGCTGGACGCGATCCTCGCGCGCCTCGAAACCCTGCACCCGGGCCGGGCACAGGCGACGCACGCCCGCCGCTTCCAGCGCTTGCCACAGCGTCCACTGCACCAGCGAGTTCTCGACGATATAGCCGAGTTTGTCGCGGCCTTCGCTGGCCGCATCGAAATCGATGGCTGCCCCGCTCTCGGCATCCCACACGTGCATATGCGTGTACGAACCGGCGCGCGCGCGCCGGATGGACGTCCAGACGTCCAGACCATCCAGCAGCGCGATCGACGACGGGGCCAGACCCACCACGCGCAGGTCCACCTCGGCGTCAGCCTTCCATGGCGTTGGCGCATGCGCTTCCAGCAACGCCGTGCTGAAGCCGGCGCGCGCCAGCGCCAGCGCGGCGGCGGCGCCGACCATGCCACCACCGACCACGGCCACGTCCAGTGCCGGCGTGCGGCGGCGCGTTGAAACGCCCAGCGGCGATGTACTCATGGCAGCCGCTCCAGCACGGCCAACGGCGGCTCGCCGCGAAAACCCATGCCGCGTCGCGCCAGTGCCCGTTGCAGTGGCGGCACCCGGTCGCAGGTCAGCAAAGCCAGTGATCGCAGCGGCCCCAGCAGCGGTTGCGGCAGGCAGGCCAGTCGCACCAGGCCATGGCTCATCGCCATGGTGCCGTCGCGATCGGGCGCACGGCGTGCGGCATAGCGTTCCAGCAGCCCGGAAGCACCGGGGTCGGCAGCCGCCGCGATCAGCTCAGCCAGGGTCAGCGCATCGCGCAGACCGAGGTTGAAACCCTGCGCGCCGATCGGATGCACGGTCTGTGCGGCATTGCCCACCAGCACCGCGCGCGGCCCGGTCAGCCGGGTCGCGGCGACGCGATGGATCGCATACGGGTGACGCCTGCCGGGCCGGCTCAGGCGGCCAAGACGCCAGCCGAGGCGCTGTTGGGCCAGCTCGATGAACGCCGCATCGTCCAGCGCGGCGACCGCACCTGCCTGGTCGGCGGCCACGGTGAGCACCAGCCCGCAGCGGCGCTCGGCCAGCGGCAGCAGCGCGATCGGGCCGTCATCGGAAAACCGCTCCCAGGCGCGGTTGGCATGATCGCGCTCAGGCGTGACCGTGCAGACGAACAATGTCTGCCGGTAATCATGGCGCTCGGCGTCGATGCCCAACTGCGCGCGAACGAAGGAAGCGGTGCCATCGGCTCCAACCAGCAGCGGGGTGTCGATACTGCGAATGCCATCGGCATCGCTGATTTGCGCACGCCAGCCGCCAGCCAGAGGCTGCAAGGCGGACAAGGTCGCAGGGGCGAGTCGGGTCAGCCGGGTGCATTCGTCCAACCGGCGCAGCAACGCCGCGCCCAGTTCACGCGCCGGCAGCGTCCAGCCCAGCGCATCCACGCCCTGCCGGGCGGCATCGATGCGGGTGCTGCCGAACTCGCCAGCGCGACTCACATGGATATGCCTGATCGCGGTGGCGCGCGCCGCGGCGTGCCGCCATACACCGATGGCATCGAGGCCATTGACCGTGGCGCGCGCCAGCGCGAGGTTGCGCTCGTCGTAACTGGGCTGGGCATCGGCGCGCGGCGCGGCGGTTTCGACCAGGGTCGCGGCAACGCCGGCCGCATCCAGCGCAATGGCCAGGCTGGCGCCCACCAGGCCACCGCCGATGATCAGGATACTGGACTCTGCACTCATGCCGATTTCCGCGTTGTAAAGCCAATTCGCAGGCTTGCGCTATGCTAAGGATCCTTCCCAGTCACCTTGCAAGCATACCGCCATGACGCAGCCGACTTCCTCTTCGCAACTTTCTCCCGGACCGATGGTGCTTACCGCGATGATCGTCATCGCCGCGCTGGCGCGGTTGCCGCAGTGGCTGCCGAATTTCTCGCCGATCGAGGCGATGGCGCTGTTCGGCGGCGCGTACTTCGCCAACCGGCGGCTGGCGATGCTGGTGCCGCTGCTGACGATCTTCCTGTCGGATGTGGCACTCGCGCTGCTGCATGGGGGCACCTTCAGCGCCTACTTCAGCGCTTACCTGCCGCAGCTGCTGACGGTGTATGCCTGCGTCGCGATCTGCACGGTACTCGGCTTCGGCCTGCGCGGACGGGTGAACGGCGGGCGCCTGCTCGGCTATTCGCTGGGCGGCTCGCTGCTATTCTTCGCGGCCACCAACTTCGTGGTCTGGCTGACAGCCGCGTCCATCCCGCAGTACACCGCGTGCAACGCGGGCTTGCTGCCGTGCTACGTCGCCGCCGTGCCGTTCTTCCAGTGGACCGTGCTCAGCACCCTTCTCTACGCCGCCCTGCTGTTCGGCGGCTTTGCCCTTCTGCGTCGCCGCATGCCTGTGCTGCGCGCCCAGACGGTCTGAAGCAGTCCCGCCAGCACCATGGGCAACCGGCTTTCGAAGATCTACACGCGTACCGGTGACGACGGCAGCACCGGGTTGGGCGACGGCTCTCGGGTAGGCAAGGACTCGCCGCGGGTCAATGCCTACGGCACCGTAGACGAACTCAACAGCGCCATCGGCATGCTGCTGGCGACCGACGGTGTCACCGCTGAAGTGCGCGAGGTGTTGACCCAGGTGCAGCACGACCTGTTCGATCTGGGTGGCGAGCTGTGCATCCCCGGCATGGCAATGGTCGAGGACAGCGACATCACCCGGCTGGAAACCATCCTCGATGGCCTCAACGAACCGCTGCCGCCGCTGAAGGAATTCATCCTGCCCGGCGGCGGCATGGCCGCGGCCTGCGGCCACATGGCGCGCACCGTCTGCCGCCGCGCCGAACGGGAGGTGATCGCGCTGGCACGGGTGGAGGACATCCGCAGCCAGCCGCAGCGTTATCTGAATCGGCTGTCTGACCTGCTGTTCGTGATCTCGCGCGTGCTGGCGCGCGCCAGCGGGCATGGCGAGGTGCTGTGGCAACACGAGCGCCGGCGCAAACCGCAGCCTGCCGAATAAGCCGCCGCATGCTGCGGCTCTATACCCATTCCGCCTGTCTGCAGCACGATCCCGGCCCGGGTCATGCCGAGCGTCCGGCGCGGTTGCGCGCAGTGCTGCAGGCATTGGACCTGGACCGCTACGCGGCACTCGATCGTGTCGAGGCGCCGCTGGCCACGCGTGAACAGTTACTGCGGGTCCACAGCGCCGGCCACGTTGAACGCATCCTAGCCAGCGTCCCGGCCACCGGCCAGCACCGTCTGGATGAAGACACCCTGATGTCGCCCGGCTCGGTCGAGGCAGCGCTGCGCGCAGCGGGCGCCAACGTGGCGGCGGTGGATGCGGTATTGAATGGCGACTGCCAGCGTGCGTTCTGCGCCGTACGACCGCCCGGCCACCACGCTACCCGTGATCAGGCGATGGGTTTCTGCCTGTTCAACAACATCGCGGTGGCCGCAGCGCATGCATTGATGGTGCACGGCCTGAAGCGGGTCGCGATCGCCGATTTCGATGTGCATCATGGCAACGGCACGCAGGCAATTTTCGAGCGCGAGCCGCGCGTGCTGTTCATCTCCAGCCATCAGTCTCCGTTGTATCCGGACAGCGGCCGCGAGGACGAGCGCGGCGTTGGCAACATCGTCAACGGCGCGCTGTCGCCGGGCGCGGGTTCGCACGAGTTTCGCGAACTGTGGGACGGCGTATTGCTGCCGCGCCTGGACGCGTTCAGACCGCAGCTGGTGCTGGTGTCGGCCGGCTTCGATGCGCACCGCAACGATCCGCTGGCGGACATCCGGCTGGGTCACGAGGATTACGCCTGGATCACCGAGCGACTGGTGACACTGGCCCGCACGCACGCCAGCGGCCGACTGGTTTCCACGCTGGAAGGCGGCTACGACCTCGCCGCACTGGCGGCCTGCGCCAGCGCGCACGCCAGCGCGCTGATGGACTGACTTTACCTGCGGCAGGGCGGGTCGCCGGTGCCGCCGCTCATGCCAGCGGGCGGCTGATCGAGCGAAATGGACGGCAATGGCATTAGGCACGCCGACAGCCCGCCACCGTCTGCGGCCGCGCCACCGCTCATTTCTCACACGGCATTGCTGAATCCGCGCCACGGTCGGAAAAACGTTTGCCTGCCGTATATGAGGCGTTTCTGCTAGCTTAACGAGCCTTCAAAGTCGGCAGATTCCCAGCGATGCCCAAGCTACCTCCACGCCGCCTGCTGGCGGTTGCCGCAGCACTTGCCCTGATCGGCGGCCAAGCCGACGCCAGCAATGGTCAGAGCAGTCCCGCCACCTCGCCCGAACAGGCCGAACAGGCTTGCCCGCTGGGCTCGTTTCACTGCGCACCGCGCCCCTACAACTACGCGATGTGCCGCCCGAATGCCTTGCTGGATTTCTACGACCCCAGCCTCGGCAAGGACGTCAGCCTGCGCGAAACCAGCCCTACCAAGGTTGACGCGCAGCATGTGGACAGCTCCAACCAGTCGGTCTACCACTTGTCCGGCGACGTGAAACTGCAGCGCGCCGACCAGCAGCTGCAGGCCGACAGTGTCGACTACAACAACGTCAGCACCGATTACGACGCCCGCGGCAACGTGCGCTACCAGGAGGCCGGCCAGTTGCTGGCGGCGTCGCACATGCGCGGCAATACCGAGGCCAGCCGCGGCGTCGCCGACGACGTGCGCTACCAGATGCTCGATGCGCGCGGCAACGGCGTGGCCAAACAAGGCCACATGCTGGATGCGCAGCACTCGCGCTACTCGATGGCCACGTATTCCACCTGCGATGTCGGCCACCACCTGTGGGAATTTCGCGCCAGGTCGATCACCATCAACAAGGAAACCGGCGTGGGCGTGGCGCGCAATGCCACCATGCGGCTGGGCAACGTGCCCTTCCTGTACCTGCCGTATTTCAGCTTCCCGACCGACGACCGGCGCAAGAGCGGCTTCCTGTACCCGACCATCGGCAACACCAGCCGGTCCGGTTTCGAGGTGAGTGCGCCGTACTACCTGAACCTGGCACCGAACTACGACGCCACGCTGGATCCGCGTACCTACAGCGACCGCGGCGCAATGCTGGCCGGCGAGTTCCGATACCTGGTTCCGGGCAGCAACGGCCAGATCAACGTGGAATACGTACCGAACGATCACGGCGAAAGCGATGGCCTCGCCGACACCAAGGGCGATTCGCGTTACCTGGTCAAACTTTCCGATCGCACCCAACTCTGGAAGGGCTGGCAGTTCGTGGGTTCGTACAACCACGCCTCGGACAGCAGTTACCTGTATGACTACGGCGATGCGCTGTCTCACACAGCGATCTATACACTGGGCTCCAACGCTGCGATCGTGGGCGGCGGCAAATGGTGGAACGCGTCGTTCGGCGGCACCATCTACCAGAACGTGAACCCGTTCGTGACCGATCGCGTGCTGCCGTATGACCAGCTGCCTTATGCCACCTTTGGCATGAACGTGCCACTGACGCGCTGGCTGGAATTCGGCATGAGCAGTTCGGCGGTGGCGTTTCGCAAGACCGGCTTCGTCGAGGGCGAGCGCGAAGATCTCTATCCCTACCTGGCCGCCGATTTCGGAACCTCCGCCTGGTTCGTGCGCCCGAAGGTGGCCTATCGCTATACCGCCTATCAGCTCGACAGCGGCTATGACAGATATGGCTATTCCGGCCTGCTGGGCAACGGCGGCGTCTCGCCGTTCACGCAGCAGTCGCCGAGCCGCGCCTTGCCGATCGTCAGTGTGGACAGCGGGCTGGTCTTCGACCGCAGCACTTCGCTGTTCGGCAACAGCTACACGCAGACACTGGAGCCGCGGCTCTATTACCTGTACGTGCCGTATCGCAACCAGAACAACCTGCCGGTCTTCGATACCAGCCTGATGTCGTTCGACTACTGGCAGTTGTTCTCGCCGAACCAGTTCTCCGGCGCCGATCGCCAGATGGACGCCAACAACCTCACCGCGGCGCTGACCACGCGCCTGCTCGATGACAGCGGCGTGGAGCGGGTGTCAGCCAGCTTCGGCCAGATTCACTACTTCAGCCCGCAGCGGGTGATCGGCACCGACTGGGTCCGCTCGGCCTATGTGGCCCAGCTCGACGTGCAGCTCAACGATCGCTGGCGGCTGGGCAGTTCCTATCAGTGGAGCCCCAACACCCGCCTTACCGACATGGCTGCGGTGGAACTGCAACGCCGCCTGGGCACGGACGGCGTCTTCAATTTCTCGTACCGCTACCGCCGTGGTCTGCTGGAACAATACAGCGCTTCGGCGGTCTACCCGTTGTCCGAACGCTGGCGACTGGTGGGATCGTGGACTTATTCGGTAAAGGATCGCGAGACCGTCGAAGCACTGGCCGGAGTGGAGTACGACAGTTGTTGCGTGTCGCTGCGGCTGGTCGATCGCAACTACGTCAATCAGTCTTACTACGGCTTCGGTCCCGTTCCCACGGGTGGCAATATCAACCAGCGCGACAACGCGATCATGTTCGAAGTGGTTTTCAAGGGGCTCGGCTCGTCGGGCGGCCAAATCGATCCACTGTTGCGCCGTGATATTCTCGGCTATCAATAAACGCATTCGCCCCGGCGACTCAGGCTTTCCATCGATGAAGCAATCTCTTGCATCTCTCCTGCTCGCGCTCGCGATCATGCTCCCCGCCCACGCCCAGATGCTGACGCCTGCCGCACCGGCCGGCCAACCGCTGGATCGCACCGTGGCCGTCGTCAACGAGGACGTGATCCTGCAGAGCGAGCTGAACGACGCCGTGGCGTCGGTGCAGCAGCAATATGCGGGGCACACCGAGCAGTTGCCGCCGATCAACGTGCTGCAGCAGCAGGTGCTCAACCGTCTGGTGCTCATGCGGCTGCAGGTGCAGAAGGCGCAGGATCAGAACATTCACGTCTCCGACGCCGATATTGATCAGGCGATCGCGGGTGTGGCCGAGCAGAACAAGCTCACGCCCGAGCAGCTGCGCGCCGAAGTGGAGCGCAGCGGCGCCAGTTTTGCTTCGTTCCGCCGGCAGCTGGGCGACCAGATCACCGTGCAACGATTGCATCAGAGTGTGGTGCAGGATTCGGTATCGGTGACCGACAGCGAGATCGACAACCTGCTCAGCAGCCCGACCTACAAGGCCGGTGAAGTGCATCTGGCGCATATCCAGGTAAGCATTCCCGGTGGCGCCGACGCCGCCGCGATCCAGGCCAGTCAGAGCAAGGCCGAGCAGGCGATTGCCGCCATCAAGGGCGGCATGGATTTCAACGCCGCGGCGATCCGTTATTCCGACGCGTCCGACGCGCTGGAAGGCGGCGACCTGGGCTGGCGGCGGATGGATGAAATTCCGCCGGCCTTCGCCGACACCATCGCCTCGATGAAGCCCGGCGAAGTCAGCCCGGCCCTGCGCGGCCCGACCGGCTTCCACATCCTGAAACTGATCGACCAGCGCCAGAGCAGCCGCAAGATGGTCACCGAGCTGCATGCGCGGCAGATCCTGATCAAGCCGAGCGAGCTGGTGACGCCGGCACAGGCCGAGCAGAAGGCGCGCGACCTGTACAACCGCATCGTCAACAAACACGAGGATTTCGCCACCCTCGCGAAAGAGAATTCCAAGGACGACACTACAGCCAATCTCGGCGGCGACATGGGCTGGTTCGCGCAGCAGGCCTGGGGTGCGACCGTCGCCAAGGAGCTGGGCCAGCTGAAGGACAACGAGGTGTCACAGCCATTCCAGAGCGAAGCGGGCTGGCATATCCTGCAACGCCTCGGCTCGCGCCAGAGCGATCAGACCGTGCAGATCGAACGCGACCAGGCCCGTCAGGCCATCGGTACACGCAAGTCCGAACAGGTCTATGACGATTATCTGCGCGATCTCCGGTCCAATGCCTACATCAACATCCTGGTGCCGGAGTTGCGCGATACCGGCAGTCAGGCTGCAGCCGGCACCTCGCCGTAAGCTGATTTGAATACCATGCCATTGCCCCGGCTCGCGGTCACTGCCGGTGAGCCAGCGGGCATCGGTCCGGAGTTGTTGATAAGGCTGGCCAGCACTCCGCTGGCAGCCAGCCTGATCGCCATCGCCGATCGCCATGTGCTGGAGCGCGCGGCCACGCGTTGCGGGCTGCGTATCGAGTTGACCGACGACGATGGCAGTGTGCAGACCGAGCGCCGACCCGGAACGTTGCGTTTGCGGCATACGCCGCTGGCGGCTGATGAGGTGCCCGGCCAGCCCGACCCGCGCAACGCCCGCCACGTACTGGACACGCTGACCGAAGCGGCTGACGGTTGCATTGCCGGTCGCTACGACGCCGTGGTCACCGCGCCCTTGCAGAAGTCCTCGATCAACGATGCCGGCATCCCCTTCAGCGGACACACCGAATTCTTCGCCGAGCGTGCCCGCGCCGACGTGGTGATGATGCTGGCCAGCCCGGAACTGCGCGTGGCTCTGGTCACGACGCACCTGCCGCTGGCCGCGGTATCGGCCGCCATCACGGCTGAAGCGCTGACCCGCACGTTGCGCATCGTGCACACCGAACTGCGCCGCAAGTTCGGCATCGCCGAACCGCGCATCGCCGTACTGGGCCTCAACCCGCACGCTGGCGAAGGCGGACACCTGGGTCGCGAGGAAATCGACACGCTGATCCCGGCACTGGATGCGCTGCGCGGCGAGGGCATGCACCTGATCGGCCCGATGCCTGCCGATACGGCTTTCGTACCGGCCCAGCGTCACCACTACGACGCCGTACTGGCGATGTATCACGACCAGGCGCTGCCGGTGCTGAAGAGCGAGGCGTTCGACCGCACCGTGAACCTCACTCTCGGTCTGCCATTCATCCGCACCTCGGTCGATCATGGTACGGCGCTGGATCTGGCCGGCACGGGTCGGGCCGATCCTGCCAGCCTGATCGCCGCCGCGCGCATGGCCATGGATCTTGTCGCACGCAGCAAGGCTTCCGCATGAACGCCCGCCCCAAGAAAAGCTTCGGCCAGCACTTTCTGCATGATCGGCGTTACATCGAGCGCATCGTCAGCGTGGTGTCGCCACGGGCCGAGGATTTCATGGTCGAGATCGGTCCCGGCGAAGGTGCACTGACGCTGCCGCTGCTGACGGCCGCCGGCAAGCTCACCGCGATCGAACTGGATACCGACCTGATCCCGGGGCTGCAGGCACGAGCTGCCAGCGTGGGCGAGCTGCATATCATCCAAGCGGACGTGTTGAAGGTGGACTTCAGCGCCATGGCGCACAGCCATGGTGTGCCGCGGCTGCGCATCGCCGGCAATCTGCCCTACTACATTTCCAGTCCCATCCTGTTCCACTGCGTCGAGCATGCGGCAGCGATCCAGGACATGCATTTCATGCTGCAGAAAGAGGTTGTCGACCGGATGGCGGCCGAGCCGGGCAGCAAGGTGTATGGACGGCTGTCCGTGATGCTGCAGCTTGCCTGTCGGGTCGAGCCATTGTTCAACGTACCGCCGGAAGCGTTCCGGCCGCCGCCGAAGGTGGAGTCTGCGGTGGTACGACTGGTGCCGTTGGCGCCTCACGAGTTGCACGATGCACGGCCTGAGCATGTCTATGCGGTGGTCAAGGCCGCATTCGGCCAACGGCGCAAGACGCTGGCCAATGCACTCAAGCAGTTGCTCGACAGCGACGCGATCCGCCGCGCCGACGTCGATCCCAGGGCTCGCGCCGAAACGCTTGCCCCGGCCGACTTCGTGCGTCTGGCCAAGGTCTACGGCAGTCTCTGACGGCAAAGAAGCGTTTCAATCGCGGCTGCTCCGCCCCATTCACAGCGGCAGGCCTTACAATCCGGGCATGACTGAAAAATCTTCCTACACGATCGACGTGCAGGTCGAAACTCGCTTCGTCCCCGATCAATCGAA
>DHXA01000185.1 GCA_002413455.1 Rhodanobacter sp. UBA5168 | reverse complement strand
TGCCCCTGTCGGGACGCGGGAACACCCATTCTACCCGGCATCAAACCATCGTACGAAATGAGCTGCGTCTGAACCGCAGAAATAGGCGGATTGGGTCAGTCAGCCGCTGCGTTGCGCGTAGGGGTACGGTTGGGAGCGGGTTTCAGGCAGGCCGCTCATCAAAGCGGCGCTGGCAGTGGTGAAGCCGTCAGCCGCGGCAGACAGGCAGAAGATGCGCTCGATCGCATGGGCCAGCGTGCCGTCGAATTGACCCGCTTCGACTTCGAAATCCTCTATCCCGAGGTGCGCGTCCAGCAATGAACGCAGGGCCGCCGGCCGCAGCCAGAACATGCTGCCGGCGACGAAGCTGTCGTGGCTAACCTCCGGTGGCGGAAATCCAAGGCGCCGGGTGAGGTAGTCGAAGTTGCCCTGGTTGGCGCCCCAATAGTGTTCAACCGGCTGCAGGTGACCTTCGGCATGGACCAGACCAAGGCTGTGGTTGTCGTGGAACGCCGCCAGGATGCGCGTGGCCCGCTCGGGGGCGAGCAGCTTGTCGAGCAGTTCGCGACGCCAGGTTTCGCCGTCCTCGCGATGCGTGGAGCGTTTGCTGTGCAGTTTCAGCACGGTGGTCACGCCCTCGTCGAGCAGACGGTTGGCGACATGCAGGAACGGCAGAATGTCGCGGCCTCGATTCTCGAACACTTCGATTTCGGCATCCAGACCCAGCTGCGCCACCCGCTCCCGTACGCGTTGCTCACGTTCGGTGGCGGTGGTGATGACGACGCGCCAATCGATGCCGCTGGCGCGCAACGATGCGACGAGCTCATCCAGCAGGTCGGGATACCAGATGTGAAGCACGGCACACGGGCGCGTGTTCGCAGTGGCTGCGGGATTCAACGCGTCGCGGGTGGCTTGCAGCCAGGCATGACCCAGCCGCGCATCCGGCTCCAGCACCGCGCCCTCGGCCCATTCGTTCCAGGCGTTGACGAACACCAGTGGCTGCGTGGGGAAGCGTCGCTGCGCGGTGGTGACGGCGTGCCGCAGCCAGTCGCGATAGCCGCGTGGCGAGGCATGGGCGAATACACGGCCGTTTCCGCTGCGGCGCGGCTCATTGTCCCAACCGGAATTCACTCCGGGATAGCGTGGGTACGCGGGATCGGGCTGGGCCATCGCCTGGCGCGCCAGTTCGCGCCAGTCATGGATATCGCCGCGAAAATCGGGGTTGAGCAGTTGCTGGCATGCGGTGATCGGCGCCAGCGTGGTGTTGTTCGGCGGAAACTCCACGGCCGCATCGAAGCCGATCGCGCGCGGATCGACGCGGTCGAAACTCTGCACATAGCAAAGCTTGATTTCGCCCACACCGTTCTCCCGGCACCACGCCCGCCAGCGCGCAATGGTCGTCTTCGGATCAGGCAGCAAGCCGGGGCGATAGACCAGCAGCAGCGGTTTGCCGTCCACCCGCAGGTAGCGCGGATCGAGAAGATAACGCGAGACATGCTCGATGAAGGCGAGATCGTCGGCGGGGCTGTGCTGCTGGCCGATCAGGAGGTCGTCGGCGCGGCCGTCCCAGCGGCGCGACCAGTTTTCGTTGGCCCAGCACAGGCACAGCGGCAGGTCGAGCGTGGGATCGGCCAGCCATTGCTGCAGCGGCTGCTCCAGCAAGGTCTGACCGGCGAACCAGTAAAAGTAGCTGCAGAACGCACCGATGCCGTACTCCCGTGCCAGCTGCATCTGCCGACGCATCACGTCAGGTAGCCGCAGGTCGTAGAAACCCAGCTCTCCAGGCAGGCGCGGTTGGGCATGCCCCTCGAACTGCGGCAGCGCACGCGTCACGTTGTGCCATTCGGTGAAACCCGCTCCCCACCATGCATCGTTCTGCGAAATGGGATGGAATTGCGGCAGATAGAATGCCACCACCGTCGCCGGCAGTACGGCCGGCAACGAGCCCGGCTGCCGCGCCCTATAACCGATAGCACGGCCCGCGGAATGGGTGCGCGGCCGGCGTTCGGCGCGCGCAGTATCGGCAAGCTGGCCGCGTGGCCCTGCAGGCACCAGATCGGCATGTCGATCCAGAAAGCGCTGGCGCAGACGGTCGCGTGAGGCGGCAGGCATCGGCACCAGCCGGAATCCCGTGCGCAGCAGCGTGAACAGGCAGCGCTTGGCGAAATGGCGTGATGACATGAGATTCAATCCAGCACGCGTCGAAGAGTGGCAGCCGCAGCGGCGGCGGAGAAGTGTTGTTGCACGTTGTCCAGGCCATTGACGGACAGGCGCTGCCACAGCGCACCGTCCTCGTGCAGCCGCAGCACGGCGGCAACGAAGGATGCGGCATCGTCTGCCACCAGTACATCGACGCCATCGCTCAGCTGCATGCCTTCCACCGCCACGGACGTGGCGACCACCGGTACACCGTAGCTCATTGCCATGTTGATCTTGCCCTTCACACCCGCGCCGAAGCGCAGAGGCGCCAGCGAAGCCACGCAGCCATCCAGCCAGGGTCCCAGATCGTCCACGCGGCCATGCAGCTCCAAGCCAGCCACCGCAAGATCGCGTGGTACGGCCTTCGGCAGATCACCGAGCACATGCAGGCGGATGTCGGGCAGCGCTTCGCGCAGCCGCGGCATAATCTCGCCGGCGATCCAGCGAATCGCATCGCTGTTGGGCGGATGGCCGTAACCGCCGATGAAGACCAAATCCCTGCGCTCCCGATGAGAACGTCGACACCCATGCACGTCGTGGATATTGGACAGCAGTTCCACGCGCGCCTTCGGCAGCATCTGCGCCAGCAGCGCCTGCTCGTGTGAACTGACCACGAAGGTGACGTCGGATTGTTCGATCAGCGCCAGCTCGCCTCGCCGCGAAGTCTCCGCCTGGCGGGCCAGCGTGGCATTGCCGCTCAGTTCGGCGGCGCGCTGTTCGCGCAGAAAGTGCAGGTCGACAGTGTCGAACAGCAGCTTCGCCTGTGGTGCGTGCTGGCGTACCAGGTCGGCGTACTGGCCAGCCACGGTATGCCGGCACAGGATCACCGCGTGCAGTTCGCGGCCATGCCGCTTCAGCCAATGCGGCAATGCCGGCGTCTGCGGTCGAGCGAGTACCTCACACCCCAGTTCGCCGAGCGCCGAGATCTCTTCGCTGCTGGCGTGGCCGTCATCGGGCAGGAAACACGTGCTCCAGCCTTGCTCGTCAAGCAGACGCAGGATCGCGCACAGTCGCAGCGAACCCGAATCGCGCGCCGGCTCCGGCGTCATGGCATCCACCACCAGCACCCGACCGCGCGAATGCCATCGCATGGCGCGCTCCAGCGGTGTGCCCGCGGGTGGTTGCCGGGTTAGTTCGGCCATCCATTTGTCGACGAACGTGGCCTGATTGATCAACTGGTAGCGCTTCATGCCGCTGCCGAGATCGTTTCCCGCGCTGATCCCTTCGCAGTGGATGACGGTGCTGGCCGGCTCGTAGTACACGCGCAGGCCAAGCTGGCGCACCGCAAAGGCCAGGTCGGTGTCTTCATAATAGGCCGGCGCGTAGCGCGCATCGAAACCGCCGACACGTCCGAATACCTCGCGACGGATCAGCAGCGCGGCGCCGGAGACATAGTCGGTCGCACGCCGATAGCGGAACGCAGCAGCATCGCGTGGCTCAAAGCGGCCGGTGGTCCAGCAACTGCCGTCGGCAAACACCAATCCACCAGCCTCCTGCAGGCGGCCATCCGGATAGACGAGCCGACTGCCGGCGATGCCGCAATCGGCGCGTTCGGAAAAGCAACGCAGCAGGGCATCCAGCCAGCCAGAGGTCACCTGGGTGTCGTTGTTGAGAAACAGCAGGAATTCGCCACGGGCCACCGCGGCGCCCGCGTTGCAACTGGCGATGAAGCCGAGATTGTGTTCGTTTCGCAACAGACGGGCGCCATCGATTTGCGCCAGCACGCTGGCGCTGTCGTCCGGCGACGCATCGTCAACCACGATCACCTCGAACGGCGCCAGCGGCTCATGCCGCGCCAGCGAACGCAGGCAGGCGACGGTATAGGCGAGCTTGCCGTGGATCGGGATGATGATCGAAACCTGCGGTTCTGCCGCGACGGGCAGGGCGAAGGGTGAAAATGGCTCGTCCAGTGACAGCAGTGACAGGTCGTCGTCGAGCTGGGGCCGCGACTGGAATTGCTGCTGCATTCGCGCCACCGTGCCGCGCCAGCCGCGCAGGGCAAAGCTCCCACGGACACGTTGCAAGAGGTAGCCGAAGCGTTTCAGTCGCCATGACAGTTGGTCGATCAGCGGATTGCCCTCGACCATCCTAGAGATTCTGGTAATTCGGGCCCGAGCCGCCTTCCGGCGTGACCCAGGTGATGATTTCGTACGGATCCTTGATGTCGCAGGTCTTGCAGTGCACGCAGTTGGCGGCGTTGATCTGCAGGCGCTTGCCGGCCGCGTCGTCGACGATCTCGTAGACGTTGGCGGGGCAGAAGCGGGTGCAGGGGTTGTCGTACTCGGTGGTGCACTGGTCGATGCAGATATTCGTGTCGGCCACGTGCAGGTGGATCGGCTG
>DHXA01000029.1 GCA_002413455.1 Rhodanobacter sp. UBA5168 | reverse complement strand
GGGGAACTCCCGATTGTTTTAGGCTGGACTTTCCGAGGATGGTGCGGATTTTCTGGGTCTGCCGATTTTGGCGGGACCCGCCCGGCGTGACAGCTGGGCCTCGATCGCGGCGCGGAAGCGATCGGCTCCATACGCGTGCTGACGCTGCAGATGCAGCCGGATGCTGTCCAGTTCATCGGGCACGATGGCCTGCTCGACGAGGGCACGATAAGCCGCACACTGTTCGGCCGGGCCAGGACCGAGGCCCACATAGGACGGGTGGGGCCGAATCAATGGACTCGCCACGGCCAGCGCATTGCTCGCGTAGCTTGACCACGGATAGTCGGCGGGACTGGCCACCATGCGCGCCCGCACGGGATTGAGCTCGATGTAGCGGTAACAGCGAAGCAGATAGCTTTCGCCATCGACCAGACACGCTTTGTATCGGCCCTCCCACAGTGTGCCGGTGCGACGATAGCGATCATTGACATAGCGCACGTAACGTCGCCCCAGCGCCTGCATCACCCGAGCGATCTGCCCGCTGGCCCGGGGCGTCATCAGCAGGTGCACATGATTGGTCATCAGCACATAGGCATGGACGGCACAACCTTCGCGCAAACAGATCTCCCGCAACTCGTCCAGATAGCGGACGCGGTCGATATCCTGGTAGAAGCAAGGCTGACGATCATTGCCGCGTTGCACGACATGCTGCGGTACTCGGGCAAGATCGAGTCTCGGCTGACGAGGCATAGGAAGACCCATGCGGGAAAGGTCGATCAGCTTGCCTTGCCCCTCAGCCACAATCTGTCAGATGCCACCTCTCGCCTTCGTCAGAAAGTGCACACTGACCCTTGTTTTGATACAGCGCCGATGATCGGAAGCCAGAAACACGAACGCCCGCACTAGGCAGGCGTAGCGTGTCGGGCAGGGTCGCGCGCTCGAGCCATCAGCCGCCCAAGATACGCCGGTAAGTGAACTTGACCCCGTTCGCGATGAGTGCCATTCGAACCTGACCCCGTTCGCGGTTTGGCGCGATTCTTTCCCCATGCCAACGTTATCGCTTGCGGGCCTGCATCACTCGAAGCACCACGATGATCTGCAGGACGGCAAACCAGAACAAGAAAATTCTGCTGGCCTGCTCGTATTCTCGGTAAATCACTACGATGATCGCGGTCAGGCCGACCCCCATAAGTAGCATTAGAAATTCGTGAAAAAGAATGGCTTTGAGCACTTTTTTCATGGCTGATCAGTTTTGATTTTCGTTCAATTTCTTCTCCACTACCGTGGCCCCTACGTCACCAACTTTGGCAGATTGTGAGGCCGCCGACTGCATCATACTGGGCGCGGCAGCGGTGCTGCCCACCGCTCGAGTGGTGTTGGCAACGGTACCTCCGATGCCTGCAGGTGTATTGACCGCGGCACCGGACATATTGCGCATCGCACTGTTTTCCGATGCCCCAGCGAAGTCACCCGCAACACCAGAGAACCCTGAGCTGACTAGGCTGCCGGCGATATTAGCTCCGGCCGCGTTCACAGCGGACTGTCCCGATACCGGCTTACCACTAGCAACATCATTTGCCGCAGAGGAAGCGGCACCCACGGCTCCACTCACGGCAGCCTGTCGCAACACCGCCTGTCCGACGGTCACACTTCCTGCCACTGCCGCCGTGGTTAACACTGCGGAGGAACCGCCCGTAACCGCGCCGCCAGCAGCTGAAATAGCGACTTCAGTTTTGTTGATCGGCTGATTGGGATGAAAATATTTCTGTGCCGCTACGTCGATCCCGCCGCCCAGCAGTGCGCCCGCAACCACGATCTCGACAATGCAGCCGTCCCAGATGCACCGACCATCCGGATCGATATGATTGATCGGATTGTTATTGGTGTAGTCGTATCGATTGAAGTTGAACGTATTCCCCGGCGACGGTGTCACCGGATCGACGCTGAGGAAACGACCGGTACCCGGATCGTAGTAGCGCGCCTGCATATATACCAACCCGGTGTCCGCGTCGTTCACATGCCCGGTATACCCCGGTCCATTCGGCGCCGGGCTCATGCTCGCCACCGCCGTGCCATATGGCGCGTAATCATAGGTGGCAATGATGGTGCCGTTGGCGTCGGCCTTGGCCAGCACCGTGCCCTGCGGATCGGTGTAGTAGTAGTGGTGCGTGCCGGCATGGGCCACCGCCACCAGTGCCCACAGGACCATCATCACAAGGATACGCGTCAGCTTAGTCATGGGTCGGCTCCGTATTCCGATCAATGGGAGTCGCGATCAACATGTCCCCGCTGACCGAGATGTAGCTATACGCACTCCATGCCGAGCAACCATATGTGTTGCAGGCCTTGACGTGAAACGACACCAAGCCGTTGAAATAGATGCTGCCGCTAGCCAGTGTGTTGGGGCCGCTGTAGAACGTGGCCGCCATGCCGCCCGATGGCGTGTCCTCCACCGTGTAGCTGGTTGCCCGAGCGACCCCGCTCCATGTCGCGTGGACCAGCGCGCCCGAGCCCGTCAGGCTCGGCCAACCCGGCGTAGCCGGCACCAGCGTTACCGTGATCGTGCCGGTGCTGCTCCATGGCCCACAGCCACCGGCATTGCACGCCTGTACCCGATAGCCGTAGCTGCCCTCGCCCTTGCCACCGAGCGCAAGGCTCGTCGCACCGCTGCTCTGGATCGTTGTCCAGCCGCCGCCGTTGACCTGCTCCTGCAAGGTATAACTGGTCGCTGCCGTGACCGCGCCCCAGCTCACCGTGTAGCTGCCGGTGTAGTTGCCGCCGGGCACGCTCAAGCTCGGCGCACTGGCTGGCGGCAACGTGACGGCCACGGCGCCGCTAACCGCATAGCCGTTGCAGCCGCTGGCATTGCAGGCATAAGCCCGATAGCTGTAGCTGCCGGAAGCGGCCGCCGTCACCGTCGTGCTGGTTGCGCTGTTGGCATACACCTGCGCCCACGCCCCGCCATTCACGCTCTGATCGAGCCCATAGATGGTCGCCGTCGCGCTGGCCGCCCAGCTGATGGCGATAGGGCCGTTGCTGGTCGCCGGCACACTGATGCTGGCTGGCACGGGTGGCACCAGTAATACCGCGGTACTCGCCGCTGCACTCCACGGGCCACAGCCCCCCACATTGCAGGCCTGCACGTGATAGCCGTACGTCCCATTGCCCCGGCCACCGGTACTCCAACTGGTCAGGCCATTGGTCTGCACGGTGGTCCAGCCACCGCCGTTGACCTGCTCCTGCAGTGTGTAGCTGACTTGGCCAGCGACACCACTCCAGCTCACTGTGTAGCTGCCGTTGGTGCTGTTGGCCGGTACGCTCACCGTCGGTGCTGTGGTCGGCGGGTGCGTCACTATCAGTGTGACATTGCCCGCGGCCCACGCACTGCAGCCATAGGTGTTGCAGGCCTGCACGTGGAAGACGTAGCTGCCATCGGCCAGTCCCGACAGCGTCGTGCTGGTACCGCTGCTGTTGTAGATACCCGTCCAGCTGGTGCCGCCGTTACTGCTCTGCTCGACCACGTAGCGGGTGGTGAGATTGGAAGCACTCCAGCTCAGCGTGACACCGCCGGTATTGCTGCTAGCCGGTACCGTCAGACTGGCCGGCGCGGTCGGCACCACGCCGTAGGTGGTGTCGACGGTCACCGCAGTGGACCCGGCCCAGCCACGACTGCCGTAGGCGTTGTTGGCCGACACTTGATAGGTATAGCTGCCGCTAGTAGTGCCGGGGCGGCTGATCGCCATTGCCGCGGTGTTGCTGGCAATCGTCGTCCAAGCGCCACTGTTCAGACGTTCCTGCACGTCATAGCCAGTCGTACCGACCGGCGCCGTCCAGCTCACCGTGTAGGTGCCGTTGATCGTGCCACCAGGCACGGTAACGGTTGGGAGGGCCGGGCGCACACCCAAGGTGGCCGAGCCGACCCATGACGTGCATACGGTGGTGCCAGCGCAGGCGCGTGCCTGATAGACATAGCTGCCACCGCTTTTACCGGTCATCGCGACACTGGGCATGCTGTTGCTGTAGACCGTGGTCCAAGTTCCGCCGTTGTAACTCTCCTGCAAGGCGTAGCCATCGGCTCCCGGCACCGCACCCCAGCTCACCGTGTAGTTGCCGTTATTGGGGTTCGCGTCGAAGCTGATCGTGGCCGGCGTACTCAGGGATACGCTTTCGTTGTCCCCGACCAGCTTGCTGCCGAGATAGACGAAGCTGGTGGTCAGCGCACTACTGGGTGCCCACTGGTACATCAGCTGACCGGCTTGGCTGTAGAAGTAATACGTCGTGATGCCACCAGCGGTCTTCGACACCCGTCGCCCCGTCGCATCGTAGGCGTAGGCATCGCTGCCGGGGATCTGGGTCAGCTGGTTCTTCTGGTCGAACACCAGCGTAGCCGCGTTATTGCCGGTGACGTTGCCGCGGTTGTCGTAGACGTAGCTGGTGAGCGTAGTGGTCCCGCTGCTGATGCTAGCCAGCTTGTTGGTGGTGTCGTAGTGATAGGTGGACGTCTGGTTACCGCTCTGCAGCGTGCGCAGGTTGTTGAGCGCGTCGTAGGTGTACGCCTGGGTGCCCCACAAGCTGGCCGCATTGGCGCTGCTCAACCGATTCAGTGCGTCGTAGCCGAACGATTTGGCGCGCGGACCGCCAGTCAGATCGGCCACCGTGGTGATGTTGCCGTTGGCGTCGTAGCTGAGGTCTTCGCTCAGCTGTGCCGTGCTGCCGGGGCCGTAGCTGAAGTTGCTGAGCATCTGGCGTGCGTTCTGCTCGGCCACGTAGGCGGTACCGTTGCCATAGGCAAACTGCGACACCTGCCCGTTGGGAAAGTAACCGATGCCGGTCGCGTAGCTACCGGCCTGGGTCGGCCGGCCCAGCGCGTCGGGCGCGTAGCTGACATTCTCGCCATCGGGGTAATGCAACAGGCTGAGACTGCCGTACGCATCATGGGCATAGCCGAGGCCCCAGGCGTTCTGGCCGACCAGTTGCAGGCTCTCGCCGGTGAGCATGCCGCGGTAGTTGTACGAGCCACTCCAGGTGCTGATACCCGAGACCACGCTGTCCGGCTGGCCCAGCGGCGTGTAGTGGTATTGCGTGCTCTGGGTACCCGAAGGTGGCAGGATCGTCAGCACCCGGTTCATCGCATCGTAGGTGCGCGCCGTCTGGGCGGCAGCAGCTACTTGCTCCTGTCCACAACCGGTACCGGTGATGGCCAGCCCTTGCGCATTCCACGCCAGGTTATTGGCGGCGTCGTAAGCCATCACTTCGCTGCCGCTTTCCGGCTCGGTGATGCGGCACAGACGATGATAGCTATCGTAGGTCAGTGTCTTGGTGACACTGTCGCTCTCGGTGCCGTACAGGCCCGACTGGGTGATCGACAGCGGGTTGCCGTAGAGGTCGCGCGCGATCGTCTGGGTGATGCCGGCCGGTGCCTGCACCTGGATTCCCGCGTCATAACGAGGTGCGTCGAATACCTGGTAGCTAGTTGTGGTGACGTTGCCCTTGGGGTCGGTCACCTGCTGGCGCGCACCAGAGAGATACGCCGTACTACTGGTCAGCGTGCCCAGCTCGGAGTCCTGCTGGACCTGGATCGTACGGCCCAGTGCGTCGTAGGCGGTGGTGCTGCCTTGAATGCCGGCCGCCGTGGGTGTCTGCGTGAAGGTGAGCGCGGCGGCACTCGGGTACGAGCCGAAGATCTTCTGGCCTTTGGCGTCGTAGGTGGCCAGCGTACTGGTTTGAACGCTGCTACCGATGTCGCTGTCGCTCAGCACCGGGCGCAGCATCGCATCGAAGTAGGTGATTCCTACCGCGTTGCCGGTAGCGGTGGTACGGCGCCAGTGGTTGGCGGGGATGCCGCGCTCGGCGCTGGTGACGAAGCTGTAGGTGAAAGTCTTCGGCAGCCATGCCACTTCGTCCCCGCCGGGATAGGTGATGCCGGTGATCCGGCCGACGCTGTCGTAGCCGTAGTTGGTGGTGTGGCCGGCCTGATCGGTGATCGCGCTGATCTGGCTGAAGTCGTCGATGGTCAATGACTCGCTGGTGGCGTCCGGGTAACTGATCGTCTGGGGTATCCCACGCTTGTAATTGCTCAAGCCGGTCGTGTGGCTGTTACCGTCGGTGAAGCTGGCCAACTGACCGGCGCTGTTGAACGTGTACTGCATCAGCGTCTGGCCGAAACGGGCGCGCGACTGCAGGGTCACGTTGGTCAGATCGTAGGTGTTGACGCTTTCGGTCTCACCGGTGGTCAGATTGATGACCTGTTGCGGCAAACCCAGCACCCAGTGCGGCAAGTCGTTGAGGTAGCTGGTTTGCTCCTCGATCGCGCCTTGTCCGGCAATCGAGCTGAAGCGCTTGGTCTGCGTCACCGCGCCAAACGCGTCGAACCCCTCTCCTTGCCACGTGTATGTGTCCCCACCGTCCTGGCTGATCACACGCTTATTGAGCGGAAAGAGCTGCTCGGTTTGAGCCGCGTTGATGCGTGGCTGGGGATTAGCGCCTATCTGTGTTGGATAGAGATCCGTCGCCGTATGCACGTATTCATAGGTGTTGGCTTCCGATCGCAAGGGCGCGCCGGAGGCACCACCGGTGTAGAAATCCGTCTGAAGCAACTGACTTTCGGAAATGTCGTAGTAATTGCTGAAGGTGTAGCGCGTCGCGTTGCCATTCGGGTCGGCGACATCTGTCGTGACCGTCTTGGGGCACGATGTATCGGTCGCGCAATCCTGGGCCCAGCTTTGGTTGGCCGGCGAATAGCCATAATTCCAAGTCTGCGTGGTCAACCCCGCGCCGACAAACTGCTTGCTGGTAATGACCATTGCATACCATGCGTCGGGAATGACCGCGAACCCTTGCGTGGTGGGAACGTTGGGTGCCCCACTCCAGCAGCTTTGATTGACGTAAGACCGTCCACGTTTTAACGGCTTGAGTGTGAAGGTTCCCGTCAACCCCGAAGGGTGCGTGATGCTTCCCGTAAAAACTGCATCCAGATTCGTTGGTGTGATCAGAGCACTGCACGATTGCGGATCAACAGATGTTCTCGTGTCGACCCATGCCCCATATGACAGATTCGCCAGGTCGTAATGCCAACTGGAAAGATCTGGCAACGTCACCTGGGTAAGCGTGGGGTTCAATCCAGCGACGGCGTACTGATAGCTCCATGTGCGCGGCACAGCGTTGCTTGGTTGGAGGGTGATCGACGAAATGCGCGACACAGCACCGTTGTAACTCACACTCACGGATCTGCCATCGCTCGCCACGATGCCGGTCAATCGATTGGAGGTGTCATACGAAAAGGCCAGAGTGTTGCCGAATCGATCCTTGATCTGGGTGACCAGCATGGACGCCTGCTCACGCGCCAAAGTGTCACTGGTCTGCAACATTGGCTTGGGTCCCATCGCAAAGCCGATGGCACCAGGACCCGACAACGTATGCAGGGATCGATCTAACTTTGGCATCCAACGATAGGCAAGATGATCAAGCGTGTATTGCGTGCCATCAGGCGAAATGGCCAGAAAGGCTTCGCGATTGGCGTCGTTGGCAGCGTGCGGCAAACACCCGATCGCCCAATTCTGCTTAGTGACGATCGGAAAATTCATACCACTGATTTGCGGAGCCAGAGTGTTCTGCGCGGAACGCAGCAGTAGGTCCTGACTGCCTACGCCCGGCACGACCAGTTGATAGCCACTCCACCAGTCGGAGGCATCCCAGGGATTGCGAGCACTGTCACCAACAGGCGGGTTGACGCTCGGCGGCGGACCAAATTGCGTACACAGAGCATAGGGATTGCCGTTGGCCACCACCCAACCTTGAACATTGTTCTGGATCGCGGCCACCGTGGTGATGCGCGGCAGGTTGATGTCCCAGTCGCCGAATGCCGTTTCCTGGAGCTTCTGAAGGAGCTCCGGCTGCGTATTGAGCGTGAAGGTTCGGCTTATGGATAGCGTTGGCCCGTTTCCCGCCAAACTGACGTCCGTTTGCTCGAAGGACAATGCCCCGCTGTAGAGGCTGATATTTTCGCCGAATGGGTTTTCGCCCAGTGGCTGAATATCTTCGTTGACCCGAATCAGCTTTTTGTATTCGTCTTCTGGACTGGCTGAAGTCTGCGCGTGACCAACGGTAGCCATCGTGCCCAACAGCACTGCCGACAGGCAGATCCCTTGCCATTTGAACTTCACTGGTTTTCCCCTTTGCCTGGCGTTGCGCTCTGGCTAAGGGCGTAGACTCAAACAGCCATGATCGAACTGTCAACGCGCAAGTTTTTGCGAGAGCACAAGAGCGATCAAGCCTTGGCATGACCAGTGATTCCACGTGAAATTGGCATAGCGCCTGGACGCGCAGGTTGCAAACTTTTCACCCCCGCGGATGATGCTGCGCATGCAGCCGCTTCAGCCCCTCCTTCGCCACCAGCGTATAGATCTGCGTGGTGCTGAGCGAGCTGTGGCCAAGCAGCATCTGCAAGGCGCGCAAGTCGGCGCCGTGGTTGAGCAAATGCGTGGCGAACGAATGGCGCAGCACGTGCGGGGAGATGCGTTTCGGGTTGATGCCGACCTTCAGTGCGTAGCGCTTCACCAGGGTCCAGAACATCTGCCGGGTCATGCCTTCGCCGCGCTTGCTGAGGAACAGCGCCGCCGGCTGCCGGCCTTTGGCCAGCTGCGGGCGCACGTCGGCCAGATATGCGCCGATGCGCTCCAGCGCCAGCTCGCCCACCGGCACCAGGCGGTCCTTGCCGCCCTTGCCGGTGACGCGCAGCACGCCCTGGCGGGTGTTCAGCGCAGCCAGCGGCAGCTCGACCAGTTCGGATACACGCAGGCCGCAGGCGTACATCAGCTCCAGCATCGCGCGATCGCGCTGACCCTGCGCGGTGCCGGTGTCGGGCGCATCGAGCAGGCTTTCGATCTCGCGTTCGGCCAGCGCCTTGGGCAGGCTGCGCGGCATCTTCGGACGCTCGATCAGCAGGGTCGGATCGGCAAAGCCCGGCTCGGTGCGCGCGAGAAACGCGTAGTAGCGACGGAACGCCGACTGCCGCCGCGCGATCGAGCGCACCGCCACCGACTGTGCGCCGTGATACGCCGAGATGTCCTCGCGCCGCGCGGTGTGCAGGTTGCGACTGCGACCGGCCAGCCACGCCGCCAGTGCCTCGAGATCGCGGCGATACGCCTCCAGCGTGCGATCGGCCAGACCGTCCTCCGACCATACCCGCTCCAGAAAGCTGCTTATGCTCAACCGGTCGGCTTCGGCGATACTGGTGCGCTTTTCTTCCTTTTCCATGCGCACGATGCTGGCCATTGCGCGCGCACTACGCAAGCGACCGACCACCGATGCCCGTGACCCTCGCCACCACCGATCTCCCGTGTCCGTTATGGCGCCGCCTGCTGGCGCTGGTCTATGACCTGCTGATCGTGGTGGCGATCGTGATGGTGGTGGGCCTGCTGTGCCAGCTGGCCACCGGCGGCCAGCTGATCCACACCGGCACAAGAACGGTCGTGCCGGTGTGGTATCAACTGCTGCAGGCACTGGTGGTGATGGCCTACTTCACCAGCTCGTGGCGTCGCGGCGGGCAGACGGTGGGCATGCGGCCGTGGCGCATCCAGGTCACCCGCGACGATGGCGGTACGCCTTCCTTGCAGCAGGCGCTGATCCGCGTGCTGGTGGCGGCGGCACCGCTGGTGTTGCTGATGCTGGAGCCGATGATCGGTTTGCGGCCCACGCTATGGACGCTGCTGGGCGTGTGGGCCGCATGGTTTGCGGTGGCCGTGTTCGATCCACGTCGGCGCGCGATCCATGATTTCGCCGCGCATACCGAGATCCGCTTGCTGGAGTGACCGGCACTTCACACTTTGCTCAGCGCGTAAAGGATTCAATCCCCCGATGTCTCAGCCACCCCCCGCGGAAAGCCGCAGCGACGCCGAACTGATCCGGGCCAACCGCGGCTTCTACGAATCGCTGTGGGCGCAGGCGAAGCTGATTGGTCCGGAGCGCTTCAATACCTGGCCGCTGCTGCGTGAACTGGCCGCTGGCGCACCACGCCGGCTGGAGGTGGCGCCTGGCCTGCGTCCGCGATTGCCGCTGGACGGCACCTGCTTCGTCGACCTCAGCCACGCCGCCCTGCATCGCCTGCACGCGCGCGGCGCCAGCGTCGTGCACGGCATGATCGGCGCGCTGCCCTGCGCGAACGCCAGCTTCGAATTGATCTGTGCGCTCGACATTCTCGAGCACGTAGCCGATGACGACAGCGCGCTGGCGGAGCTGGCGCGCGTAGCCACGCCCGGTGCCAGCGTGCTGCTGTCGGTACCGCTGCACCCGGAAGCATGGACGGCGTTCGACGACTTCGTCGGCCACTGCCGCCGTTATGAGCCTGCGCAGATCGTTGCCCGTCTGGCGCAACACGGCTTCATGATCGAACAGAGTGCGGTGTACGGCATGCAGCCGAAATCCTCGCGCCTGCTCGACCTCGGCCAGTGGTATCTGACACATAAACGCGAACGCGCGATGTGGTGGTACAACCGCGTCTTCATGCCGCTCGGCCTGCATTTCCAGAAACCCCTGCGATGGCGCGACGGCCTGGGCGATACGCAAGGCGTCGACGAACTGCTGTTGCGTTGCCGTTATCGCCCCCGCCCGGCTCCAAGTCACTGATTGAGCTGATCAGCCGCTTTTGCGGCGTCGCAACACGCTCGACGGGAAGGCGCTAAGATGTGCCCTTTCATTTCCTGGCAAACCCACTCGATGCTTTATCAGATCCATGAATGGCAACGCTCGTTGCTCGGTCCGTTGAGCTACCTGGCGGAGGCCAATGCAAGCATGCTCAATGACAGGAGCAGCCCGTTCGCCAAGCTGCCCGGCGCGCAGCGCTTGGCTGCCGGCTACGAGCTGATCCATCGCCTGGGCAAGGATTACGAAAAGCCCGAGTTCGGCATCCATACCGCGACCGCCCATGATCACGAAATCGCGGTGATCGAGCGGATCGCTTTGGAAAAACCGTTTTGCCAGCTGAAGCGCTTCAAGCGCTTCAGCGACGATCCGGACACCATCGAGAAGATGAAGAACGATCCGGTGGTGCTCGTGGTGGCGCCGTTGTCGGGCCACCACGCCACGCTGCTGCGCGACACCGTGCGCACCCTGCTGCGCGATCACAAGGTCTACATCACCGACTGGGTCGATGCGCGCATGGTGCCGATCGCGTCCGGCACGTTCGGGCTGGACGACTACGTCGCCTATATGGAGGAATTCATCCGCCACATCGGTGCGCGCCAGCTGCATGTGATCTCGGTGTGCCAGCCGACCGTACCGGTGCTGGCGGCGGTCTCGCTGATGGCCGCGCGCGGCGAGGACACCCCGCTCAGCCTCACCATGATGGGCGGCCCGATCGACCCGCGGCGCAGCCCCACCAGCGTCGACAACCTGGCCACCAACCAGCCGCTGTCGTGGTTCCGCGGCAACGTGATCCACACCGTGCCACCGAACTATCCCGGCCGCGGCCGCGAGGTCTATCCAGGCTTCCTGCAGCACGCGGGGTTCATTGCCATGAATCCCGGCCGCCATTTCAATTCGCACTGGGACTTCTATCAGGACCTGTTGCGCGGCGATCTCGACGATGCCGAATCGCACCGCAAGTTCTACGACGAATACAACGCCGTGCTGGACATGCCGGCCAGGTTCTACCTGGACACCATCGAAAAAGTGTTCCAGCAATTTCTGCTGCCGCGCGGATTGTGGGATGTCGCCGGCGAACGGGTGAACCCCGCGGCCATCACGCGCAGCGCCCTGCTCACCATCGAGGGCGAACTGGACGACATCTCCGGCCTGGGCCAGACCGAAGCGGCGCACGACCTGTGCAGCGGCATCCCGGCCAAGCGGCGCGCGCACCGGATGATCGAAGGCGCCGGCCACTACGGCATCTTCAGCGGCCGCCGCTGGCGCGAGACGGTCTACCCGCAGGTGCGCGACTTCATCCGCCAGTTCGATGCCGCCCCGCCAACCGGGCGCGGCGCATCGAAAGTCAGCCGCGCGAAAAAAACGCGCTGAACGCCTCGACGACGCGGCTTATGCCGTCGTCGTCGATGTCCAGGTGCGTGACCAGCCGCAGCGTGGGCAGGTAGCCGATGCTGATGCGGATGCCCGCCTCGCGCAAATGGACGTCCAATTCGCGCAGGCGCGCGGCGGGTACGTCGATGAACACCATGTTGGTGTGTTGACCGAGCAGGTCGATGCCGGCGATCTCGCGCAGGCGGCCGGCCAGATATGCCGCGCGGTGATGGTCATCCGCCAGTCGCGCCACGTGGTGATCCAGTGCGTGCAGGCCGGCCGCCGCGAGGATGCCGGCTTGCCGCCAGCCGCCACCGGTGACCTTGCGCCAGCGCCGCGCCTTGTCGATCAGCGCGTGCGAACCGACCAGCACCGAGCCGACCGGCGCACCGAGCCCCTTGGACAGGCATATCGACACCGTGTCGAAATGCCGCGCGATCTCGCGCGCAGGCACGGCGCAGGCCACCGCCGCGTTGAACAGCCGCGCACCGTCCAGATGCAGACCGAGCCCGTGCGCACGCGCCACGTCGTGCGCGGCAGTCAGATAATCCAGCGGCAGCGTGCGGCCGTGCCAGGTGTTTTCCAGCGCCAGCACGCGGGTACGTGCGAAGTGCGGGTCGACCGGCTTGATCGCCGCCTCGATGCTTGCCAGCGGCAGCGAGCCGTCGGCCGCCTGTACGATCGGTTGCGGCTGGATCGAGCCGAGTACCGCCGCGCCGCCGCCTTCGAACTTGTAGGTATGCGCGTCCATGCCGACCAGGTATTCATCGCCGCGTTCGCAGTGCGCCAGCAACGCCAGCAAGTTCGACTGCGTGCCGCTGGGCACGAACAGCCCCGCGTCGAAACCCAGATCGGTCGCCAGCCGCTGCTGCAACGCATTGACCGTGGGGTCTTCGCCATAGACGTCGTCGCCGACTTCCGCCGCCAGCATCGCCGCACGCATCGCGGTCGTCGGCCGGGTTACCGTATCGCTGCGCAGATCAATCACGTGCATCACCGATCCTCTGTCTCTGTGGAAAATGCCGATGCCTGGAGGCTACGCCATGGTCGACGCGCAGCCGCCGTCGCGGTCAGGCGCTGCGCCGGAAATACAGCCACGCCGCGAGCGCCAGCATCGAGGCCGGCAGCAGGTTGGCGAGCAGCGGCGAAAGGCCGTAGACCGTGCCGAAGTTGACCATCGCCTGTTGCAGGAAATACCAGCCGATCGCCAGCAGCATGCCGATGAACATGCGCTTGCCCAGGCCGCCGGAGCGCAGCGCACCGAACGCGAACGGCATCGCGCACAGTACCAGCACCAGCACGTTGAGCGGGTAGAGCGCGCGTCCCCAGAATGCCACCGCATAACTGCCGGGACTTTGTCCATTGCTTTCCAGATACTGGATGTTGCGGCGCAGGTCGCGCATGGAAAGGTATTGCGGCTGGATCACCGACTGCGCCAGCACCTGCGGATTGAGGCTGGACTGCCAGGGCTGGCTGGCGATCGTGTCGGAGTGCGTACCCTGTGCAGTGAGCATGGTGTTGCGCACATCGTGCAGCACCCACTGGTTGCTGTCGTGTTCGGCGGTCCTGGCCCATGCGAAGCGACTGAGCTGGCCATCGTTGCTGAAGGTAAACACGCGCACGTCGCTGAGCTGCACGCTGCTGACCCCGTCGTGCTGCTTGAGCGACGTGCCGCGGGCATTGATGATGGTGTTGCCGTCGCGCGCCCACAGTCCGCTGTTGGTGCCCATGCCGAGGTCGCCGGATTTCATCCGCAGCTGCATCGCCTGCGCCTGCTGGTCGCCCCACGGTGCCGCGGTCTCGCCGAGAATCACCACGCCGACGATAAGCACCGCCACCACGCCCACGGCCGAACCCGCAATGCGCAGGCGCGACATCCCGGCCGCGCGCAAGGCGGTCAGTTCACCGGTGCCGGCCAGCCCGCCCAGACCGAGCAGGCCGCCGATCAAGGCGGCATTGCCGAACATTTCATAGGCGCGCCGCGGAAACGTCACCAGCACATAGACCACCGCGTTGCTCAGCGTGTAGCCGTGCTTGCCCACGCTGCCGAGCTGGCGCAGGAACTGGGTCACTGCGTCGAAACCGGTCAGCACCAGCCACACCATCAGCAGCGAGCCGAGCACGCTCATTGCCACCAGCCGGTCGACCCGCTTGATGTTGAACACGTTGGCGAGAGAAAGCGTCATGCCGGCGCACCCGCCTGCGGCTTGCGCGGCCCGCCCGCCTTGTGCGGCGAATACTGTTTCCACAGCATCCAGCCGGCCAGCGCCAGCACGACGACATGCAAGGCCCACAAGGGCGCCTCGTTTTGCCAGTGGCCCTTGCCGATCTGCGCGCGGCCCAGTGCCAGCAGCAGGTAGTAGAGATAGAAGCTGACCACGGCCAGCAACAGACGGCCATACTTCGGCTCGCGCGGGCTCTGTCGCGACAGCGGCAAGGCCAGCAGCAGCAGCACCAGGGTCAGCGGCGGCGCATTGGCGCGCCAGGCGAACTCGGCGCGATCAGACGGATCGTTCGACTGGGCCAGTGTCCAGCTGCCCTTGGAGTGGGCCGGATCGTCGTCGTCATCGGCCTGCACGTTGGAGAGCGAGGTGTCGTTGCGCTGGTATTGCATCTGTCGCCAGTTGTCGGTGCCCAGCGGGATGTCGTATTGCCAGCCGTTCTTGAACGCGATGAAACGGCCGTCGCCGTCGCTCTCCTGATACAGCTCGCCGCTGGCCGCGCTAACAACTTTCAGATGTGCCACGCCCTCCTTGCCGGTGCTTTCGGTGGCGACAAAGGTGCGCCCCAGCTTGCTGCCATCGCGGCTCAGGCTGTCGACGAAGATGATGCCGCCCTTGCCCGGCAGGTTGGTGAAGCGGCCCGCATCCAGCCCGGCCGCGATCACCGATCGATTGGCAGCAGCCACCATGGCGTCGCTGGTGCGCACCGCCCACGGCCCCAGCCACAGCGACACCAACGCGGTGATCGCCACCAGCACCACGCCGAGGATCAGCACCGGTCGCAGCAAGCCGCGCGGACCCATGCCGGAGGAGGCCAGCACATGCATCTCGCTCTCGCGATACATCCGGCCCAGCCCCATCAGCACGCCGACGAAGCTGGCCAGCGGCATCATGTTGGTCAGACCATCGAGCGTGCGCAGGCCCAGCACCTGGAACATCACGCTGGGCGGAAAACTGCCGTTGGCGACCTGCTGCAGCACCTTGGCGAATGCGCTGCCAGCCACGATCACCAGCAGCACCACCACGGTGGCGGCCACGGTCTGCGCCAGCTCGCGCAGGAAATAGCGGTCGAGGATGCTCAGCATGCGATAAACTTGTCCGCTTACGCACCGCGCCAGGTCAGCGCGGCAAATTACAAGTCTAGCCTGTCCGGCTGCTGCCGGGCCCTGCAGGAAACCTCCCGATGACACTCCAGTTCAGCCTCGACACGGCCGCTCCCGAAACCGTCGACACGGCCTGCGTACTGGTCGGCGTGTACGAGCACGGCGTACTGACCAGCGCTGCGGCGCAGCTGGACAACGCCGCCAGCGGCCTGATCAAGCGCCAGGTGGAAAGCGGCGACATCAGCGGCAAGGCCGGCAGCAGCACGCTGCTTTTTGCACCGGCCGGGGTCGCAGCGAAACGCGTGCTGGTGGTGGGTCTGGGCACACAGAAATCGTTCGACGCAGCGCGCTTCCAGAAGGTCAACATGGAAGCGGCGCGGGCGCTGGGCCGCCTGCCGGTGGCCGATGCCGTGTCCTACCTGACCGAGGTGGACGTGCCGGGCCGCGACAGCGCCTGGCGCGTGCGCATCGCCGCGCTGGCCAGCGATCACGCGGCCTACCGCTACACCGCCACGTTCAAGCCGCGCGACAAGAGCAAGCAGCCCGAACTGAACGCGCTCACATTCGCGGCCGGCGCCGACGCACAGGGCGGGCTCGACCAGGCGGTGGCGATCGCCGACGGTGTGCGCTTCGCTCGCGAACTGGCCAACCTGCCGCCGAACATCTGCAACCCGGCGTACATCGCGGCACAGGCGCAGGCATTTGCCGACACGCAGGACAAGGTCAGCTGCACCGTGCTCGATGACGTCGAGATGGGGAAGCTCGGCTTCGGCTCACTGCTTGCCGTGGCGCGCGGCTCGATCAACAAGCCACGATTGATCGCCCTCGAATACAAGGGCGGCAGCGACGGCGACAAGCCATACGCGTTCGTCGGCAAGGGCGTCACCTTCGACTCCGGCGGCATCAGCCTGAAACCCGGCGCCGGCATGGAGGAGATGAAGTTCGACATGGGCGGCGCCGCCGGTGTGCTCGGCGCGTTCGTGGCTGCGGTGAAGATGGGCCTCCCGCTCAACTTGGTCTGCGTGGTGCCGAGCGTCGAGAACATGCCCGACGGTGACAGCTATCGTCCCAGCGATGTGTTGACCAGCCTGTCGGGTCTCACCATCGAAGTGTTGAATACCGATGCCGAGGGCCGGCTGATCCTGTGCGACGCGCTGACCTGGACCGCACAGACCTACAAGCCACAGGCGCTGATCGACGCCGCCACGCTCACTGGCGCCTGCGTGATTGCGCTGGGCAAACATGCCACTGGCCTGATGAGCAAGCACGACGACCTCGCCGCCGAACTCATCGCTGCCGGTGAGGAAACCCTCGACCGTGCCTGGCGCCTGCCGCTGTGGGACGACTATCAGACACAACTGGACTCCGGCTTCGCCGACGTCGCCAACATCGGCGGCAAGGGTGCCGGTGCGATCACCGCCGCGTGCTTCCTGTCGCGCTTCACCGACGGCCAGCGCTGGGCCCATCTGGACATCGCCGGCACGGCCTGGGACGAAGGTCGCAAGGGCCTGGCCACCGGCCGCCCGGTCGCGTTGCTGGCGCAGTGGCTGCTGGATCGTGCCGGCTGAGCGCACCCAGGGAGCCGACCTGTCATGCCACGCGCCGACTTCTACCTGATCGACAAGCCGCGCTTTCGCGAGCAACCGCTGCTGCTGGTGTGCGAGCTGGCGAAGAAGGCGTTTGCGGCGCAGCAGCCGACCCTGATCCTGACCCGCGACTACGCCCAGGCTGAAGCGGTCGACGAACTGCTGTGGGCGTTCGACGAAGACGTGATGATTCCGCATCAGCTGGCCGGCGACGACGACGATGCGGCCACCGCCGTGCTGATCGTGCCGCCGGGCATCGACACCGCCGACCGGCCGTTGCTGATCAACCTGCGCGAGACCTGCCCCGGTGGCCATTACCAGCGCGTGCTGGAAGTGGTGGCCGCCGATCCGGCCGAGCGTGACGGTTCACGCACGCGCTGGCGCGAATATCAGCGGTTGGGTTTCGACCTGCACAAGAACGATATGTAGTTGGCGACAAGTCGCTCAGGCCAGGGCGATGTCCGGCGATGCCACGGCGGCGATGGTGCGCGCCAGCGCGCTGGCCAGCTGTTCGCCGCTGAGCGGTTTGCACAAGAAGCCATCCATGCCCACCGCGCGCGCGCGCAGTTCGTCTCCGCTGCCGGAACGCGCGGTGACCGCCACGATCGGCAGATGCTTCCCGGGCTCCTCGCGCTGGCGGATCAGTCGGGCAATCTTGAAGCCGTCGACGCCGGGCAGATCCAGATCCAGCAGCACCGCATCGAAGCTCGCATGCGCCAGCTCGGCCAGCGCCGCCAGTCCGTTGACGACATGCACCACGGCATGTCCCTGCTGCTCCAGCAGACCGCCGATCACCGCGGCCACGATGGTATCGTCCTCCACCAGCAGTAACCGGTGGCTGCGGCCTACCGCGACCGTCGAGGGCAACGGCGATGCCGATGCCGGCTCGGCGAGCGGCAATCGCACATGGAAGATGCTGCCGTGGTACGTGCGCGATTCCAGCTCGATGCTGCC
>DHXA01000028.1:6851-7450 GCA_002413455.1 Rhodanobacter sp. UBA5168 | reverse complement strand
GTCAGCGTGGTGAAGCTGGGCACGCTGACCCGCGCCGCCGAGGCGTTGTTCCTGTCGCAGCCTACGATCAGCCTGCAGCTGCAGGCGTTGGAGCGGGAGCTCGGGGTGGTCCTGCTGGAGCGTCGCCGCCGTCGTATCAACCTCACCGATGCCGGCGAGGCGCTGTACGAACTGGCGCGGCCGCTGGTGGAGGGTTGGGACACGCTGGATCGCGACTTCCAGGCCAGGATGAAGGGCCTGGAGGCCGGCCGGCTGACCATCGCGGCCGGGACTTCGACCATCCAGTACCTGCTGCCGGAGCTGGTGCGTCGCTACCGCGAGCGATTTCCCGCAGTGCGCCTGCAACTGGCGAATGTCACTGGCAAGGACGGCATGGCCATGCTGCGCGCCGATGAGGCCGACTTCGCGGTCGGCTCGATGCTGGATGTACCCAGCGACATCGCCTGGGCGCCGGTGTATCACTACGATCCGATGCTGATCATGCCGCCGGATCATCCGCTGGCAGCGAAGCAGAAGATCACGCTGGAGGACATCTCGCCCCACGGCCTGATCCTGCCGCCGCAACGGCTGTCGACCTACCGGCTGGTCGACCTGGTATT
>DHXA01000028.1:4618-6660 GCA_002413455.1 Rhodanobacter sp. UBA5168 | reverse complement strand
CAGCGCCAGGTGCCGTACCACGTGGCCATCGAAGTGGGTGGCTGGGACGTGATCAAGGAATACGTGGCGATGGGCATGGGCATCTCGATCGTCACCGGCATCTGCATCACCGCGGCCGACCGTGACCGTCTCGCCGTGCGCAACATGAAACAGTATTTTCCGCAGCGCAGCTACGGCGTGGTCATGCTCAAGGGCAAGTTTCTCACTACCGAGGCGCGCGCGTTCATTGATCTGATCCGCCCGGGTCTGCTGACCGATCGCGACTACGACGACTCCGGACACTCGCTGCGCTGATGTCGTTCGGCGCGGGTCAGACGTTGCGGTGCCTACCCTGGAACGGCGCGTAGAACGCGCGCAGGCGGGTAATATCCGCGCCCATGTCGTCGCTGGTGGGAAACAGCGGTCCAAGCTGGATGGTCTTGTCGGGATAGTGGAACGCGACCGGAAAAATGGGCACGCCGGCATCGTGGGCGATGTGCCAGAAGCCGCTCTTCCAGCGCGTCACCGGCTTGCGCGTGCCTTCCGGCGCGATCCCCAGCCAAAGTCTTTCGCGCTGGTGGAACTGATCGATCATCTGCTCGACCACACCCTTGGCCGCCCCGCGATCGATGGCCATGCCACCGAGCTGGCGCAGCAGGCCGCCGAGGGGCCAGCGGAACAACTCCTGCTTGGCCATGAAGTGCACATCGGCACCGATCGCCACCTTGATCAGCAGGCCCCAGACGCCGTCCCACCAGGAGGAATGCGGTGCGGCAATCAGCACCAGCCTGGGCACGTGCGGAAACTCGCCGACCAGACTCCAGCCACCCAGGCGAAGCACGCCACGGCAGGCGCGACGCTGCCATCCGTCGCGCAGTTTCGGCATCTGCGACGGCAATTGGGCAGGCGTCAGCAGATGTCCGTTCATTCGAGATCCGGTTTGCGCGACCGGTTCTGCTTGATCCTGCCGCGCTGCTGTTTGCCGACCAGGCGGCGTTCCTTCGAGGCCCGCGTGGGTTTCGTGGCCACACGTTTCTTCGGCGGCACCAGCACGCCGCGGATGATCTCGATCAGCCGCTCGCGCACATCGTCACGGTTGCGCGCTTGATCGCGGAAGCGGCGCGCCTGGATCACCAGTACGCCTTCGCCGGTCAGCCGGCGATCGCGCCGCGCCAGCAGGCGCGCACGGATTTCCTCTGGCAGCGACGGCGAGTTGACTACGTCGAAGCGCAGCTCCACCGCGCTCTCGGTGCGGTTCACATGCTGGCCGCCGGGGCCATCGGCGCGCAGGAATCGCTCGACCAGTTCGGACTCGGGTAGGCTGATGCTGGAGCTGACGATCAACATGCCGGAAGTTTAGCTGGCGTGTGCATTGCTTGTGGTGGAACGCCGGGGCTCACGCCGTCGAACGGTGGTCGCGGCCAACCGAATCGATCGATCAAGGCGGTGTACTCCGCATCGAGTGGCGCCTCGATCTGCATCGACGCGCCGCTGAGCGGATGCGCAAAGCGCAACCGCCACGCGTGCAGCAGCATCCGATGGCAACCGAAGTGCTGCTTGTACAGCCGGTTGTGGTCACCGCGGCCGTGCTGGCAGTCGCCGATGACCGGATGATGGATATGCGCCAGGTGCTTGCGGATCTGGCGGAAACGGCCGCTCTCGGGCTCCGCCAGCACCAGCGCGTAGCGCTGCTGCGGATAGCGGCCCAGTTCGATGGGCACCTCCACCGTGGCCAGTCGCCGGTAGTGCGTCCGCGCCTCGCGGCGTGGGCCGGTTTCGCGCGAACCGGGCAGCGCGTAGTCGATCACGCCTTCCAGCGGGTCGGGCCAGCCGCGTACCACCACCAGATATTGCTTGCGTACCGAGCGCCCCATGAACTGCTCGCCGAGCGCGGCGGTGACGTCCTTGCTGCGTGCGACCAGCAGCACGCCGCTGGTGGCACGATCGAGCCGGTGCGCCAGATACACGCTGTCGCCGATCTGCTCGCGCAACTGGTCGATCAGGAATTCCTCGGCGTTGCCGACCATCTTCGAGCGATGCACGGCGAGGTTCGCGGGTTTGTT
>DHXA01000028.1:559-4425 GCA_002413455.1 Rhodanobacter sp. UBA5168 | reverse complement strand
CAGATCTCAGCGCGAACGCGGCCAGCCGATGGCGAAGCTCAGCAGGCCAGCGGCGCCGGCCAGCAGCGGCGGCCAGCTCCCGTGTTGCGGCGTCAACGTCCACAGCAGTGCGGCGGCGATCAGCAGGGCGCTACCCAGCAAGCCACAGGCGAGCAACTGGTGCAGACGCCGGGCGTTCCCGCGCAGCAGCTGGAGTGCCTGCGGATCGCTCACGCTGCGCTGTTCGCCGCGACCGATCTGTCGCAGCGCATCGCGCACCAGTTCGGGAAACTGCGGCGCATGGTGCAGCCATTCCGGCAGCCGCTTGCGCACGTCGCGCAGGGTGCGCAGCGGGCTGTAGCGTTCGCGCAGGATGCGCTTGAGCACCGGATGCGCCACCGCCCAGATGTCGATCTCCGGATCGAGCATGCGCCCGACACCCTCGATGTTGAGCAGGGTCTTCTGCAGCAGGATCAGCTGCGGCTGCAGGGTCAGTTCGAAGCGGCGCGCGGTCTGGAACAACTTCACCACCAGCTCGGCCAGCGAGATCTGCGATAGCGGACGGGTGAAGTACGGCTCGCACACTGTGCGCACCGCGGCCTCCAGTTCGTCCAGCCGTACGTCGGCGGGCATCCAGCCGGCGGCCACGTGCAGTTGCGCGATGCGCGCATAGTCGCGCTCGAACAGTGCAATGAAGTTCTGCGCCAGCCAGTACTGGTCGGCTTCGGGCAGCGAACCCATGATGCCGAAATCCAGTGCGATGAAGCGCGGCTCGCCGGTGCGCGCGGGATCGACCCAGATGTTGCCGGGGTGCGCGTCGGCGTGAAAGAAGTTGTCGCGGAATACCTGCTCGTAGAACACCCGAACGCCCTTGGCGGCCAGCGCCTTGCGGTCGAGGCCGGCGGCGTCGATCGCGGCGATGTCGTCGCTGCTGATGCCGTGCACGCGTTCCAGTGTCAGCACGCGCGCGCTGGTCAGCTCCCAATGCACGGCCGGCACGTACAAGTCGACACCGCTGTCGAAGTTGCGCTTGAGCAGGCTGGCGCTGGCGCCTTCGCGCTGCAGGTCCAGTTCGTTCTCGAGCATCTTCTCGACTTCGGCCACGACATCCAGCGGGCGGACCTTGTCGGCGTTCGGGTGCCAGCGCTGGGCCAGCTCGCCGAGCGAGCGCAACAGTTTCACGTCGCGGGCGATCTGCGCGTCGATGCCGGGGCGCAGCACCTTCACCACCACCTCGCGGCCGTCGTGAAGGGTGGCTGCGTGCACCTGGGCGATCGAGGCCGAAGCCAGTGGCGTCTCGTCGAATTGGGCGTATAGATGGCCAATCGGAAACTTGAGTTCGCGCTCGACGATCGCGCGCGCTTCGCTGCCCGGGAATGGCGCGACTTGATCCTGCAGCAGGGCCAGCTCATCGGCGATGTCGATAGGCATCAGATCGCGCCGGGTCGACAGCACCTGGCCGGCTTTGACGAAGATCGGGCCCAGTTCGGTCAGTGCGTGACGCAGGCGCTCGCCTCGCGACAGCCCGCGGATATCGATGCGCGGCCGCGCCACCAGTGGCCGCAGCAGTTTCAGCGGCCGATAGAGATGGGCCGCGTCGATCAGCTCGTCAAGGCGATACGCCAGCAGCACCGAGGCGACCCGCAACAGGCGTGGCACCACCTTCAGCGGCGTCACGCGGCGTTGCCCCGCAGGCGTTGCATGAGTCGTTGCACGCGCGACTCCAGCCGTTCGCTGCGTTCGCGCAGCGCATCCACGCCGTCAAGGAAACCTTCGACCTCGCCCGGCGCCATCGCAATGCGTGCTTCGTCGCGCAGCCAGGCGGCGCCGTCTTCGGTGAGGTGGCTGGCGGTTTCTCGCGCATGCACGAGGCCCTTGCGTACCGCCTTGGCCAGCGGCACGCCGAGCACGTCGCCGAAGGTGCGCGCGAACGCCTCCTCGAAGTCGGGAGCGAACTTGCTGGCGAGTTTTTCCAGTCGCCGGGCCAGCTCGGCATCGCCGGCGATGTCCACCTTGCCCGGCGCGATGCCGTCGTCGTCGCGGCGGAACATCATCGCCAGCAGGCTGCCGGGTGTGGCAGCCACGCGCAGCTGGCTGTCATCGTGGGGAGGCCCGACCTGCAGGCGAGCGTCGATGACGCTGATGGACAGCGCGATTTCCGGTCCGCGCAGATGCATTTGCACGCTGCGACCGTTCAACGCGGCAAGCCGCTGCTGCGTATCGGGGTCCAGCGACAGCGTGTGGTTCAGCGCGGTTTCCAGCGCGCGCCCGGCGAGCTTGCGCAGCGGTTGCGGCATCCAGGCGTTGGGAGTGGCGGCATTCATCCGCCAATTGTAGCCCGCCGCGGTCAGACGTTCGCGGCGCCGGGGAAGCCGAGCTGGCGCCAGGCTTCGTAGACGGCCACGGCGACGGTGTTCGACAGGTTCAGGCTGCGGCTGTCCGGGCACATCGGCAGGCGCAGGCGTTGCATGGCGGGAATGGCATCCAGCACCTCGCCGGGCAACCCGGCGGTTTCGCAGCCGAACAGCAGCGCATCGCCGTCGGCAAAGCGCGCATCGACATGGGCGACCTGGCCGCGAGTGGTGAACGCGAACAGCCGCGGCGTGCCGATCGTGTCGAGGCAGCTGGCGAGATCGTCATGCACCACGACTCGGGCATATTCGTGGTAATCCAGTCCGGCGCGGCGCAGCCGCGCATCGTCGAGTTCGAAACCGAGCGGACGGATCAGATGCAGCGCGGCGCCGGTGTTCGCACACAGGCGAATCACGTTGCCGGTGTTCGGCGGGATCTCGGGGCGGAACAGGATGACATGCAGCATCCGTCCATTATCGCGTGTTCGGCCAACCGGGCGCGAACACGCTCAACCGCGGGGTTGCGGGCATACCACGCCGTCGGGCGGCAGCGCGCAGCTGCTGGGCGCTGCCAGCAGCATGGCGCCGACGGTGTTGCTGGCGGTGAGCCGCACCGAGGCCGGGGTGGTGGTCAGCATGGCGCCGAAGATCAGTCCGCAAACGGCCATGCAGGCGATGAACAAGCCGCGCAACATCAATGTCTCGAATTTCATGATCATGTCTCCGACGAAAGAAAAAGCCCTGTGGCACAGAGAGAGCAAGCTCTGTGCCAAGCGGAAAGTTGCGCTCGGAACGTTGATTTTCATGGCTTGGCGTGGCCACCGTCGAAGCGCGTTCGCTGTCCGCGGACAACCGGACACTCGCCCGCCGGACAGCCGGACACGCCGCCGGCATCACCCGCGCGCCCGTGCCGCAAGTCATTTGCGATGGTCTCGTGGCACCGCTAGCCTGCGGGTTCTCATTCGTGGAACAGGAGCTTCACCGTGGCAAAGAAACCGCTAGCCCTGCTCATCGCCGGCCTGCTCACACTGGCCGGGGGGATGCCGCTGGGGATGCCGCTGGCGCTGGCCGCATCCGATGCCGGGACCACGCAGCAGATCCCCGAGCTGGCCTATAGCCGCGTCATCCTGCCGAACGGACTGACCGTGGTGGTGCATGAAGATCACAAGGCACCGGTGGTGGCGGTGAGCGTGTGGTACCACGTCGGCTCGTCGTACGAGCCGAAGGGCAAGACGGGGTTCGCGCACCTGTTCGAGCACCTGATGTTCCAGGGCTCGGAGAACCACAAGGACGAATTCTTCAAGCCGTTCGAGCTGGCCGGTGCCACCGACCAGAACGGCACCACCTGGCTTGACCGCACCAACTATTTCGAGACGGTGCCGACCAGCGCGCTGGACATGGCGCTGTGGATGGAATCCGACCGCATGGGCCATCTGCTCGGCGCGATCGGCCAGCCGCAGCTCGACGAACAGCGCGGCGTGGTGCAGAACGAGAAGCGCCAGGACGAGAACCAGCCATACGGCCGCGCCAGCGAGC
>DHXA01000028.1:0-223 GCA_002413455.1 Rhodanobacter sp. UBA5168 | reverse complement strand
TGGGCGACGTGAAGCAGTGGTTCCGCGACTACTACGGAGCCGCCAATACGGTGGTGGTGCTGTCCGGCGACATCACGCCGGCGCAGGCGAAGGAAAAGATGTTGAAGTACTTCGGCGACATCGCCGCCGGGCCCCGGGTGCCGCGACCGCAGCCATGGGTGGCGCCGCGCGATGTCCCGACCCGCGGCACGATGACCGATAACGTGGCGCAGACGCGCATCTA
>DHXA01000031.1:46564-51679 GCA_002413455.1 Rhodanobacter sp. UBA5168 | reverse complement strand
GGCTTCATGGTCGGCAAGAAGTACGAACAGGCCGGCATCGCCAAGGACGGCGCAAAGATGGTCACTGCCGTGGCCTGCTCGCACGTGCCGAAGTTCACCGTAGTAATCGGCGGCAGCTTCGGTGCCGGCAACTATGCGATGTGCGGCCGCGCCTACGGCGCCCGTTTCCTGTGGATGTGGCCGAATGCACGCATTTCCGTGATGGGCGGCGAACAGGCCGCGGCGGTGCTGGCCACGGTCAAGCGCGAAGGCATCGAGGCGCGCGGCGGCGAGTGGTCGGCTGAAGAGGAAGAAGCGTTCAAGGCACCGATCCGCGACCAGTACGAACGCCAGGGCCACCCCTACTACGCCAGCGCGCGGCTGTGGGACGACGGCATCATCGACCCGGTCGACACCCGCCGCGTGCTGGGCCTGGCGATTTCCGCATCGATGAACGCGCCGATCGAGCCGCAGCGTTATGGCGTATTTCGCATGTAGCGTCGATGTGGGTGCGCGGTTTCCTCATCACGTGCATCCCGCCGCCGGACGTTCCGGTCAATGCTCTTGATCCGCGTGAGCAGCCGCCGACGCACTGACCCGCGGCGGGCGGACATCGTCATGAGCCAGGTTTGCGCCGACCCACAGCGCCGCCAGCGTGCATGCATAGAACACAAGCTGCATACCCGCAGGTCGCGCGTCGTACCCGATCAGAATGTGTGCAGTTTGTCCCGGCAACGAACCGTTGCCGAGCAGCCATGCACTGTCCCACAGCGGCTGACCCAGGGCAGGCAGCAGATCAGCCTGGATCAGGTAGCGCGCAGCAGTCGACGCCAGCCCCGCGGCGAGCAAGACGAGCATGACGTTGGTGGCACGAAAGAAGTGCCGCATCGGAATGCGCAGCAAGCCTGCGTACAACGCAAAACCGAACGCCGCACCGGCCACCACCCCGATCGAAAGCCCGGACCACAGATGCCCTGCACCGCCCGCGCGCATGCCATACAGAAACAGCACGATCTCCGACCCCTCGCGCAGCACCGCCAATGCCACCACGGCCAGCAACAACCATAGCGAACTGACGCCATTCAGCACGGCGCTGCCCATCGCCTGCATCTGCCGGCCCAGCTCACGTCCATGGCTGGACATCCACAGCACATGCCAGCCGATCATCAGCACTGCCGCCAGCAAAATGCCGGCGTTGAACAGCTCCTGCCCTATGCCGCTGAACGCCGCGGCCAGCAACCCGGCCGACCACGCCACCAGCACGGCCCCAGTTGCCCCGAGCGCGATACCGCTGCCGATATACAAGCCACGCTTCGCCACCCCACGGGTGGCAGCCGCCACCACGCTGACGATCAGCGCCGCCTCCAGCACTTCCCGAAACACCAACAATGCCACGGCCCACATACGCCTACTCCACGATCAAGCTGCCCTGTGCGGTGGGCTGATGGAAATCTCCGTAGAAGCCGTAGCGTCCTGGCTTGAACGGACCAATGAACAGGCTCATGCGGCTGTTCGGCATCACGATCTTCTCGGCGGGAAAGTCGCTGCTTTCGAACTCCTCTGGGGAGGCATCCTGATTGATCACTTCCAGCCTGATACGGGTATTCGCCGGAATGTGCAGGACGCTGGGTTGATAGCGGTGATCCTTGAGCCTCAGCGTGTAGCCGGGGTCGTCGGCTGCGCTGACGAACAGCGGCAGCAGGGCGAGCGTCGTGAGTAGCAGCAGACGTTTCATGAGATATCCCGCACTGAATAATTAGCGAATGATATTCATTCTCATTTATAGTGGCAAGCAACCCCTTGCCGGCGCCCTTTCGGCATCGATAGTTTTCTTGCGACGGCGGGCTAGAGTCTTTTGGCGAACGAGAGCCGGTGTGTGTCTGATCTGGGCGGGGTCGTTCCCGCAGCTGGCGGCCTCAGCCCTGCGGGTCTTCGCCGCGCAGTCGCACGTCGTTCGGCAGCATGTCGGTGCGTTCCACGCTGGCCTCGCGCTGGGACTCGAAGAAACGCTGCACCTGTTGACACACGGCCATGGTGTTTTCGCGGGCGATCGCCGAGACCAGGAACCACGGCTGGGTCCAGTTCAATTCGGCGATGATCTTTTCCGCCACTGCCGCGCGCTCGTCCTCGGCCAGCATGTCGGCCTTGTTCAGCACCAGCCAGCGCGGACGTTCGAGCAATTCCGGATTGAATTTCTCAAGCTCCAGTTCGATCGCGCGAACTTGCGCGGCCACGTCCGTACCATCGATTGGCGCGATGTCGACCAGATGCAGCAACAGGCTGGTGCGGGCCACGTGGCGCAGGAACTGAATGCCCAAGCCGGCGCCTTCGGAGGCCCCCTCGATGAGGCCCGGAATATCGGCGATCACGAAACTCTGGTCGGTGCCCAGACTGACCACACCGAGATTCGGATGCAGCGTGGTGAACGGGTAATCCGCCACTCGCGGAGTCGCCGCGGAAACCGCCCGGATGAAGGTGGACTTGCCGGCATTCGGAAACCCGAGCAGGCCGACGTCAGCCAGCAGTCGCAACTCAAGCTTCAGCTCGCGTGCCTCGCCCGGCGTACCCGGTGTGGCCTTGCGCGGCGCGCGGTTCACCGACGTCTTGAAATGGATATTGCCCAACCCGCCCTTGCCGCCCTGCGCCACCAGCATGCGCTGGCCGTGGCCAGTGAGGTCACCAATCACCTCGTCGGTGTCGACATTGGTGATCATGGTGCCAACCGGCACGCGGATCGTGGTGTCCTCACCGCCCTTGCCATACATCTGGCTACCCATGCCGTTCTCGCCACGACGCGCCTTGAAGCTGCGCTGGTGACGGAAATCGACCAGGGTATTGAGGCCTTCGTCCGCCACCAGCCAGACCGAGCCGCCATAGCCGCCGTCGCCGCCGTCAGGACCGCCGAACGGAATGAACTTCTCGCGCCGGAAGCTGATGCAGCCATTGCCGCCATCGCCGGCTTGGACTTTGATATTGGCTTCGTCGACGAATTTCATGGGAGGGCCAGAAGTTGGGAATGGGGAATGGGGAATCGCAAGGACAGGCAACCGGGTTATGGTACGGGACTGGCGGCATATCCGCTTTTACGATTCCCGATTCCCTAGCTCCCGATTTCCGGCGGTACAAAACAAAAGCCCCGCCGAAGCGGGGCCTTCGCTATCGCGTCGCTGAGGGCTTACGCCGGGACGACGTCGACGAAACGGCGGTTCTTGTCGCCGCGGATCTTGAACTCGACCTTGCCGTCGACCAGCGCGAACAGCGTGTGGTCACGACCCAGACCGACGCCGGTGCCCGGATGGAACTGGGTACCGCGCTGACGCACGATGATGTTGCCGGCTTCGATGGCCTGGCCACCGTAAATCTTGACGCCGAGGTATTTCGGGTTCGAATCGCGACCGTTGCGGCTGGAACCTACGCCTTTTTTATGTGCCATGACTCAATGCTCCAGTGCTCAGGCGTTGATGCCCGTGATCTCGATTTCGGTGAAATGCTGACGGTGGCCCTGCTGACGCTTGTAATGCTTGCGGCGGCGGAATTTGATAATGCGAATCTTGTCGGCCCGGCCGTGCTTGCGAACGGTGGCGCTGACGGTGGCGCCTTCCACGATCGGCGCGCCGACGGTGATCGACTCGCCTGTACCGACCAGCAACACCTGATCGAAGCTGATGGTGGCGCCTTCCTCGGCGGTCAACAGTTCCACACGCAGGACGTCGCCCTGCATGACACGGTACTGCTTGCCACCGGTCTTGATGACTGCGTAACTCATGGGAATGCCCTTCTGTCGTTATTCTCTTGGGTATCGCCATGTCCCAAACAGGGACTGACGAACCGCGGATTATAACGATCTTCCGAAGCGCTGGTCAAATACTGACCACATCACCGCTTACCTTGACTGAAAGACCCACGCTCCTGGACTTTCGATGGGGGCAATCGCCGGAAACCGCCGCGACGGGGCATTCCTGCCTCCGGCGAGACCATGGTGGCAGCGAAAACGCGGCCCGAAAGCCGATCCGCCCGATGAACTGTCGAAACGCCTTGGTATAGTAAAGGTTCCCCCCCATATCCCGGCGCAATGGACACCATACGCATCCGCGGCGCACGCACGCACAATCTCAAGAACATCGACCTCGACCTTCCGCGCGACAAACTGATCGTGATCACCGGCCTGTCCGGCTCCGGCAAGTCATCGCTGGCGTTCGACACCATTTACGCCGAAGGACAGCGACGTTACGTCGAATCGCTGTCGGCGTATGCGCGGCAGTTCCTGTCGATCATGGAAAAGCCCGACGTCGACCACATCGAAGGACTGTCGCCGGCGATTTCGATCGAGCAGAAATCCACCTCGCACAATCCGCGGTCCACCGTCGGCACGATCACCGAGGTATACGACTACCTGCGGCTGTTGTACGCCCGCGTCGGCACGCCGCGCTGCCCTGACCACGGTATTCCGCTGGAAGCACAAACGGTCAGCCAGATGGTGGACGCGACCCTTGCGCTGGATCCGGAGCAGCGCTACATGCTGCTGGCGCCGGTCATTCGTGAGCGCAAGGGTGAACACATGCAGGTATTCGAGCAGCTGCGCGCGCAGGGCTTCGTGCGCGCCCGCGTCGACGGTGCGGTGTACGACCTAGATGCGGTACCGCCATTGACGCTGCGTCAGAAGCACACCATCGAAGTGGTCATCGACCGCTTCCGTCCACGCGATGACATCAAGCAGCGCCTGGCCGAATCGTTCGAGACCGCGCTGCGCCTTGGCGATGGACTGGTGATCGTGGTGAACATGGACGCGCCCGACGTGTCCGAACAGCTGCTTTCCTCACGTTACTCCTGTCCCGTGTGCGACTACTCGCTGCCGGAGCTGGAACCGCGCCTGTTTTCGTTCAACTCGCCGGTGGGCGCCTGCCCCGGCTGCGACGGGCTCGGCGTTACCCAGGTATTCGATGCGTCGCGCGTGGTTGGCCACCCGGAATTGCCGCTGTCTGCTGGCGCGGTGCGTGGCTGGGACCGGCGCAACGCGCACTACTTCCAGCTGATCCTGTCGCTGGCGGGGCACTACGGGTTCGACGTCGATACGCCGTGGCACAAGCTCGCCGCGGACGTCCAGAAGGCCATTCTGTACGGCAGCGGCAAGGAAAA
>DHXA01000031.1:45938-46315 GCA_002413455.1 Rhodanobacter sp. UBA5168 | reverse complement strand
CTGGCCAAGTACATCAGCGACCAGCCCTGCCCGGAATGCGCGGGTCAGCGACTGAACCGCTCGGCGCGCAACGTCTTCGTCGCCGATCACGCACTGCCATCGCTCACGCATCGCTCGATCGACGATGCGCTGGCGTTTTTCGAACAATTGAAGCTCACCGGCTGGCGCGGCGAGATCGCGGTGAAGATCGTCAAGGAGATCCGCGAGCGGCTGACCTTCCTCAACGACGTGGGCTTGAACTACCTGACCCTGGATCGTCAGGCTGACTCGCTCTCGGGCGGCGAAGCGCAGCGCATCCGTCTGGCCTCGCAGATCGGCGCCGGCCTGGTCGGCGTGATGTATGTGCTGGATGAACCCTCGATCGGCCTGCACCAGCG
>DHXA01000031.1:39658-45745 GCA_002413455.1 Rhodanobacter sp. UBA5168 | reverse complement strand
GGCCTGCACCAGCGCGACAACGAACGCCTGCTCGGCACGCTGACGCGCCTGCGCGATCTGGGCAATACGGTGATCGTGGTCGAGCATGATGAGGACGCCATCCGTATGGCCGATCACGTGCTCGATATCGGCCCCGGTGCCGGCGTGCACGGCGGCGAGATCGTGGCGCAGGGCACGGTGCAGGACATGCTCGATTCGCCGCGCTCGGTCACCGGCCAGTTCCTCTCCGGCGTGCGCGCGATCGACGTGCCGAAGGAGCGCCGCCAGCCGATCGACGACGATTCCTGGCTGCACCTGAAGGGCGCCAGCGGCAACAACCTGAAGCATGTCGACCTGGCGATTCCGGCCGGCCTGTTCACCTGCATCACCGGCGTGTCCGGCTCGGGCAAGTCGACCCTGGTCAACGACACCCTGTTCCGCATCGCTGCCACCGAATTGAGCGGCGCCGGCACTCAGCCGGCACCGTACAAATCCATTGACGGCATGGAGCTGTTCGACAAGGTGGTCGATATCGACCAGTCGCCGATCGGCCGCACGCCACGCTCGAACCCGGCCACCTACACCGGCCTGTTCACGCCGCTGCGCGAAATGTTCGCGCAGGTGCCGGAAGCGCGTGCGCGTGGCTACACGCCGGGTCGTTTCAGCTTCAACGTGCGTGGCGGCCGCTGCGAGGCCTGCGAAGGCGATGGCATGATCAAGGTGGAGATGCATTTCCTGCCCGACGTCTACGTGCCTTGCGACCTCTGCCACGGCAAACGCTACAACCGCGAGACGCTGGAGATTCTCTACAAGGGCCACACCGTCGCCGACGTGCTCGACATGACGGTGGAGGATGCGCTGAAGCTGTTCGAGAATGTGCCGACCATCGCCCGCAAGCTCGACACGCTGCGTGCGGTGGGTCTGGACTACATCAAGCTCGGCCAGAGCGCGACCACGCTGTCCGGTGGCGAGGCACAGCGCGTGAAGCTGTCGAAGGAACTGTCCAAGCGTGACACGGGCCGCACCCTGTACATCCTGGACGAGCCGACCACCGGCCTGCACTTCCACGACATCGAGCAGTTGCTCGACGTGCTGCATCAGCTGGTCGACCAGGGCAACACGGTGGTGGTGATCGAGCACAATCTCGACGTGATCAAGACCGCCGACTGGGTCGTCGACCTCGGCCCGGAAGGCGGCGCCGGCGGCGGCCGCATCCTCGTCGCCGGCACGCCCGAAACCGTGGCGGCCAGCGCCGAGTCGCACACCGGCCATTTCCTGGCGCCTCACCTGAAGCCGGCCAGACCAAAAAAGGCGGGCATCCCGAAACGCATCAAGGCCGCGGCCAAGCACATTGCCGCGCTCGACAAATACAAGCCGATGCCGCGGAAGAAACGTTCATGAGCCCGCGCAAGTCCGCCAGCGAACCCGCGGCGAATGCGGCGCCGGCGAGGGAAGCCACCGAAGCTGCGTCGACCGAAATCGGCGCCCCGTTGTTCGTTGCGTCGCTCGGAGTGCGCTGGCGCGATCTGGACGCGTTCAACCACGTCAACAATTCCAACTTCCTCACCTATCTGGAAGAGGCGCGCCTGCAATGGCTGCAGAACGTGCGCGACTGGTACAGCGAGGACGCGATGCCGGTGCTGGCCGCCAGCCAGCTGCAATACCGGCGGCCGATCGAATGGCCCGCCTCGCTGCTCATCGAACTGCGCTGCGCCCGGCTGGGCACCAGCTCGATGACCATTGCCCATCGCATCGTCGATGCCGCTCATCCGGACTGCCTGTACAGCGACGGCCACGTCGTGATGGTGTGGATGAACCCGGCTACGGGCAAACCGGTGCCGCTGCCCGCGGCGATCCGTGCGGCAGCCGCAGGCCGCGCCGACAGCTAATTTCGCGGATCGCCCCGTCCAAGCGATGATGTAATCGACGTACGGCATGCGCGCGCCGCCACTATGATGGCGATCCGGTCCCCACGATGGAACGCGCCCTAATGACGACACCACATCGCACCGCCTTTGTCCTCGCCTGTGCCACCGCCCTGGCTGGCATCTCCCCGGCCCACGCCGCCAATGACACCGAACTCACCCTGTATCGCAGCGACAACGCCGCGCTGTATGCCAGCAACAACGGCGGCAGTGTCGATGACGGTTATGCCGTGGTACGAGAGCAGCGTGCGCTGACACTTGCAGCGGGCACGCACGACGTGGTGATCGGCGACCTGCCCGGCTTCCTCGATCCCGAGGCACTGGCCCTGGGATTTCCCGGCGGCGATGCCCACGTGATTTCGCAACGGCTACTGCTGGCGCAGGGCGCGAACGCAGCCTTCACCGGACTGACTGGCCATCCCGTGGAGGTACTCGGCAGCGGCGGCCAGCCGCTGGCCAGCGGCACCTTGCTGCGGGCGGGCGATGGTCTGCTGGTACGCGGCAACAGTGGCAGCACCACCTTGGTCAGCAGTTATGCCGCCGTGCGCACGAACGGCGCGGACTTCCCGACCGGTTCCAGCCTGAGCTTGCGGGTGGATGCGGCGCGTGCAGGCCAGACCAAGGCCGTGCTCAGCTATCCCACCTCCGGCCTCGGATGGCGCGCCGCCTATGTGGCGACGCTCCAATCGGGTGTGGCTTGCCGCATGCAATTCGAATCGCGCGCCAGCATCGCCAACCGCAGCGGCCGCGACTGGCGCGATGCGCAGCTGACCCTGATCGCCGGCGAGCCGAACATGGCCAAGGCGCAGGCACCGCGCCCCATGATGGCGATGGCACGCGGCTACAGCGCCAAAGCCGAGAGCGCCGACATGCCGCAACAGGACAGTGTCGGCGACTACCGCAGCTACACCCTGCCCGCTGCCGTCGACCTGCCCGACGGCAGCGTCAGCCAGGTGCCGCTGTACGCAAGCCGCGCGCTGGATTGCGAGCGCACCGCGCTGTACGAGAACGGCAACAGCTTCCAGCCGCAGCAGCCGATCCTGAGCCGTGATTTCAACCAAGGAGGTGGCAGCGCCATCGTCAGCACCTTGAAACTGAAAGCATTCGACAGCCTGCCCGCCGGCTATCTGCGCGTGCTCACCGCCGATCGCCACGGCACACCTCAGTTCATTGGCGAAGGCCGCATCAACGACACTCCGAAAGGCAGCGACGCGACAATCACCCTGGGTACCGCGTTCGACCTGCGTGCGGAGCGCACGCGCACGGCTTTCAGCGCGGACAAGGCCGGCTACACCATGGACGAGGCATTCCGCATCAACCTCAGCAATGCCGGCGACAGCGCGCGCACGGTGACCGTGCGCGAACACCCCTCGCGCTGGCGGCAGTGGACGCTGGTGTCATCCAGCAGCAAACCCAGTCAACAAACGCCGGACACACTGGAGTTCCGCGTCGAAGTGCCGGCCAACGGCAAGGCCGTACTCGACTATGCCGTGCGCTACAGCTGGACCGCCGACGACAATCCCCAACCGTAAATCACCGAGCCGGAGTTCCCATGCTCAACATCACCAGCCACGACAACGGCATCCGCGAGATCCAGCTGGCGCGCCCGCCGGTCAACGCGCTGAACCTGGAGCTGCTGCGCGCGCTGCGCTCCGCCATCGATGACAGCATGCGCGATGGGGTGCGCGGCATCGTATTGTCCGGCGCCCAGGGGCTGTTCTCCGCCGGCGTCGACGTGCCGGCACTGCTGGCGCGCGACCGCGCTGGCGTACTTGAGTACTGGCGCGAATTCTTCTCGCTGTGTGGCATCCTGGCGCGCGCACCGATTCCGCTGGTGGCAGCGATCACCGGACACAGCCCGGCCGGCGGTGCGGTGCTGGCGCTGTTCTGCGACTACCGCGTGATGGCGGAAGGCCCGTACCGCATCGGCCTGAACGAGGTACAAGTGGGGCTGATCGTGCCCGAGGCGATCCAGCTGGCACTGCGCCGCGTGGTCGGCACGTACCGCGCCGAACGGCTACTGGTCTCCGGTGCCATGATCGAGGCGGCCGAAGCACTCGCCTGCGGCTTTGTCGATGAACTCACCGGCGTCGACCAGGTCACCACGCGTGCGCTGCACTGGCTGGGCGAGCTGCTGGCGCTGCCAGCGCACGCGATGCTCGCCACGCGCACGCTGGCCCGCGCCGACCTCGCCGCAGCCTACGCCAACCTCGATGCCCTGCCGCTGGAAGATTTCACCGATGCGTTCTTCCATCCGCAGACGCAGGCGGTGCTGCAGCAGCTGGTGGCGCGGCTCAAAGAGAAAAAATGATCGCGTTGCAGGGGCCCGCTGGTGGCCCCTGCGGCAGCGGTTCAGCCTTTTGCAACGGGCCTCGCCGGATCGCTGACCCAACCGGACCACGACGGCGCGTAGAGCCGTGAACCGTGCAAGCCGGCGTGCTCCATCGCCAGCAGGTTGTGGCAGGCGGTAACACCGGAGCCGCACATGTGCACCACGTCCGACGGCACGGTCGAACCCAGCACCGCAACGAACTCCCCGCGCAACTGGGCAGGTGACTTGAAGCGGCCGTCGTTGCCGAGGTTGTCGGCGAACGGCCGGTTCAACGCACCGGGCACATGGCCACCGACCCGATCCAGCGGCTCGACGTCGCCGCGGTAACGTGGTGCGGCGCGCGCATCCAGCAACTGGCCTGACGCACCATCCGCCAGCGCGGCGTGGTCGACCAAAAACTGGCTCGCATCGTAATGAAGGGCGACCCGCGTGGCTTCCCGCGCGGCAGCCGCGCCGGATTCGACCGGCAGACCCGCGGCCAGCCAGGCGGCATAACCCCCATCCAGCACCGCCACCCGCTTCACGCCGGCCAATCGCAACAGCCACCACAGCCGCGCCGCAGCCAGCGCACCGCTGCCAGCGTCATAGCTCACCACCTGCATGCCCGCCTGCCAGCCCCAGCGCGACAGCATCGCGTTGAACGCCGGCTCCAGCGGCAACGGATGCCGGCCGAGGCCTTCGGCCTGACGCGAAAGATCAGACAGGTCGTGGTCGAGGCTGGCGAATACGGCGCCGGGGATATGGCCGTCCAGATAGTCACGCCCCCCCTTGTCCGGATCGGCCAGATCGAAGCGGCAATCCACGATCAGTACGCCCTGCGGCGGCAAGGCAGCCAGTTCCGTCGCGTCGATCAAGGTGGTTTTCAGCGTCATGTGCGTCCCATCCTCTGCAACAGGTTGAACAGCATCGCGGCGGTGGCGCCCCATATGCGATGGCCGCCGTGGACGAACTCCACCATCGGCCGATGGTGACCGCGAAACTCCATCGTATAGCGGCGCAGGTTCGCCGGCTCCAGCAGAAAGGCCAGCGGCACCTCGAACACCTCGGCCACTTCATCCGGTGCCGGATACAGTTGCGCTTCGGCGGCAATCTTCGCCACTACGGGGGTGACGCAGAAACCGCTGATCGTCTCGAAGCAATCCAGATAGCCCAGCGGCGTCACCAGCGCGCGATCCAGTCCGATCTCCTCCTCGCTTTCGCGCAAGGCCGTGGTCAGCGCGTCGCCATCGGCCGGATCACGGCGGCCACCGGGGAATGCCACCTGGCCAGCGTGCGCCTGCAAGTGATCGGTGCGGACGGTCAGCACCAGCCGTGGTTGAACGCCCTCGCGAAAGCCGACCAGCACGGCGGCCGGCTCGCGCTCGCTGTTGCCGAGCAGTTCGGTCATGTCGGCGTGATTCCAGCCCGGGGCCGTCGGCGGTGTCGACAGCGGCAGCAGCGCGTTGATCAGCGCATCCATCACGACAACTTGCGCTCAGGCAGGATCACCTGCATCACGTACAGCCGCTCGGCATCGCTCATCGCGCGCCAGCGACCGATCTCCTCACCGGTGCGCCGGCAGCCCACGCAATACCCGCGCCCGTCCAGTCGGCAGATGCCGATGCAGGGAGTCAATGGCAGAGTTTCGACAGGGTTCGGGGCGTTCGACATGCCCCGTCATGCTACCACCGGCGTGGATCAGGGCTTGCCGGCAGCGGCCTTGGTATCGAGCAGTTCGATCTCGAACACCAGCGCTTCGTTCGGACCAATCCGCGGCAGCTGGCCATTTTCGCCATAGGCCAACTGGGGTGGGATCACCACTTTCCAGCGGTCGCCCACATGCATGCGCGGGATCACGTCCTGCCAGCCGGG
>DHXA01000031.1:24900-39339 GCA_002413455.1 Rhodanobacter sp. UBA5168 | reverse complement strand
CACGGCGTACTGGATACCCGACGGCAACTGCACCACGCCAGGCTGCTGCCGGTTGCGTGCCATGTAGGCAGCGCTCTTGCGCGCGTTGACCGCGGCAATGTGCTTGAACTCAGCCAGTGCATCGGCGTGCATCTGCTGATCCAGTCGCTGCAGTTGCTGATGCATGTCCTGCATCGACACGGTCGGAGCGCGCTTGGCATAGGCGTCCTGGATGGCGCGTACCAGCACGGGAATCTCCACCGCCGGTTTGCCGTCCGCGAACTGGCTGCCGATCTGATAACCGATCGCGTAGGACAGTTTGGCCTTGTCCGGCTTGGCCGGTGTAGCTGCCGTCGGCGACCGGCTCTGCGCGTGCACCACGCCCCCCAGCAACAGCAGCACGCCGAGGAGACCGCAACGCAGATATGTCATGCCTTTCTCCACCGGCCTTTCCCTAACGCGACAATCGGTCCTGACGGACCATCCCAAGCGGTTCACCGGATTCGTGCGGCGATGGCGCTCGGGGTTTGAGAAACCCTGCAGCGGCAAAGGTTCCCGCTGTTACCATCGCGACTTTGCCTTCATCGGAGCCGGCCATGGCCTATCGCAACCTGGACATCAGCAATCGCGGCGCCGTACGAACAATCACCGTCAACCGCCCCGACAAGCTCAACGCGCTCAATCGGGACACGCTCAACGAACTGACCCTTGCGTTCGCACAGGCCGCGCAGGATGACGCCGTGCGTGCGGTGGTATTGACCGGTGCGGGCGAGAAGGCGTTCGTCGCCGGCGCCGATATCGCCGAGATGCACGGCTACACACCGGTGCAGGCGCAAGGTTTTTCGCGAACCGGCCAGCGGTTGATGAGTTCGATCGAGCGGCTCGGCAAGCCGGTCATCGCACGTATCCAGGGCTTTGCGCTGGGCGGAGGCATGGAGCTGGCGATGGCCTGCCATCTGCGCGTGGCCAGCGAGAAGGCAAAGTTCGGTCAGCCGGAAATCAACCTCGGGCTGATCCCGGGTTTCGGCGGCACTCAGCGCCTGCTGCGACTGGCCGGCCGCGGCGCCGCGCTGGAGTTGTGCCTCACCGGCGCGCCGATCAACGCGCAACGCGCGTATGAGCTGGGCATCGTCTCCCGCGTGGTTGCGCCCGAGGCGCTGGATGAAGCGGTGAACATGCTGGCCGACCAGCTCGCTGCCGCTGCGCCACTGGCCGCCGCCGGCATTCTCGATGCCGTGCTGCAGGGTGGCGAAGCCAGCATCGATCAGGGCCTGGAGTTCGAGACGCAGGGGTTCGCGCTGGCGTTCTCCACCGAGGACATGCGCGAAGGCACCACAGCGTTCCTGGAAAAGCGCAAGGCTGTTTTCACGGGCTGTTGAATCGAACTCTGGCGGTGACTCAGTGCTCACCGCCAAGAAACTTCTTCTCGCCCGCCGTCACCGACAGCTTCAGCCGGTTCTCTGGTGGCGCCAGCGGACACACCACGTGCGGCGTGATTGCGCATGGCGGGTTCTGCGCGAGGTTGAAATCGAGCAGGACCTTGCCGTTCTTCGGCGCCGCGGCATACAGGAAACGCGCACCACCGTAGGTCAGCTTGCCGGCCGTGCGATCGCTGAACACAAAGAACAAGCGGCCGTCCTCGTCGATCGGCAGCAGCTCGTAGGTATGGCCGTCGCGCTGGAACACGGCCTTGCCGGCGATCGGCGTATCGCTCTCGGTACCAGTGACGTAGGCGATCTTCAGCACATGCGGCTGCGCGAATGGCACCCAGTCCGCCTCGATCCGCCATGACGGATCGATCGGGAAATAATCGAAGCCCGGAAAATGCGTGCGCAACGGCGCAGCGTTGTCCTTCACCCGCAGGCCGCGTTGCGTGCCGTTCTCGACCACATACAGATAGCTGCTTCCAAAACTCACGCGGGTAGGTGGCTGCTTGCCCCCGTCGCCTTGTGTCCGCAGTTCGCTGATCGATGTCGCGGCCGGGTGTCCATCGATGCTGACGTCACGGGTTTCGACAAGTCGCAGGTGCACCCGTGCATGTGCGTCCAGGTTCAGTATGCCCAGATGCGCTGGCGCACCGGGAATCCGGAAGCGATTGTCCTCTGCGCTGCCCACAGTGTTGTCGCCGGGCAGCAACCAGCCTGAAGCAGTGAGCGCCAGATAGCCGTCCGGACGTTTCAGCTCATCGACACGCAGGGTGCGTGCCCTGGTCACCGAACTGGCGTAATCGGCCGGCGTGGCGGCGAACGCGTTGAATGACGCCAGCAGCGTCAGCGCGGTAACCGCGCACCACTCAGTGAAGCGAGCCACGATAGTTCTTCTCGCCTGCCGTCACGCGCAGATCCAGCCGGTTTTCCGGCGGCGCCAGCGGACACGTGGCGAATGCGGTGAACGCGCATGGGGGGTTGTAGGCCTTGTTGAAATCCAGCACGACCTTGCCGTCTTTGGGCGGGTCGATGTACAGGAAGCGCGCGGCGCCGTAGGTTTCCTTGCCACTGGTGCGATCGGCGAACACGATGAAGTACTGGGTGTCGCCCGGCACCTCGATCACCGGCAGGATCTCGAAATGCTTGCCGTCGCGGGTGAATTCGATTTTGCCCGGCACCGGATATTTGTCGATCGTGCCGATCACCGTGCCCATCTCCAGCGTCTGGCCCGGCGTGGCCACCCACGTCGCTTCGATCCGCCACGACGGATCGATCGCAAAGGAGTCGATGCCGGCGAAGTGCTTGCGGCCCGGCGCCTCGGTGTCTTTCACGCGCAGCCCCTTGCGACCATCGCGATCGATCACGTAGAAGCTCGCCGCGCCAAAATTCACGGTGGTCGGCGTGGCATCGCCGGCCTTCATGTCGTCGATCAGCGTGGCCTCGTGTGCCGGCTTGCCGTCGATCAACGCGCCGCTGTCACTTGCCAGTACCAGGTGGACTTCGCCGCCGCCAGCCAGCTTCGCGACGCCGAGATGCGCGGGCCCGGCCTTCAGCACGATGTCGTTGTCCGCTGCGGTGCCGATGCGGTTGTCGCCTTCCTTCAGCCACTCCAGACCGATCAGGCTCAGCCAGCCGTCGGGCGCGGTCAGCCGCTCGACCCGGCCGGCATGCCACTGATTGATGCTGTGTGTGTAATTGTCGGTGTCGGTGGCGTGCACGGTAGCAACTCCCAGAATGGCGGCGGCAACAAACAGGCTGGTACGGAACATCGGTATCTCCAGCGAAACCACTTCAGATAGCGCGTCAGCGGCCGCGCATGAACAACTTGTCGAGCTCGGCCAAACTCAGCTGGACCCAGGTCGGCCGACCATGATTGCATTGTCCGGAGCGTTCGGTCGCTTCCATCTCGCGCAGCAGCGCATTCATTTCCGGAAGGCCGAGTCGCCGCCCGGCGCGCACCGAACCGTGGCAGGCCATCGTCGAGAGCAATTCGTTCTCCAGTTCCTGCAACCGGCGCGAGCTGCCGTGCTGGGCCAGCTCGGACAACACATCGCGACTGAGCTGGCCGACATCCGCACCTTCCAGCAGGGCGGGAATGCGCCGCACCACGATCTGCGCCGGACCACTGCGCGACAATTCCAGTCCCCACTCGGCCAGCGCCTCGGCGTGCTCCTCTGCGGCGGCTGCTTCCTTTGCGCTGACCGCGATGCTGAGCGGCACCAGCAGCATCTGCGAACGCAGGTTGCTGGTGACGCGGCCGTTCTTCAGTTTCTCGTAAGTGATGCGTTCGTGCGCTGCGTGCATGTCCACCAGCACCAGCCCGTGCGCATTCTCGGCCAGCACGAAGATGGATTTAAGCTGCGCAATCGCAAAGCCGAGCGGCGGTGTTTCGCCCTCTTCGGTCGTCGGCATCGGCGCGTAGGCGAGCGGCACTGAGGGTGTCGTACCCAGCAACGCGGCGTAGTCGGCCAGCGGCTCATCGCGCACCCCGAGGTTCAACCGGTTCTGGCTGAATTGGCCCGGCCATGCAGTGACGGCCGAACTCACGGCATGCAAACGTTCGGCAACCTCCATCGGCTCCATCACCGGCAATGTGTTCAGCCCGGCTCGTGTCTGTGCCAGGGCTTCATGCAGGGTGCGGAACAGGAAATCGTGTACCAGACGCTGCTCGCGGAAACGCACTTCCTGCTTGGCCGGATGCACGTTCACATCGACGCCCGCCGGATCGAGCTCCAGATACAGTACGAACGCTGCGTGGCGACCATGGAACAGAACGTCGGCATACGCTTGGCGCACCGCGTGGGCAACGATGCGGTCGCGCACCAACCGGCCATTGACGTAGAAATACTGGGAGTCGGCCTGCGCACGTGACGCAGTCGGCAAACCGACCCAGCCGGACAGGGACAGACCGGCCATGGCGTGATCGATGCGCAGGCTTCGCGCCGGGAATTCCTCGCCGAGTACCTCGGCCACCCGCTGCAACGCCGCCTGCTCGTCACGGGCGGCCTTCCATATGCGCACTGGCTTGCCGTTATGGCTGAGCCGGAACTCCACCGCGCCGCGTGCCAGCGCCAGCGACTTCAACAGGTCGTCGATGTGTGCGAATTCAGTGCGCTCGGCGCGCATGAATTTCCGGCGCGCCGGTACGTTGTAGAACAGGTCGCGCACTTCCACGCTGGTACCTTGCGGGTGCTGCGCCGGACGCGCCGCCTGCAGCCTGCCGCCATCGACCTCGATGCGGAACGCGGCGTCCTGGTCGCGTGCGCGCGAAGTCAGCGCGAAACGCGCCACCGACGATACCGACGCCAGCGCCTCGCCGCGAAAACCCATGCTGGCGACGTGCTCCAGATCGTCAAAGCTGCCGATCTTGCTGGTGGCATGCGACGCCACCGCCAACGGCAGCTCATCGACGTGGATGCCGCCACCATCGTCGCGTACGCGGATCAGCCGCGCACCACCGGCTTCGATGTCCACTTCGATGCGGCTGGCACCGGCGTCGAGGCTGTTCTCCACCAGTTCCTTGACCACCGAGGACGGTCGCTCGATGACCTCGCCGGCGGCGATCTGGTTGATGAGTTCGGGGGGAAGCAGGCGTATCACGGTCATCCGCGAACTTTAGCAGCGAACGAAGGCAACGCCGTCTTCGTCAGTCCGCAGGACGGTGGAAGTCAGCCCGTGGGAATAGCCAGGACGGCGCCGGCACGCACCGTATCGCTGCTCATCTGGTTGGCGGTTTTCAGGGCGTCCACACTGATGCCGTATTGACGCGCAATGCTGCGCAGGCTTTCGCCACGACCGACCCGATGCACGTCGCGTACGCCGGCGTCCGCCGAGGGCGCGGGATTGCGCGCCAAGGTGACCTGATTCTTGTCGGTGAACTTCGCCACAGCGTTCCTGTCGACGCCTGGCGCCTTCGCCGACGCCAGCTCGACGCCATTGCGGCGCGTCGCCTGCGCCGCGAACCAGGTGCCCGGTGGCGGCGTCGACTCGAAATAATTCTTCACGCCGCCCATCACGGCTTCGGCCAGCTGCTTTTGATGGGTCGGGTCGCGCAATTTGCGCTCCTCGGCAGGATTGCTGATGAACGCGGTCTCGACCAGGATCGAGGGCACATCCGGTGAGCGCAGTACCACGAAGTTCGCGCGCTCGACATAGCCGCGATGGGTCGGACCAAGCTGGCCCAGCGCCTTGAGCACGTTGCCGGCCACCATGTCGCTGGCCTGCATCGCCCAGCCCTGCTGCATATCCAGCAGTACCTTGGCCAGGCCGTCGTCCTTGTCGTCCAGCGTGGTGCCGCCGATCAGGTCGGCCCGGTTCTGGCCATCGGCGAGCCAGCGCGCTGCTGTACTGGTCTTGCCACGCGGCGACAGCACCCACACCGACGAGCCCCTCGCGTCGTCGCTGGTGAACGAATCGGCGTGGATCGACACGAACAGATCCGCGTTGTTCTCGCGGGCAATGCGATAGCGCTGCGCGAGCGGAATGAAATAGTCGCCGTCGCGTGTCAACACCGCTTTCATGCCCGGCTGGCGATTGATTTCTGCTGCGAGATTGCGCGCCACAGCCAAGGTGACGTTCTTCTCGAGCGTCCCGCTGGGGCCATGCGCGCCCTGATCCTTGCCGCCATGCCCGGCGTCGATCGCCACCACCACCGCACGCTGGCCGTTGAGCATGGCTGCGGCCTGCTCGGAAGCGACCCGGCCGCTGTGTGTGGGATTGCTGTATTGCGGAGCCATCACTGGCGCCGCCACCGCAGCTGGCGAGGGTTCGGCCGTGCTGACGGCCTCAGTGCGGCCGCCGGGATAGAGATCGAGCACCAGACGATAGTCCGTGCCAGTGGCCGGCTTCAGCACGAAGCTCTTCAGGCGACTGGCGGGATCGACCTTGGCGGTCAACTGCAGGTGATCGCCGATACGGGCATGACTCATGCCCTGATAAAGCCCCTGGGCGGCGGGATCGGAAAAGTCGCGGGTCACCCGGCTGTCCGGCAAATCGACCACGATCTGGCCGTCCTTCTGGCTGACCGTGTAGTGCAACGGGCCGGATGCATCGAGTACCAGGCGGGTGTAATCCGGGCCGGCCCAGACCCGGGCATCCTTCAGATCGGCCGCCCAAACCGCGCAAAGCGGCATGGCCGCCAGGATAGCGGCGGTGACCAGTCCACCCAGATTGTTCAGGTAACCCCTCATGCGCCGCATTGAAACGCAGTCATACGTTGAATGCAAGCGAATTTTCCCTTGAATATCCATGACCTGCGGATCATTTATCAGGCAACATCAAGTTATCGGTCGCAAGTCATGCATTCCGAACGGATCCTGCCCGAATCGGCAATCCACAATTTTCCAAGAGGAAATCGGTACTTAGCTGCCCTCAGGGCAGTCGTGCCAGCAGCCTTTCGCCACGGGCGGTGAACGCACGCAGCAGCGCCTGACGCCCCAGTCCCGCATAGTCCAGGCGTAACTCGAGATCCGCCGCAGGCAGCGCGCCGGCGCCGCGTTCGGGCCACTCCACCAGGACCAGTGCGGCCGGCTCGGCCAGTGCGTCCAGACCCAGCCACTCCAGTTCGCCGGGATCGGCAATCCGGTAAAGGTCCAGGTGCCACGCCGGCCGATCCCGCGCCATGTAGCTCTCGACCAGGCTATAGGTCGGGCTCTTCACCCGCTCACCCACGCCAAGCGCGGTCAGCAGGGCCCGCGCAAAGCTGGTCTTTCCGGCGCCGAGCGGGCCATGCAGATAGAGCACCAGCCCATCGTCCAGCACATGCGCCAGCCGCACGGCCAAGGCCTCGGTGGCCGCCTCGTCGGGCAATGGCCATTCCCGTCCGTACTCGATATGGCCAGCGTTCGCATGGCCTGACCCGGTTCGCTCAGTCATGCTCGCGCTCGCCACCCGGCACACCATTACCCAGCGCGCGCAGCGGCGCCAGCAGATCACTGGCCAGCAATCCGCGCTCGCCTTGTTGCGCGGCCCTGTCGCCGGCACGCGCATGCAGCCCCACGCCGAGGCAGGCTGCCTGCCAGGCGCTGCAACCCTGTGCAAGCAGGGCCGCCACGACACCGGTGAGCAGATCGCCCATGCCGCCGGATGCCATTCCGGGGTTGCCCCACGGACAGACGTCCAGACGTCCATCCGCATCGGCAATCAGACTGCCGGAACCTTTTAATACCGCCACCACCCCGTAGCGACGGGACAGTTCGCGCACAGCCGCAAAACGATCATGCTCGACCTCAGCCGTGGACACGCCAAGCAACCGTGCTGCCTCGCCCGGATGGGGCGTCAATATCGTCGCCGCGCTGAACCGGCGCGGCTCACGCGCCAGCAGGTTCAGGCCGTCGGCGTCGAGCACCAGCGGCTTGTTCGCGTCCAGCGCGGTAAGCCACAGTGCATGCCCCCATGCGGCCTGACCCAGGCCCGGACCGAGTGCCAGCACGCTGGCTCGTTCGAGCATCGGCGCCAGTGTTTGCGGGCCATCGACGCCATGCACCATCAGTTCCGGTCGCGTGGCATTCAGGGAAAACACATGCTCGGCCCGCGTCGCCACGCTCACCAGACCGGCGCCGCCGCGCAATGCCGATTCGCCTGCCAGCCGCACCGCGCCGGCCATGCCGTGCTCGCCGCCGATCACCAGCACGTGGCCGTTGTCGCCCTTGTTCGCGTAACGCGTGCGTCGCGGCAGGATCTCGGCAACCAGCAAGCGCGCGTCCGGCGCAATATCCGCGTACACGCTGTCGGGCACGCCCAGAGTTGCCAGCTCGAGTACGCCGACATGGTCGGCAGCCCGGCCCGTGTGCAGTCCACGTTTTCCGGCAATGAAGGTCACGGTGACATCTGCGCGGATCGCCGCACCGGCACACTGGCCGGTATCGGTATCCAGTCCGCTGGGCACATCCAGCGCCAACACCGGCTGGCCACTGCGGTTGATCTGTTCGATCAGCCGCGCCGCCGCGGCTTCGGGGGCGCGGTGCAGACCGATGCCATAAAGCGCATCCACGTGCAGCTCGGCATCGGGCAGCGTGTCGTCGTCGCCGACCCATTGCACTCGGCCGCCGCCGGCTACCCACGCCTGACGCGCGATGGCAGCGTCACCGTGCGAGGCAGCCGTCAATGCCATTACCTCGACTTGCAGCCCCGCTTCGCGTGCCAGCACGCCGAACAGGAAGCCATCGCCGCCATTGTTGCCGGGACCGCAGTGGATACAGATGTGTCGCAGCTGCGGCCAGTGGCGACGCAGACTGTTGAGTGCGGCACTTGCGGCACGGCGCATCAATTCCTGACCGGTAATTTCCATGGCCGCCAATGCCGCGCGCTCCATCTGGCGCAACTGCTCGACGGTATGGAGATCGCGGCTGTAAGGATAGGTCGGCATGCATGAATTATAGGCATGGGCCGCCTTTACAATAGCCGGATGTCCAGCACCGACATTCGCAGCGCATCCGACTACGCCGCTCTGGCCCGCGACATCAAGCGCTGGGCGAGCGAGCTGGGCTTTGCCGATGCCGGCATCAGCGGCACCGACCTGGGCGAAGACGAGCAGCATCTCGAGCGCTGGCTCGACCACGGCCATCATGGCGACATGGAATACATGGCGCGTCATGGCACCCGTCGCGCACGACCGGCCGAACTGGAGCCGGGCACGCAACGCGTCATTTCGGTGCGCATGGATTACATCCCGCCCGGCACCGCCAACGCCTGGGATGTGCTGCAGGATGCCGAAGCCGGTTACGTGTCGCGCTACGCGCTGGGACGCGATTATCACAAGCTGATGCGCAACCGGCTGCAGAAGCTGGCCGAACGCATCCATGGCGTGGTCGGCGACTTCGGTTATCGGGCCTACGTGGATTCCGCCCCGGTACTGGAGAAGGCGCTGGCACGCAATGCGGGGCTGGGCTGGATCGGCAAGCACACCGTGCTGATCAGCCGTCATGCCGGCTCGTATTTCTTTCTCGGCGAGCTGTACACGGACCTGCCGCTGCCAGTGGACGAACCGGCCAGTGCGCACTGCGGCAGTTGCAGCCGCTGCATCGACATCTGCCCGACCCAAGCGATACTCGGCCCCTACCGGCTGGATGCGAAACGCTGCATCTCCTATCTCACGATCGAGCTCAAGGGCAGCATTCCGGAAGACCTGCGCACGCCGATGGGCAACCGCATCTTCGGTTGCGACGACTGCCAGCTGGTGTGTCCGTGGAACAAGTTCGCGCAGGCAACCGCCGAGCCGGATTTTGCTCCGCGGCACAGCCTCGACGGCGCGAAGCTGATCGACCTGTTCGCCTGGAGCGAGGATGAATTTCTCAAGCGCACCGAAGGCATGGCGATCCGCCGCACCGGCTACGAAGGCTGGCTGCGCAATATCGCGGTGGCACTGGGCAATGCGCCGCCGTCAGCGGGCGTACGCGAAGCGCTTGATGCCCGCGCCGATCACCCATCGGCGATTGTGCGCGAGCATGTGGCGTGGGCGCTGGCGAAGCAGCAAAGCCCGGCGTGAACCCCCGCGGCTCAGGCCGCGGCCATCTGCTTGGGAATCGAGCGGTTGGTGTGGCTGATGCGATTGCCGGCGCCGGCGGCGATGTAGACGCAGGTGGGCTGGTACTGTTCCAGCTCGGCTTCGCTCAATTGCACAAATGCGGCGATGATGATGATGTCGCCAGCCTGGGCACTGCGCGCGGCACTACCGTTGACGGAGATGATGCCGGAGCCTTCCTCGGCACGCAGCGCATAGGTGACAAAACGCTGGCCGCTGTTCACGTTCCATGCGTGGATCTGCTCGTACTCGCGGATGCCCGAAGCATCCAGCAGCAGCCCGTCGATCGCGATCGAGCCCTCGTAGTGCAGCTCCGCATGGGTCACGGTGGCGCGGTGGATCTTGGCCTTGAGCATGTTCAGGTGCATGACGTTCTTTCCCGCAGGATCCTGCAAAGTCGGCAATTATCGAACCGATCACGTTGCACCGCAACATCACCGGCATCGGCAGCGATATGCGGGCGGATCAGTCGAACAGCAAGTTGTCGATCAGGCGGGTGCTGCCTAGGCGCGCCGCGATCAGCGCGATCAGGCCGTCGCGCTCGCCTTCGGCCGGTTCGGCCAGATCCTCGGCGCGGCGGATCACCGCGTAATCGGGGACGAATCCGGCACGGGTCAGCCGCGCGGCAGCAGTCTGCTCCAGAGCCTGCCATGGATGGCCCTGGCCCAGCAGTTCGCGCATTTTAAGCAACGTGTCATGGATCAACGGCGCACGCGCGCGTTCGGCGGCGGACAGGTATTGGTTGCGCGAGCTCAAGGCCAGCCCGTCGTCGGCGCGCAAGGTCGGCGCCGCCATCACCTTCACCGGCAACGACAGGTCACGCACCATCCGTTCGATGACTTTCAGCTGCTGGAAATCTTTCTGGCCGAATACCGCCAGATCGGGTTGGACCAGATTGAACAGCTTGCATACGACCGTAGCCACACCATCGAAATGCCCGGGCCGATGGGCGCCCTCCAGCGTATCGGTGATCTGCGGCACGCGCAGGCTGACGCTGTGTTCGGCACCAAACGGATAGATCGTCGCCACGTCCGGCGCAAACAGCAGATCGCAATCCTCATCGGCCAGCGCCGCCTGATCCTGCACCAGCGTGCGTGGATAGCGTTCGAAATCCTCGTTCGGACCGAACTGCGTGGGGTTGACGAAGACGCTGGCAACCACCCGCTCGGTGCGTGCCCGCGCCAGCTTGATCAGCGACTGATGACCGGCGTGAAGATTGCCCAGGGTCGGCACGAAACCCACTGTCTGGCCTTTCGCCCGCCAGCCGCGGATCGCAGCTCGCAAGGCGGCGGCATCTTGTACGGTCTGCATGATGCGTTGACTCGCTGATCAGTTGAAACAATGTTCGGATGCAGGGAATGCACCGCTGCGCACGTCTGCCGCGTACGCCGAGATGGCGGCGCCGACAGAATCGCGCCCGGCCAGGAAATCCTTGCTGAACTTGGGTCGCTTGCCCGGCGTGACGCCGAGCATGTCATGGATCACCAGCACCTGTCCGTCGCAATGCGGGCCGGCACCGATGCCGATCACCGGGATGCTCAGGGCCGCGGTCACCCGCTTGCCCAACTCGACCGGCACGCCTTCCATTACCAGCAGATCCGCACCGGCCGCCTGCACCGCCAGTGCCTCGGCCAGCACGCGGTCCGCCGCTGCCTGCTCACGGCCCTGGATGCGAAATCCGCCGAACTTGTGCACCGATTGCGGCGTCAAGCCGAGATGCGCGCAAACCGGGATTGCGCGCGCGGTCAGTGCCGCGATCGCCTCGAGAATATGCGGCGCCGCGCCTTCGATCTTCACCATCGCCGCGCCGGCTTCGCCAACGAGCCGCGCTCCGGCCTGAAGCGCGTGGGAAATATCCCGATCGGCCATGAACGGCAGGTCAGCCACCAGCAGGGTCGCCGACAGTCCACGAGCCACCGCGGCGGTGTGATAGACCATGTGCTCGAGCGTAACCGGCAGCGTGCTGCGATGTCCCTGCACCACCATGCCCAACGAATCGCCGACCAGCGCAATATCGATCCCGGCCGCCTCCAGCTGCCAGGCGAAGCTGGCGTCATACGCGGTGAGCATGACAATGCGCTGTCCCTGCGCCTTCATGGCCAGCAGACCCGGCACGGTCACCGGTTTGCGGTCGGGGACATTCGCGTTTTGCACGTACACGGCAATTCCTGATCGGGTAAACGGGCGCCGATTATGGCGCAAGCAGCCTTTCGCAACCGGCAAGATCGAGTCTGCCCAGCAGTTCCGCCACCACACCTTGCCCAGGGAGCCACAACGCGGGCGCCACATCATTCAAGGGCAGCAGTACGAATGCACGCTCGGCCATGCGTGGATGCGGCAGGGTCAGCCGCTCGTCGTCGAGCTGCACACCATCGATGTGCAATACATCCAGATCCAGCGTGCGCGGACCGTTGCGTTCGGCACGCACGCGGCCGGCCTGCTGCTCGATCATCAGCAACGCGTCCAGCAAGGCGTGCGGCGACAACGTCGTATCCAGTTCTGCTGCAGCATTGATGAACGGCGGCTGCTTCAGCACGCCCCACGGCGGCGTGCAATACAAATGCGAACGCCGCAGCAGCCGCGTAGCTGGCAGCTTCGCCAACGCGTCCATCGCGTCGAGCACCTGTTGCTTCGGATTGGCGAGGTTGCTGCCCAGCGCGACGTAAGCCAGCGTCACACGGAACCCGATTTATCACCCGGCTTGCGTCGCCGCCGGCGCGGACGAGGAGGCCTGCTGGCCACCGGCGCCGCAATGTGATCACTGGCACCGCTGCCGCCGCCAGCCGGCAACGCCGCCGCCAGCACCTCCTGCGGCAACTGCTGCGCATGCGCCCACCACTGGCCCAATTCACGCATTGCCGGGGATTCATCCGCGCGCAACAGCAGAAAATCGAACGCGGCGCGAAAACGCGGATGGGTCATCAGGCGAAACACCCGCTTGCGCTGGACCTGCTCGAAACGCGGCTGCAGCGACCAGATCTCCTCCATGGTGAAGGTGAACCGTCGCGGTATCGCCACCCGCTGGCACTGCTCGCCCACGACCTGGGCCGAGGCGCGCGCCCAGGCCTCGGTGCTCTCCTGACCGCGGGCGATCCAGTGATGTGCCACGTCGCGCACTTCGCCCCACAGCAGTACCGCGAACAGGAATGCCGGCGTCACCGATTTGCCTTCGGCAATGCGTGCGTCGGTATTCGCCAGACCTTGTTCGACCAGCGAACGCAGCGCCTCGTCGCCGCGCTTTAGCGCGCGCGCGGTCGCTGGAAACAGGAATTTCAGGAGGCCGCTATGCTCGAGCATGCGAAAGCTTTTCAGACCATTGCCGCTGAGAAACATCTTCAGCGATTCATCGAACAGTCGCGCCGGCGCCGCATCGGCCAGCAACGGCCCCAGGGTCTCGAACGGCGCCATCGCGGCTGCATCGATGCTCATGTCGAGCTTCGCTGCCAGCCGGGCCGCGCGCAGCATCCGCACCGGATCTTCCTGGTAACGGATGCCGGGTTCGCCGATCAGCCGCAGTACACGGTCCTGCAGATCCTGCATGCCGCCCACGTAATCGCGAACCGAGAAATCGCTGATGTCGTAGTACATCGCGTTGACACGGAAATCGCGGCGGATCGCGTCCTCCTCGATGGTGCCCCAGATGTTGTCGCGCACGATGCGGCCGTCGACGATGTGGCGATCACCCTCGCCCCCCTCTTCGCCGAGACCGCGAAACGTCGCCACCTCGATGATTTCCGGGCCGAACACCACATGTGCCAGGCGAAAGCGCCGGCCGATCAGGCGGCAGTTGCGGAACAGCTTTTTCACGTCGTCCGGCGTCGCGCTGGTAGCGACGTCGAAATCCTTCGGTTGCAGACCAAGCAGCAGGTCACGTACTGCGCCGCCGACCAGGTACGCGGTGTAACCCGCCTCGTTCAGGCGATATAGCACCCGCAATGCCGCCTTGCTGATGTTCTTGCGGGAGATGATGTGCTGGTCGCGCGGAATGATCCGCAGCGCTGGCGTGATGTCGGTCCCTGATTCGAGATTCAAGCGGTCGGAATCCTTGCGGGGCGAAGCCGCCCTATGGTTGCAATATATCGCGGTGCGCGCGGCATCGCGGATCGTCCCGCGGAGCGTGAGGCCTGCACCGGCGAGGCATGCTTCGAACGGCGCAGACCCATGCATGCCAAGCATTGCCGCGCGAAACAATTCCGTTATACTAGCGCGCCTCGCAGCATAACGCTCCCTTCGTCTAGTGGCCCAGGACACTGCCCTCTCAAGGCGGGAACACGAGTTCGAACCTCGTAGGGAGCACCATTTGGTAGTTTGTGCGATCGTCCGTGATCGCGGCAGCCGGAGCGACAGGTGGCGGCTTGGCGTCCTCGCCAGCGGGTGAAGGCCAGAAGCGGCCGTCCATGGCCGCACTCTTCATAAAAAAAATCACCGAAGACCGCCCATGACTTTCGTCGTCATCGACAACTGCATCAAGTGCAAATACACCGACTGCGTTGAGGTCTGCCCGGTCGACGC
>DHXA01000031.1:0-24632 GCA_002413455.1 Rhodanobacter sp. UBA5168 | reverse complement strand
GCGATCTATCCGGAAGACGACGTGCCGGCCGGCCAGGAGGCCTTTGTGGCGCTCAATGCCGAACTGGCCAAGGGCTGGCCGGTGATCACCGAGCGCAAGGACAGCCCCGCGGACGCCAAGGAATGGGAAGGCAAGCCGGACAAGCTCCAGTTGCTGCAGCGCTGAAATCAATGGCCACAAAAAAAGCCGCCCTTTGGGGCGGCTTTTTTTGTGGCCATGCGGCAGCAGAGAGGCTCAGCCGCCCAGACGCGACTTCAACGTATCGATCACCTTGGCCACCGCCGCGGCGTTGCCTTCGGCACGTACTTCGCTGGCATTCGTGCCGCTGCCGTTGATGCTTACCTGCACCTGATGCGAACCCGCGCCCGGGGCAGCGGCAGCATCGTCCTTGTGACGCCCGAACATGCGGCCGAAGAAACCTTTCTTTTTCTGCTGCACGGCAGCGGCGGAAACGTTCAGCGTGTAACTGTGCGTGGCATCGTCATGCCCGACCAGCTGCCCCAGGCTGCCGCTTTCCAGCACCTGGCCCACTCGATGGTAGGCATTGTCGACGCTGTCAGTCATCACAAAACCATCGGCGATCTGGCCGTCGGCGGTGCCGACGCGAGCTGTCGCGCCGTTGGCAGTCGGCTGATTCGCACCGGGCGGAGGAATCATCAAGGCTTCACTGGTGGACGGCCGGTCGAGGCTCGGCGGAATCTCCAGCGGCGATTCCTGCTGGGCAGTGTCCCACGCCTTGTGCGAACGGAACATGCCGCAGCCGGTAAGCAGCAGGCCACTGAGAGCCACAGCCGGCAAGGCCACGAGGAGCGAGGTTTTCTTCATGTAGTCAGATTCCGTGAGTAAGTCAGGCAACCGTCAACCGGCCACAGTCGCCAAGGATGCCAGACTGGACAGCGCTTGGTGCAATCGGGCGCGATCCGGACCGTCGTTCAATTCCACCAATGGCAATCTCGGCAGCGCCAGACCCAACCCCAGGACGGGCAAACCAGCCTTGACCGCGATCGGGTTCGGCGCGCAGTTAAGCGCTTGCACCAGCGGCTCCAGCGCGGCATGACACCGCGCAGTAGCCGCCTGGTCGCCACCGGTGGCCGCATCGCACAAGGCACGAAACGCCTGCGGCACCAGGTTGGCCACCACCGAGATGGTGCCGCCGGCGCCGGCAAGCATGGCTTCTCCCGCACTGCCGTCGTCACCGGACAGATAGACGAAATCGGGACGCACAAGTTCCGCCAGCGCCAAAATCCGCTCGCGATCGCTGCGCGCCTCCTTGATGCCGATGATGCCCGGGTGCTCTCGCAACCGCGCCACGGTCTGCGGCAACAGATCGCAGCCGGTGCGGGTCGGCACGTTGTAGAGCAGCAACGGCAACCCGCCCTGTTCGGCCACTTCAAGGTAATGCCGGTACAGGCCTTCCTGGGTCGGACGCACGTAATACGGCACCACCACCAGCGCCGCATCGGCGCCCAGTTCGCGCGCGCGACGGGTAGCCGCCACCGTCTTCGCCGTACCGGCCTCGCCTGTGCCGGCGATCACCGGCACCCGCCCGGCCACACGTTCGACCGCGAACATCAGCAACCGATCGAACTCATCGGGCTCCAGCATGTGCGCTTCGCCGGTGGAACCGGCCACCACCAGTGCCTGCGTGCCGCCTTCGAGCTGGTAGTCGAGCAGCCGCCCGAACGCCGCAAGATCGAGCACGCCATCAGCTGCAAACGGGGTGACCAGCGCGCAGATGCTTCCGCGAATGTTCAAGGCTCGATTCCGCTCCGGGTCAAGCCGTGCATGTTACTTGCCGGCTCGCGAGGCGGGCAAGTAAGCTCGAACGGAGTAATCTCAGCGTCTCCGCACCGCGCGGGACAACGCCACAGGCAGGCTCTTTTGAAACCTTCTTCCGCCTCTTCTCCCGCGGCAGCGCGTACAGGCAACGACAATCAGCTGCTGATCCAGGCACTCACGCCGGCGATCAAGTCGCCGTTGCTGGCACTGGCCAAGCGCATCGCCGACGCCGGCTGCAATCTTTCCGAATCACGGGTGTCGACAATCGGCACGGAAATCTCGTTGATGCTGCTGGCCAGCGGCGCATGGGATGCGCTGGCCAAGCTCGAAACCGCACTGACCAAGTTGGCCCGCGACGAGAGCCTGCGACTGGTGCACTACCGCACCGGCCCGCGCGAGAACAGCTCGCACTTGCTGCCGTATCTGGTGGAGGTGGTGGCGGCGGATCGGCCCGGCATCGTGGCGCGGATCGTGGAGTTCTTCAGCCAGCATGGCATCAGCGTCGAACAGCTCAACTCCACCCGTTACCAGGCGATGCAGACGGGTGCGGAGATGTTCCAGGCCCAGTTCACCATCGGCATCCCTGCAGAGATCCACATTGCCGCGCTGCGCGATGATTTTCTCGAGCTGTGCGACGGCCTGAATCTCGACGCCATCATGGACCCGGTCAAGTTCTGAGGATCGCGCGATCCGGCGCATCTGACAAGGGCTGTCACAGGTAGCCACGCACGCGCTAGTCTTGGTCCCAGGACCACCGAGGAACGTTGCATTGCAGCCAGTGTGTCGATCCAATCCGATCGCCTTCTGCGCACCATCCGCAGCGTTCAGCGTCCGCCGGTTCCCGAACCCCCTTTTCCATGAATATGCCTGGCGATCGTCCGCTGGGCAGGAGTGGCCATGTCCGATGTCGGCAAGAAAGTCCCTTCGCTCAGCGGCATCACCGGCGACGGCAGCCTATTGAAGCTCGCCAACCTGAAGGGGCGATGGGTGGTGGTGTACTTCTATCCCAAGGACAGCACGCCAGGCTGTACCCATGAGGCACAGGATTTTCGCGATCTCTATCCGGCATTTCGCCAGCGCAATGCGCAGGTAGTTGGCGTGTCGCGCGACGCGCAGAAGTCGCACGCCAACTTTGCCGCCAAGCAGGCGCTGCCGTTTCCGCTGGTTTCCGACCCCGACGAAACCTGGTGTCAGGCATTCGATGTGATCCACGAAAAAGTGCTTTACGGAAAGCGTCATCTGGGCATCGTACGCAGTACCTTCCTCATCGACCCTGCGGGGAAAATCGCCAGCGAATGGCGTGGCGTGAAGGTGCCTGGACACGCCCAGGCCGTACTCGAAGCCATTCCCGCCCAGTGACCACCTCGCTGGCTTTCACCCGCACAACGCGCCGGCATCGCGCCAACGATCCACATCGCACCTCTCCGCCCGTGGCCAGCTTTGCGCCACGATTCATTCATCCATCCACCAGCGAGGACACTTCCGCATGACCGGAAGCAAGCGCATCTACGCTCTCGATACCAACGTCCTGCTGCATGACCCGACCTCGCTGTTCCGCTTCGAGGAACACGACGTCTTCATCCCGATGACCGTGCTGGAGGAACTGGACGAAAAAAAGAAGGGTGCATCCGAAGTCTCCCGCAACGGCCGTCAGGTCAGTCGCTTCCTCAACGAACTGGTCGAACTGGGCAAACAGCATGACCTGGGCGATGGACTGGAGCTGAGCAACCCGCAAGGCATCAAGCTCAAGCGTGGCGCCTCGGTGGGCCGGCTGTATTTCCAGCACCGCACCAGCAGCAATGGCCACGCCAAGGCGGACAACCAGATCCTGTCGGCGGTAATCGAACTGCGCGACCAGAATCCCGAGCGTGCCGTGATCCTTGTCACCAAGGACATCAATCTGCGGATCAAGGCGAGCATCAATGGCATCGTCGCCGAGGACTACGAGAACGACCGCGCGCTCGACGATTTCTCCCTGTTGTACACCGGCTCTGCCGAGCTGCCGGAAGATTTCTGGGATCAGCATCCGGAAGTGCGCTCATGGACCGAGCGCGGCCGCACGTTTTACGAGATGGACCGGCGCGAGGAGGATGCCTGGCATCCGAATCAATGCCTGTTCCTGCCCGGCGAAAACGCGGTCGAGCTGCGCGTGCTGGCCGTCGACGAAACCAGCGCCACGCTGGTGCTGCTGGACGACCACTCGCATGCCAACCACCATGTGTGGGGGATCGGCGCACGCAACCGCGAGCAGAACTTCGCGCTCAACGTGCTGATGGATCCGGACGTCGACTTCGTCACCCTGCTCGGCAACGCCGGTACCGGCAAGACCTTGCTGGCACTGGCGGCCGGCCTGGCCCAGGTGATGGATCAGCAGCGCTACCGCGAGATCATCATGACCCGCGCCACGGTCTCGGTGGGCGAGGACATCGGCTTCCTGCCCGGCACCGAGGAAGAAAAGATGACGCCGTGGATGGGCGCGCTGACCGACAATCTCGAAGTGCTCGCCAACCCCGAAGACGGCGGCAGTTGGGGGCGCCAGGCCACCAACGATCTGCTCGCCTCGCGCATCAAGATCCGCTCGCTCAACTTCATGCGAGGACGTACCTTCCTGAGCCGCTACCTGATCATCGACGAGGCACAGAACCTCACCCCGAAGCAGATGAAAACCCTGATCACCCGCGCCGGCCCCGGCACCAAGATCGTCTGCCTCGGCAATGTGGAGCAAATCGACACCCCCTACCTCACCGAGACCACCTCCGGCCTCACCTATGCGGTCGATCGCTTCAAGCAGTGGGAACACTCGGCGCACATCACGCTGCGCCGCGGCGAGCGCTCACGGCTGGCAGATTTTGCGGCGGAAACCCTGTAGCAAATCGGCCTGTAGCAAATCGGGCGACGGCGTCATTCTCCAGCCAGGGAGTGACGCCGGCCCCAACAAGCCAGGTAGTAGAATGACCGTCTGTCTGCCCTACCGGTCAACGCGTCCCCATGATCTCGACACCCCGCATCATCCTGTTCGCCCTGTTCGCTTTTTTTGCGCTGTGCGTGCTGCTGGTGCACTTGCGTGGCCGCGTGCGGCTGCGTTTCGATCGCCAGCTGGTCGATCACTCGGCGATCTTCGCGCCATACAACCTCCTGATGTATGCGTTTTCGGCAGTTCCGGCAAAACCCATTCTCGATCGCCGCGGCTTTCCGCAACTGGACCTGCTGCAGGCCAACTGGAAAGTCATTCGCGACGAGGCCACCCATCTGTTCGATGAGGGTTATATCCGTGCGGCCGCGAAGAACAACGACGCCAGTTTCAACAGTTTCTTCAAGCAGGGCTGGAAGCGTTTTTATCTGAAATGGTACGGCGAACCGCTGGCCTCGGCCGAAGCGCTGTGCCCGCAGACCGTGGCCCTGCTGAAATCGATCCCGAGCGTGAAGGCAGCGATGTTCGCGCTGCTGCCGCCAGGCAGCAAGCTCAATCCGCACCGCGATCCGTTCGCCGGCTCGCTGCGCTACCACCTGGGCCTGATCACGCCGAACTCGCGCAACTGCCGCATCTTCGTCGACGGCGAGGAGCACGCTTGGGGCGACGGCAAGGACGTGGTGTTCGACGAGACCTACGTGCACTGGGCCGAGAACACCAGCGCGCAGACCCGGGTGATCCTGTTTGCCGATGTCGAACGGCCGCTGCGCACGCGCTGGATGAATGCGATCAACCACCGCGTCGGCGCGTTCATGGGCAAGATCACCGCCTCGCCGAACACTGATGGCGAAGCGGAGAAGACCGGCTTCGTGAATCGCCTGTTTGCGCTGAGTCAGCGCAAACGGGGCGGCGGCCACGCATTCAAGGCGGCATTCAAGCGCCGTTACAAAAAGCTCTACAAAGCGCTCAAGTACGTCGGCATCCTGCTGCTGATCTGGCTGATCTTTCTGGCGCCCTGGCCGATCTTCCGCTGAGCGGTCACGCTGCGTGATCCGCGTGCGTCCTTGATGCGTACCTCGCCGGAGAACGCCATGGATCCGCAAACCGCCCTGTTCCAGCAACACCGCCAGCGCCTGTTTGGGCTGGCCTACCGCATGCTCGGCACGCCCAGCGACGCCGAGGACGTGCTGCACGACGCCTGGCTGCGCTGGCACGCGCAGGATGTCGACACGCTGGACGACCCCGAGGCCTGGCTGGTCACGGTGACCACGCGCCTCGCGCTGGACCGCCTGCGCCGCGCCAAGACCGAACGCGCCAGTTATACCGGACCCTGGTTGCCCGAGCCGCTGGTGCCGGACGCAGAACACCCGGAGGCCGAAATCGAACGCAGCGAGACGCTCACGCTTTCCTTCCTGCTGTTGCTCGAGCGGCTGAGCCCGGAGGAACGCGCGGCGTTCCTGCTGCATGAGATGTTCGACTACAGCCACGCCGAAGCCGCCGCGATCCTGGGCATCGGCGAGGATGCCTGCCGCCAGCGCGTGCATCGCGCCAAGGCCCGGCTGCGCGAAGGACGGCCGCGTTTCAGCGTGGACGCAAAGGCGCAGCAGCGCATGCTGGAACGCTTCGCTGCGGCGATGGCCAAGCCGAGCCTGGAATCGCTGCGCGAGCTGTTTGCCGAGGACGCGATCGCCATCAGCGACGGCGGCGGCGTGGTGCGCGCGATCCTGCGGCCGCTGCATGGTGCGGACCGGCTGGCGCGCTTGTACATGCAGATTGCCAGCAACTTGCGCCCTCACAAGTACCGCTACGAGATGGTTACGCTCAACAATGCACCGGCGTTGCTGATGTGGGTGGATGGCACGCTGAGTTCCGTCACCTGGGTCGAATGCGACGGCGAACGCATCACAGCGATGCACGGGCTGCGCCATCCCGGCAAGCTGGCGCGCGTGCTGGCGGTCACGAAATCGGCGGGATCGGCGTCCTTGCATTGAACGGCCACTTCCGGCCACCTTCAAACCAAGGAGCCCTCCCCATGTCGCGTTTCGCCCTCGAACCCCACTACCAGGCCATGATGCCGCTGGTCACCCTCGGCAAGAACATCCACGCCGCCGGCCGCCTGGAACCGGCCCTGATCGAACTGGTGCTGATGCGTGCCTCGCAGATCAACGGCTGCGCCTACTGCCTGGACATGCACAGCAAGGACGCCCGCGCCGCGGGCGAGACCGAGCAGCGCCTGTACGTGCTGCCCGCCTGGCGCGAGACCACGCTGTTCAGCGAGCGCGAGCGCATCGCCCTGGCCTGGACCGAGGAACTGACCGAACTGGCCTCGCGCGAGGCGGTGTCCGACGCGCTATACCAGCAGGCCCGCCAGCACTTCGAGGAAGATGCGCTGGTCGACCTGACCTTGCTGGTCGGCGTGATCAACAGTTTCAACCGGCTCAACATCGCCGCGCGCACCATCGGCGGCAGCTACAAAGTCGGCATGCACGGCTGAGAGGGCGGCCGTGGCAACCGTCCGTCTGTACCGCCACCCCTGCTGCGCCCGATGCGCCCGCTTCGCACGGTGGCATCGCCGGCTGGACTGGCTGCACCGCTTCGAGGATTCCACGGGCACATCGCCCGTGGGTCCGCTGCGCCTCAGCGAAGTCGCGGTGCAGGACCTGCGCCACGACACGACGCTGCGCGGCGCGGCCGGGTTCACCCTGCTGTGCCGGCAGATCCCGGCCCACTGGCCACTGTTGCCGTTGCTGCGAATTCCCGCTTTGCGCCGCCGCGTCGAGCGGGAGTTCCATGGCTGCGCCGACAACGGTTGCGTGCTGGACTGACGTCCGAGCCGGGCGGATCGCACCCGCCAGACGCTTCATCGCCGTACGATTCCGCCGGACCGGACGATCGCCGATCCCGCGCCTTCCATGCTGGCCGCCACGACCAACCGACCCGGCGGATCACCATGGCTCTGCGCTTTCTGAAAATCACCCTCGTCACCCTGCTTGTTCTCCTGCTTGCCGGTGCCATCTGGATCGGCACTATCGGCAAGGACCTCTTCCGCACCGCGACCGGCTCGGTCAGCCGCTCGCTCTGCGCCACGGTGTTCCTGGCGCGGCTCGACCCCGACCGGATGTTCGCCGAGGAGCAGCTGCCGATGATGCGCGGCATCGGCTGGGCGCTCCATTACGAGGTGGACCGCGCCAGGCATGAAGTGCGCACCTCCATGCTGGGCGGCTTCACCGCGCGGGCGGTGTATCGCGAAGGGCTGGGCTGCCTGCTGGCGCACGGCGAGGGCACAGTACCGGAGGCAGCCGGCTTCAGGACCGCACCGATCGCCAGCGCCTATCCGGCGAACCGGGTCGAGCCGACCGACCCTGCGATCCGCCACGCAATCGACCTCGCTTTCGCCGAACCGGACCCTTCCCACCCCCGGCTGACCAAGGCCGTGGTGGTGCTGCACGACGGCCAGCTGATCGCCGAGCGCTACGCCGCGGGCTACGGGCCCGACACGCCCATCTGGGCCCACTCGCTGACGAAGTCGGTGGTCAATGCCCTGATCGGCATCCTCGTACGCGAGGGCAAGCTGCGGCTGGACCAGCCCGCGCCGATCCCTGCCTGGCGTTCCCCGACGGATCCGCATCGCGCCATCACCGTCGACCAGCTGTTGCGGATGGACAGCGGCCTGCCGTTCGATGAAACCGACGGCGCGATCAGCCCGATGACGCGCATGCTGTTCCTCGAACCGGACATGGCTGCCTATGCGGCGCGGACGCCGCTGGATCATGCGCCCGGCACTGCATGGGGTTACAGCAACCTTGGCTACGTGCTGCTGTCGCGGATGATCCACGATGCGGCCGGCGGCGCCGCCAGCGACGCCGAACGCTTCGCGCGCAGCGAGCTGTTCGGGCCACTGGGCATGCGCAGCGCCGTCATCGAGACCGATGCCACCGGCACGCCGGTCGGATCGAGCAACATCTACGCCTCGGCGTGCGACTTCGCCCGCTTCGGCCAGCTCTATCTCGACGACGGCGTGGTGGACGGGAAGCGCATCCTGCCCGAGGGCTGGGCCGCCTACAGCCATTCGCAGACGCTGAAGAGCGGCTATGGTGCCGGCTTCTGGACGAACCTGGTGAACGAAGGCAGCGTACCGGTATGGAATGCGCCCTGGGGCATGCCGCAGCTGCCGAAGGACATGTACTACGCGCGCGGCGCGCTGGGTCAGTACGTGGTGATCGTGCCGTCGGAGCACCTGGTGGTGGTGCGCATGGGCATCTCGATCGACTACGGCACGGGCACCGGTGACATGGTCGCTGCGATCATTGCCGCGTTGCATCGTCAGCCGGCGCAACCGTAACCGTTCGCTGCGGCGGCTACATTGCCGCTGCCGTTTTGCGGTAGCTGCTTGGCGTCTCGCCCACCTGCCGCTTGAAGGCGGCGTTGAAGGTCGACTTCGAGGTGAAACCGCAATCGTAGGCGATGTCGAGAAGGGTACGCGCGTCCTCGGGATCGGCGAGACAGGCACGCACCGCCTCGACCCGCAGGCGGTTGATGTAATCCCAGAACGTGCCGCCGAAGCGCCGGTTGATCACCGCCGATACCAGGTACTCCGGATAACCGCTGCGCTTGGCGACCTGTCCGATGGTGAGCGCCGGCTCCCGGTAAAGCGCGGCGTCGCCCAGCATCAATTGCGACAAGCGCGCCTCCACCGCGGGGAACCGCGCATCGTCATCGGCCGGATCCGGCGCCGCGTTCTCCTCGACCACCGCTGCCGGTTCGCTCACCACCGGCGGCTGACCCAGGCTGAACCAGCCCACCACGCACACCCACGCAGCGACCGCGCCGAACAGCAGGCGATAGTCGATGCCTGGCACCACCGCCAGCCACTGCGTCGTGGCGATGGCCCAGATGACGACCTGGCAAGTAGCCATCACATCGATCCAGCGCAGCGACAGGCGATCGGCATCCGAGCGCCGCTCGCGCAGGCGGCGGCGGTAGCGATGCACGCGTACCAGCGCGGCCGCCACGTAGGACAGGCCGTAGACGAACAGCGGGACGTCGAACCACGAACCGATGCTCTTCTCGCCCGCCACCCAGCGTGCCGACAGCGCCTGCATCTGCTGCTCGCTCATCAGCAGGACGTGCGCATTCAGCGCCAGCATTACCCCGAAACCGAGCAGATGCACGCCATCGCGCAGGCGAAAACCGCTGGCCTCGATCAGCGCGCGCACATAGACGTAGAACAGGCTGCCATAGAGGAATGGAAACAGCGCGACGAAGCGGTACGCCCTGAACCACTCAGGCGACAGCGAGTCCCAGTACACCGCCTTGACCAGCAGATCCAGGCCGGTCAGCGCCACCCAGACCGCCAGCACCCGGTTCGCTTCGGCATTGATCGGCCGCCGCCACAGCGCCAACGCCAGCAGCGCTGCCTGCACCGCGGCGGCGATGTAGACGAACACCCAGAACAGGTAAGCCTGGTTGGCAATGGCGGATGCTGGCATCAAAGGAATCCGGGAGGCGCATGGCATCGCCGGAGATCGGCGCTTGCAGGTTCGTCCAGAGCACGGCCCCGATCAAGAATCCTATCCGCTCGATCATGATTGATCCAATAAAAAGGCCGCGGTCATGCCGCGGCCCTTCCGGGGAACGAAGGGTGGTTCAACCCTTGATGCGCTTCACGATCGCGTCGGCAAAGCTGTCCGTGCTGCCCTTGCCGCCGAGGTCGGGGGTGACCTGCGCATGGTCCAGCTCCACCGTGGCGCGGATCGCCCGGCGCAGCTGGTCGCCCTTGGCCACCATGTCCAGATAATCGAGCATGTCGGCCGCGGCCAGCAGCAGCGCGCACGGATTGGCGATGCCCTTGCCGGCGATGTCCGGCGCCGAGCCGTGCACCGCTTCGAAGATCGCCGCGTGCTCGCCGATGTTGTCTCCCGGCGCCAGGCCGAGGCCGCCGACCAGGCCGGCACACAGGTCGGACAGGATGTCGCCGAACAGGTTGGTGGTGACGATCACGTCGAACTGCTCGGGCTTCATCACCAGCTGCATGCAGGCGTTGTCCACGATCATCTCGCTGAACTCGATCTGCGGGTACTCCTTCGCGATTTCGCGCGCCACGTTGAGGAACAGGCCCGAACTGGTCTTCAGGATGTTCGCCTTGTGCACTGCGGTGACTTTCTTGCGGCCCTTCTTCACCGCCAGCTCGAATGCATAGCGCACGATGCGCGTGCTGCCCTTGCGGGTATTGCGCGCGACCGACTCGGCGATCTCGCCGTCGGCGGACAGGGTCTGCCCCTCGGAACGGTAGGCGCCCTCGGTGTTCTCGCGCACGGTGATGATGTCGATGTTCTCGTAGCGCGACTTGGTGCCCGGGAAACTGATCGCCGGGCGCACGTTCGCGTACAGGTCGAAATGCCGGCGCAAGGTCACGTTGACCGAGGTGAAGCCGTCGCCGATCGGCGTGGTCAGCGGACCTTTCAGCGCCACCCTGTGCTCGGCGATCTTGTCCAGCGTGGCCTTGGGCAGCAGATCGCCGTGCTTCTCCAGCGCGACCATGCCGGCGTCGACGAAATCGTAGGTCAGGCCGCAATCCAGTGCGTCGAGCACGCGCAGCGTGGCAGTCATGATCTCCGGGCCGATGCCATCGCCCGGGATCACGGCAATTGTCTTGCTCATGGGGAAACTCCTTGAAACGGAAACTTGCGAGCAGTACATGCCAATGGGGAACGGGCACGTGCTGAAACCTGCTGATTATCGCCGATACGGCATCACGCGAACAGGGCGCGGCTCCCGCAACGCGTTGAAAATACTCGCACGCAGCATTGCAGAAAGCCGCAGACGATCGAGCGCTGCCCGGCCATCCGGGTCAGCCGCTGAAACACGGCATCAGGCGTGGTCGGCGCAGGCGGCCGTATCGTTGTCGCTATCGGACTCAAGCTGGTCGAGCAGGTCCACCGCGCGGCGCAGGTGCGGGATCACGATCGACCCGCCCACCACCAGACCCACGCTGAACACCTCGAAAAAGGCATCTCGCTCGACGCCGGCTTCCTTGCACTGAGCCACGTGGTAACTGATGCAATCGTCGCAACGCAGCACCAGCGAGGCGACCAGGCCGAGCATCTCCTTGGTCTTCACGTCCAGCGCACCAGCCTTGTAGGTCTGCGTGTCGAGTGCGAAGAAGCGACGCACGACCTGATTGTCCTCGGCCAGGATGCGCTCGTTCATGCGCTGGCGGAACGCGCTGAATTCGGCGAGCTTGTCGCTCATGCGATGTTCTCCAGCAGTTGCGCCAGCTTGCCGCTGCGATCGGCCGCGACCAAGTCGTCATAGCCCCCCACATACTGGTCGTTGACGAAGATCTGCGGCACCGTGCGGCGACCGCCGCTGCGCGCCAGCATCGCATCGCGCTGTACCGGGTCGGTATCGACGCGCACTTCACTCCACTCCAGCCCCTTGGACTTGAGCAGGTTCTTGGCCGCCACGCAGTACGGGCATACCGCCGTGGAATAGACCTCGATCTTGGACATCACGACACTCCGCAACTTGGGGAAAGACCATCATCAAATGGGGCCGAACCGCCATCAGCTCAAGCAGCCAGCCCGTGAACCGATGCGGCAAAGCACGGTCTCAATGCTATTGTCGCCCAACCTATGACCATGGCACCACGACGCCTCCTCCCCCGCCTGCTGACGGCCTTGATCAGCGCTGCGCTGGTCGGCCCCGCTGGCGCGCAGGACAATGTGCGCCTGCCCGACCTGGGCAGCTCGGCGAACGCACTGATTTCGCCGCAGGAAGCGCAGGACTACGGCGCCTCGATGCTGCGCCAGATGCGTGCGCTGGACATGGTGGTCGATGACCCGCTGCTGGACGATTACATCAACGATCTCGGGTATCGGCTGGTCGCCAGCAGCGACAAACCCAAGGACCATTTCGGGTTCTTCATCGTCAAGGACCCGGAGATCAACGCGTTTGCCGCACCGGGTGGCTATATCGCGGTGAATTCCGGGCTGCTGACGATCACACAGGACGAGAGCGAACTGGCCGGCGTGATCGCCCACGAAATCGGCCACATCACGCAAAGCCACCTGCAACGCGCATTCGAGGATTCCAAGAAGGACGCGCCACTGATGGCGCTGGTCCTGCTGGGCGCGATTGTCGCGGGCGCCGGCAGCCACAGCGGCGACGCGCCCGTGGCCGTGCTGGCCGGCGGCCAGGGCTTGCTCGCGCAAAAATCGATCAACTTCACGCGCAAGGACGAGATCGAGGCCGACCGCGTAGGCATCCAGACGCTGGCCAACGCCGGCTTCGACCCGAATGCGATGGCGGGCTTTTTTCAGCGCATGGAAGACGCGATGAGCGCCGGCGCCGGCGGGCTGGACGTGCCGGCACTGCTGCAGACCCATCCGGTGACCACCATGCGAATCAGCGACGCCAAGGCGCGGGCGGCCACCCTGGTCGCTGCCCAGAAATTGCGTCCCTCCGGCAACGGTATCGACAAGCTGCAGTGGCAGAGAAGCACCGCGCCGATTCCCTTCGTGAAAGATCCCACCACGTTGCTGCTGGCACCTAGCACCGGCAGCGTGAACACCTACGCGTTGATGCGCGAACGCACGCGGGTACTGGCCGGCGATGCCCTCAAGCAGGCGATCTACTACGGTTCCAATTTGCAGAACCAGCACGGCTTCGACACCCCGGCCAACCGCTACGGCTATGCGCTGGCCCTCACCCGCAGCGGCCGTGGTGCGCAGGCCATCGAACAGCTGCAGCCGCTGTTGCAGTCCGCCCCGGACAATCTGATCCTGAAACTGGCGCTGGCCGACGCCCGCCTGCAGGCCGGGCAACATGCCGCAGCGCTGGCGATCTACAACGCGCTCAATATTCAATCGCCGCGCAATCGCGCGGTGGCGCTCGCCTACGCCAAGGCCCTCACCGCCGATGGCAGCAAGGATCAGGCCCGCCTGGCCGCCGACCTGTTGCGACCGCTGCTGGACAACGCCAGCGAACCGGAGATCTACAGCACCTACGCCCGTGCCAGCGACAAGGCCGGCGACAGCGTACGCGCCGGCGAAGCCTTCGCCGACGCCAGCTACTATGCCGGCCGTCCATTCGATGCGATGGAACAGCTCAAGCGGTTGCTCAAGCGCGACGACCTGGACTACTACGCGCGGGTGCGCATCCAGGCGCGCATCGCCGAACTGACGCCGCTGGTGCTGGAACTGCATAAACGCAAGATCCAGACCGAGGACAACCCGGACGGCAGACAGCAGCTGCGGCCCGCTGACCGCTGCAGCGGGCGGCTGTGCTTCGGCATCGGCGCCGGCCCCGCCGACGCGATCGAGCCGCAACGGTGACCGGAGCATGCGACGCATGTCATCGACGCGTAACATTCATGCGTTGCAATATCCTCGTCACAAGCACCGGCAGACCACGGCGTGCACAAACGCATCCTGATCGTTGAAGACGAAACATCGATTCGCGAGATGATCGCGTTTGCCCTGCGCAAGGCCGGCATGGACGCGATGCAGGCCGCCGACGCCCGCGCGGCCCAGCTGGCCATCGCCGAGCAGGTGCCCGACCTGATCCTGCTGGACTGGATGCTGCCCGGCACCAGCGGGCTGGAGTTGGCCCGACGCCTGCGCAAGGAAGAGCTCAGCCGCGAAATTCCGATCATCATGCTTACCGCGCGCGGTGAGGAAATGGATCGCGTCAACGGACTGGAAGCCGGCGTCGACGACTATGTGGTGAAACCGTTTTCCACCCGCGAGCTGATCGCACGGATCAAGGCCGTGCTGCGGCGCAGCCAGGGTGACGACGGCTCGGGCATGGTCGAACTGGGCGGCCTGCGCATCGACGGCCCTGCACACCGGGTGTTTGCCGGCGACGAACCGGTGCCGATCGGGCCCACCGAATATCGCCTGCTGTATTTTTTCATGACCCACCCCGAGCGCGTCTACTCGCGCACGCAGCTACTCGACCACGTCTGGGGCGGCAGCGTCTACGTGGAAGAGCGCACCGTCGACGTACATATCCGCCGCCTGCGCAAGACCCTGGAACCATGGAAGCTGGACGACCTGGTGCAGACCGTGCGTGGCACCGGCTACCGCTTCTCCACCAGCGTCTGAATTGCGCTGCGCTTGCGGCGGCAGTGGCTTTTGCCGATGCTGCGCCTGCCCCGAGCTACGTCGTGCCACCGCTGAATGACCCAAACCGCAACGCTTTCCTGGAAATTGCCTGCCGCCCTCGCCGGGGGCCTGCTCGCGGGCGCGCTGCTGGGCTGGCTTGCCGGCGGGCATGTCGCCACCGGCGTCGCCCTGGTCGCCGTGGCGGAAGTCGTCTTGCTGCTGACCCGAATCGGTCATCAAGCGCCGTCCATGATGGCTGCATCCGCTGCCATCAGCCCACTCCAGCATGACCGTTTCATGACGCGTTCCCGCCGTATTGCCTCCAATCTGCGTGACCTGCGCAACGCCGCCAGCCAGTTGCCGGATGCTGTGGTCTTGCTCGATCGACAGCAACAGATACGCTGGTTCAATCACGCCGCCGAAGATCTGCTCGGCCTGCACCGGCCGCAGGATCGGGGCGCGCCGCTGCAGCAGCGGCTGGCCGGTTCGGAGCTGACCGACTGGCTGCGTCGCGGTGCTCAGGAACCGCTCAATGACGTTGCCGCGCCCGGCCGGGGAGACAGCCAGATCAACGTCAGCATGCTGCCGTTCGGAGACCATGAACAACTGCTGCTGGCTCGCGATATCAGCCATCTGAACCGGCTCGAACAGATCCGCCGCGACTTTGTGGCCAATGTCTCGCACGAATTGCGCACGCCGCTGACGGTGATCCACGGCTACCTCGAACTGCTCGATCCGGAAGATGTACCGGAACTGGCATCGGTGCTGGGCGAGATGCGCGTGCAATCGAAACGGATGGGCCAGATCGTCGAGGATCTGCTGACGCTGTCGCGTCTGGAGACCCAGCATCAGGTCGCCGACGAGCGGGTACCGATGGCATCGCTGCTGGCGACCGTGCGCAAGGAAGCCGAGGCACTCAGTCAGGGCCGCCACCAGATCGTGCTCGAATCCAGCGCGGAGGCGGATCTGCTCGGCTCGCCGAAGGACCTGCACAGCGCACTGTCGAACCTGGTCAGCAACGCGGTGCGCTACACGCCGGCCGGCGGCAGCATCACGATCCGCTGGCAGCGCGAAGCCGGCGGCGCAGTGTATTCGGTCAGCGATACCGGTTTCGGCATTCCGGCCACGCATCTGGCCCGGCTCACCGAACGTTTTTACCGGATATCCTCCAGCCGCTCGCGCGACAGCGGCGGCACCGGACTTGGCCTGTCGATCGTCAAGCACGTGCTGAACCTGCATCAGGCGCAGTTGCAGATCGAGAGTGCACCGGGCGTCGGCTCCACCTTCGCCTGCCACTTCGGGCATGCACGCTTGCTGACTGCCGGCGGCAACGACGACGGCTGAGGCCGGCGCCGGCGTTTCCTTGGCCCGCGCCATGGGCCAGAATGAAGCATGCACCATCCATCGCCTGCCCTGCCCAGCGAACCCGACCTGACTGCTCCCGGCCTCTACCTCAGCCGCGAACTGGCCGCGCTGGAATTCAATTTCCGCGTGCTCGCAATGGCTCGCGACGCCGCCGTGCCGCTGCTGGAACGGTTGCGTTATCTCAGCATCGTCGCCAACAACCTCGATGAATTCTTCGAGGTGCGGGTGGCGATGCTCAAGCATCATCATGCCTACGGTTCGGCAGCGCCGGGCCCGGACGGCATCCCGTCCGGCGAATTGCTGGCGCGGATCCGCAGCCGCGTGCTGGAACTGGTCGCCGAGCAGTACGCCGCCTGGCAGGAGCAGATCAGCCCGCAGCTGGATGTCGAACAGATCCACATCCTCACCCGCAAGCACTGGAGTCCGCGCCAGCGACGCTGGCTGCAGGGCTACTTCGAGCATGAAGTACTGCCGGTGCTGTCGCCGCTGGGGCTGGATCCGGCGCATCCGTTTCCGCGCATCCTCAACAAGACGCTGAACATCGCGGTGGTGCTGAAGGGCCGCGATGCGTTCGGCCACGAAGGCCACATGGCCCTGGTACGCGCGCCGCGTTCGCTGCCGCGGATCATCCGCGTGCCGGCCGAAGTCAGTGGTCCGGGCGAACATTTCGTGTTCCTGGCCGAACTGCTGCAGGCATTCGTCGATCGGATGTTTCCCGGCCTCAAGGTAGTCGGTTCGTACCAGTTCCGGGTCACCCGCAACAGCGAGTTGATCGTCGAGGAAGCCGAGGTGGAAAACCTCGCGCTCGCGCTCAGCGAGGAACTGATCGGCCGCGGCTACGCGCGTCCGGTGCGATTGGAGATCGCCAACGATTGTCCGAAGGCGATCACCGCGATGCTGATCGAGAATTTCCAGCTCGAAGAAACTGACGTGTATCGTTGCGATGGCCCGGTCAACATCATCCGCGCGGGGCTGATCTACGACTGGCTGGATCGGCCGGAGCTGAAATTCCCGCGCTTCAATTCGCAGCTGCCACCGGCGCTCGAAAGTGCGCGCAACAAGTTCGACCTGATCGGCCAGCGCGATGTGCTGCTGCACCACCCGTATCAGAGCTTCGCCGCAGTGATCGACCTGTTGCGTCAGGCCACCGCCGATCCGCAGGTGCTGGCAATCAAGCAGACGCTTTACCGCGCCGGCGAGGACACCCCGCTGGTCGACCTGCTGGTGGAGGCTGCGCGCAACGGCAAGGACGTCACCGTGGTGATCGAGTTGCGCGCGCGCTTCGACGAGGAGGCCAACATCCGCCTGGCCACGCGGTTGCAGGAGGCCGGCGTGCAGGTGGTCTACGGCGTGGTCGGCTACAAGACCCACGCCAAGATGATGCTGATCGTACGGCGCGAGGGCGACACGCTGCGCCGCTACGTGCACCTGTCCACCGGCAATTACCATCAGGCCAACAGTCGGATGTATACCGACATCGGCCTGATGACGGCTAACCCCGAGATCGGCGAGGATCTGCACAAGGTGTTCCAGCAGCTGTCCGGTCTCGGCCCGATGATCGAGTTGAAGCGACTGCTGCATTCGCCGTTTACGCTGTATCCCAGCGTGTTGGCCCGGATCGAGCGCGAGACCGCGCATGCATGCGCCGGACGCCCCGCCCGCATCGTCGCCAAACTCAACGCGCTGAACGAGGCGCACGTGATCGAAGCGCTGTATCGCGCCTCGCAGGCCGGCGTGGAGATCGACCTGATCATTCGCGGCGCCTGCACCCTGCGCCCCGGCCTGCCCGGCATTTCCGAGCGCATTCGCGTGCGTTCGATCATCGGGCGCTTTCTCGAGCACAGCCGCGTCTACTGGTTCGCCAACGACGGCGAGGCCGAACTGTATTGCGCCAGCGCGGACTGGATGGAGCGCAATCTGATGCGGCGGATCGAGGTGGCCTTCCCGATCCTCGACCCCGAACTGGCCGCGCGTGTGTTCGAGGAAACCCTGGCCAATGGGCTGGCCGACAATACCCAGGCGTGGCTGCTCGGCAGCGATGGCCGCTACGTTCACGCCGAGCCCGGCGAGAATCCACCGTACAGCGCGCAGCAAGGCTTGCTCGACAGGTTCTGCCGGTGAGCCGGCTTCGCCCGGACCGCTCGCGCGCATGCGAGAATCCGCGCTTCACCGTCGCGAGAACCCTGGCGTGAGCCCAGCCGAACAGACACCGATTCGCGATGGCGAACTCATCGCTGCCGTGGACATGGGCTCGAACAGCTTCCACATGGTGGTCGCGCGCATGGAACATGGCGAACCGCGCGTGATCGACCGGCTGCGCGACACCGTGCGCATGGCTGCCGGCTTGCGCGCCGACGGCACGCTGGACGCCGAGCGGCGAGCCCGCGCGATGAATTGCCTGGCCCAGTTCGGCCAGCGCATCGCGGGCCTGCCCTCCATCCGGGTCCGCGCGGTGGCCACCAATACGGTACGCCGGCTGGCCTCGCCGCAGGCCTTTCTGACCGCTGCCGAAGCGGCGCTCGGTCATCCGATCGAGGTCGTATCCGGCCGCGAGGAGGGCCGCCTGATCTTCCTCGGCGCGGCGCACGACCTGCCCGCCTCGCGCGAGCCGCGGCTGGTGATCGACATCGGCGGCGGCAGTACCGAATTCATCATTGGACGCGGCCTGGCGCCGCTGCACACCGAAAGCGTGCAGGCCGGCTGCATCGCCTCGACCTTGCGTTTCTTTCCCGGCGGCAAGCTCACCCGCAAGCGCTGGCAACGCGCGCACAGCGAAATCGGTGTGCTGCTGCAGCAGTTTGCCGAGGACTACCGGGAATCGGGCTGGCAGGATGCCTACGGTTCCTCCGGCACTGCCAAGTCGATCGGATCGGTGGTGCAGGCGATGAAGTTTTCCGACGACGGCATCACACCGGCGTCGCTCGCCTCGCTGCGCGAAGTACTGATCGAGCAGGGCCAGGTCGGCACGCTGAAGCTGCCCGGCCTGGTCGAGGATCGCGCGCCGGTATTCGCTGGCGGCGTGGTGATCATGGAGGCGACATTCGCCGCACTCGGTATCGAGCGGTTGCGCGTCTGCGAAAGCTCGATGCGCGAGGGCCTGCTATGGGATCTGCTTGGTCGCGCCGGCGGCAGCGATCCGCGCACCGCCAGCATCGACGCGCTGGCCACCCGCTACGGCGTGGATCGCGCCCAGGCGCGCCGGGTCGAGTCGACCGCACTGATGCTGTTCGACCAGGTCGCGCGCGCCTGGAAGCTCGATGCCGACGCACGCGAGTGGCTCTCATGGGCCTCTCGCGTGCACGAGATAGGTCTCGCCATCGCGCACAGCCAGCATCACCACCACGGTGCCTACATCCTGCGCCACGCCGACCTGGCCGGCTTCTCGCGGCAGGAGCAGCAACTGCTGGCGGCCGTTGTCGAAATGCATCGGCGCAAGCCGGACAAGTCGATGCTAGCTGCGCTGCCCCAGCGTTATCGCCAGCTCGCCCGCTATACCACCGCACTGCTGCGTCTGTCCGTGTTGTTCAGGCGCGCCCGTCGGGCCGAGTCGCTACCGCAGATGCGCCTGGCCGCCAGCAGCAAATCGTTGCGCCTGACCCTGCCGCTGGCGTGGTTCGAACAGCACCCGCTCACCGAAGCTGACCTGCAGCAGGAACAGGCTCCGATGGCGGAGCTGGGCGTGAAGCTGGATATCTGCAGCAATTGATCGTGCCAACACGGCAAACCCGTTCCGTCACGGCCGCGTATCATGGCCGCACGCCCAGCCAGCCTTGATGCCCATGTTGAAATCCCTGCTCGCCACATTGATCCTGATCCTGCCGCTGTCACTGATGGCACAAACCGCCCAGCCGGCACCGGCCACCACCGCCTCGCCGCAAGTGCTGCTGCATACCTCGCAAGGCGACATCACGCTGGAGCTGTACCCGGACAAGGCGCCAAAGAGCGTGGCCAACTTCCTGCAGTACGTGCGCGACGGCTTTTACGATGGCACCTTGCTGCATCGGGCCATCCCCGGCTACCTGGTGCAGGGCGGCCTGTATACGCGCGACCTGCAACCCAAACGCACACGCCCGGCGGTGGCGAGCGAAGCGGACAACGGCCTGTCCAATCTGCGCGGCACCTTGGCCGTAGCCCGCGGCGCCGATCCGAATTCCGGTACTGCACAATTCTTCTTCAACCTGGTCGACAATCGCCGGCTGGATTACGCCGGCAACCAGAGCGGTCTGACCTGGGGTTACACCGTGTTCGGCAAGATAACGAGGGGTATGGAGGTGGTCGACAAGATCGCCGCGCTGCCCACCCGCGCGCTCGGTCCGTTTGCCGGTGACGTACCCAATCCGCTGGTACTGATCGAAAGCGCCAAGGTCGTCGGTGATGAGGAGAGCCCCGCACCAGCCGCGAGCGCGCCGACGCCCGCCGCGTCCACGGCAACCACGCCCGCGGCCAGGAAGGCCGCAAAGAAATCTGCCGGCAAAGGTTGATCGGTACGATGGCCGCGCTGTTCATCTCCGACCTGCATCTGGATCCAAGCCGACCGCAGATCACCGCACTTTTCGAAAGCTATCTGGCCAGTGACGAAGTGCGCCGCGCCGATGCGCTGTACATCCTCGGCGATCTGGTCGAGGCATGGATCGGCGACGACGACGACGCCGAGCTGCCGCAGCGCATAGCCACCGCCATCCGCGCCGTGCACGATGCCGGCGTGCCGGTATATTTCATGGTTGGCAATCGCGACTTCCTGCTCGGCGAGGCGTTTGCCCGGCGTGCCGGCATGACCTTGCTGGAGGACGGCGCCGTTCACGACATCCACGGCCGGGCCACCCTGCTGATGCACGGCGATGTGCTGTGCACCGACGACACCGCCTACCAGGCCGTGCGCCAGCAGGTACGCAACCCCGAATGGCAAAAGCAGATCCTGTCGATGCCGTTGGAAGCGCGCCGCGCGTTTGCAGCAAAGGCACGCGAGGACAGCAAGGCGCATACCGGCAGCACGATGGAAAGCATCATGGACGTGAATGGCGATGCGGTGGCTGAGGCCATGCGCAAGGCCGGGGTGACGCGTTTGATTCATGGGCACACGCATCGGCCAGCGGTGCATGCGGTCGGGCTGGAGGGGAAAGCGGCCGAGCGGATCGTGCTGGGGGATTGGTATGAGCAGGGGTCGGTGTTGCGGGTGGATGACGATGGCGTCGAATTGCGTGGGCTGGCGACCAGCTGAAACATGGTGCCTTTGACTGGTCGCCATCAGAGCGTCGAAGCCATCTTTTCAGAAGCGTCACTTCAAAAGCCGTTCGGGCTGAGCGTAGCGCCGAAGGCGCGAAGTCGAAGCCCTGCGTATCGCACCTCTCTCCGCCGGATACGCAAACGCCGCTTCGATGGACTGGCCGATAGCGTGAAGTCCGCGAGGGATTGTTCGGCCCATCCATGGGCCGAACCCCTCCGCGCTGCGCGCTCCGGGGCCAGCCTGCGGCTGTCCAAATTCGTTCCAGACGAATTTGTCGAACGGTTGGTTCGTCCACCACCTCTCTCTCCGCCAGATACGCAAAACGCCCCTTTCGGGGCGCTTTGCGTATCTGGCGGAGAGAGAGGGATTCGAACCCTCGATAAGGCTTTTGACCCTATACTCCCTTAGCAGGGGAGCCCCTTCGGCCGCTCGGGCATCTCTCCGGGGATTTTTCCGCATTGCTGCGGAGCCGGCAAGAATACCCACCGGCGCGGTGGAGGTAAAGGCTTAATTCAACCTCAGTGCTCGGCGGACTCGTCAGGTACGACGCCTGCTTCGTGTTCGCCCTTGATGCGCTGATAGATTTCTTCGCGATGGACCGCGACGGTCTTGGGTGCGTTGATGCCGATACGTACCTGGTTGCCCTTCACGCCAAGAACGGTAACGGTCACCTCGTCGCCGATCATCAGGGTTTCACCGACCCTGCGGGTCAGAATCAACATGATTGCTACTCTCCATAAATGCTGTTGGTCACAGGCCTGCGATGACGGTGCCTCACCCCTGAGCGTCCATCAACCACAGTTCGACGATTGATCCGTCGAAGGCCCTACCGCCTTCCCGGCTCACAGCCAAAACACTCCTGAGCGTCCTGACTGGCGACACTATCGTTACCGATCGCGCCGACACCTGTTCGATAGTAACTGAGCCTGATTCACCTGTGCAATGCGCTTGGATCGTGACAAATGGCACATTCAGGTTGCATCTGGACCGACTACTGAGCCGCGACCCAGTCCGGCAATGCGGCCAGAATGGCCGGCAGATTCGCAGTATCCGTTCCACCGCCCTGGGCCATGTCCGGACGACCGCCCCCCTTGCCGTCGATCAGCGCGGCGACGTGCGCCACCACGCTGCCGGCCTTGACCCGACCCAGCGCCTTGCCGTGCACGCCGGCGATCAGCGAGACGCGCCCATCGACTGCTCCAGCCAGCAGGATCACGCAGTCGCCGAGTTGTTGCTTGAGCTGATCGACACTGTCGCGCAGCGACTTGGCATCGAGCCCTTCCAGCCGCGCGGCAACCACCTTGATGTAGCCGACATCGATGGCGGCATCCGCCAGATCGGCGGTGGCGGAACCAGCCGCCTTGCTGCGCAGCGAATCGAGTTCGCGCTCGAGTTTTTTCTGACGATCGAACAGCTGCCGCAACTTCTCCACCGCATCGTCGCCGCTGCTGGAAAGCAGTTGCGACAGCTCGCCCAAGCGGCGCTCCTCGTCGGCCACATACGCCAGCGCGCCATCGCCGGTCACCGCTTCGATACGCCGCACGCCGGAAGCAACACCCGCCTCGCCAACGATCTTGAACAGGCCGATGTCGCCGGTGCGATCGACATGGGTGCCACCACACAGCTCGGTGGAGAATTCGCCCATCTTCAGCACGCGCACTTCGTCGCCATACTTTTCGCCGAACAACGCCATCGCGCCGAACTCGATCGCGTCGTCGTAGGCCATGTTGCGTATTTCGGCCGCTGCATTGCGGCGAACCTCGGCGTTCACCATGGTCTCGACTCGCCCAAGCTCGTCGTGGCTCATCGGCCTGAAATGCGAGAAATCGAAGCGCAGGCGCTCAGGTGCGACCAGCGAACCCTTCTGCGTGACGTGATCGCCCAGCACCTTGCGCAAGGCCGCATGCAGCAAATGGGTGGCCGAATGGTTCAGCACGATCGCCTGCCGTCGCGAGGCGTCCACACTGGCCTCGACGATGTCACCGGTACGCAGCGGTTGCCCGCCCTGCCAGCGGCCGGCATGACCGAAGAACACGCCGCCCATCTTCAGCGTATCGCCGACTTCAAAGCGACCGGCCGGATTGAGCAGTTCACCGGTATCGCCGACCTGTCCGCCCGATTCGGCGTAGAACGGCGTGCGGTCGAGGATCAGCAGACCTTCCTCGCCATCACCCAGCTGATCGACCTGCTTGCCGCCGCGCACGATGCCCAGCAGCTTGCTGCCCCGACCCTGCAGTGCCTCATAGCCGAGGAACACCGTGGGCTTCAATTGACTGGCCAGCTCGGCCGGCATCTGGCCCTTGGCCTCGAAGCGACCGGCGGCGCGGGCGCGCTCGCGCTGTTCATTCATCGACCGCTCGAAACCGGCCATGTCGACTTCCAGTCCGCGCTCGCGCGCGATGTCGGCGGTGAGATCAACCGGAAAACCGTAGGTGTCGTACAGACGGAACGCATCGGCACCGGGAATGATCTTGCCGGATTTGCCCGCGACTTCGTCGAACAGGCGCATGCCGTGTTCCAGCGTCTCGCCGAAACGCTGTTCCTCTGTGCGCAGCGCGTCTTCGACGAAGGCCTGCTTCGCTGCCAGCTCCGGGTATGCCACGCCCATTTCCTCGACCAGTGGCCGCACCATCTTCCAGAAGAAATCGCCGCGCACGCCAAGCATCCAGCCATGCCGCAACGCGCGACGGATGATCCGGCGCAATACGTAACCGCGACCTTCGTTGGACGGCAGCACGCCGTCGACGATCAGGAAGGAACACGCGCGGATGTGATCGGCGATCACGCGCAGCGACTTGTTCGCCAGATCCCTCGTACCGGTCAGCTCGCCCGCCACGCGAATCAGGTGCGCGAACAGGTCGATCTCGTAATTGGAATGCACGTGCTGCAGCACCGCGGCGAGGCGCTCCAGGCCCATGCCGGTATCCACGCACGGTGCTGGCAACGGACTCAGCGTGCCGTCCGGCGCGCGGTCGAATTGCATGAACACCAGATTCCATATCTCGATGTAGCGGTCACCGTCCTCGTCCGGCGAACCGGGCGGGCCACCGGCGATGTCGGCGCCGTGATCGAAGAAGATCTCGGTGCATGGACCGCACGGTCCGGTGTCGGCCATCTGCCAGAAATTGTCGGAGGTGAACGGTGCGCCCTTGTTGTCACCGATCCGCACGATGCGCTCGGCCGGCACGCCGACTTCCTTGTTCCAGATGTCGAAGGCTTCGTCGTCGGTGTGATAGACGGTGACCCA
>DHXA01000116.1:9524-10287 GCA_002413455.1 Rhodanobacter sp. UBA5168 | reverse complement strand
GGGCCACTACGCCGACGCCCTGCCCAGCGCTTCGACCATGGCCCTGGCAGAGGACATGGCGCACTCCTGATGAAAAGCCGGGCATCCCCGCCCGCACCGGCGACTGGCGTCAGTTCGTCGTGAGCATGTCGTGACCGACCGCTTGTTGACGGCCCGTGCACCGAACGACTGCGATCCTGCGGCTGTCGCGCGAGGGGTTGCATCGCGACCATGCGGTCATCTGTGACCGGCCATCCACCCAAAAGGAAATGAACATGTCACTTTCACTGATCGTGGTTATCGTGCTGGTGCTGCTGCTGATCGGTGCGCTGCCGACGTGGGGCTACAGCCGTTCGTGGGGATATCGACCGATGGGCGGCCTCGGCCTGATCCTCATCATCGTGCTCGTGCTGTGGTTGCTTGGCATGTTCTGAAGCGCGCTATCCGCATCGCTGGCGCTGCGGTCGTATTTCCGTCAGGTAACCCGCTGGTGGTTGAATGCCACGCGCACCTCGCGACGCTGCGCCGCAAGGCCGGCATGCAGCGCGTGATGGGCGAAGGTGTGCCACCGGGCATGGAACCGCGTCCGCATGGCAGGCCGACATACTGTCCACATCGCCTGCGCAAGACTGCATCGCATGATGCATGAGCTTTCCACACGGTGGCTGCAGGATGTATGGATGCGGCTCGGTCTTGCGGTAGTCGTCGGGCTGCTGCTGGCCATCGCGCTTCGCGCCGCGGCCTATGCGCTGTTGCGGCGCCTGGCGAAAAGCCATCCGGTGAC
>DHXA01000116.1:7927-9341 GCA_002413455.1 Rhodanobacter sp. UBA5168 | reverse complement strand
CCTGTTGCAGCATCTGCTGCTGATTGCCGTACTGGCGGTAGGCACGTGGCTCGCGGTGCGTTGCATCGGCGCGCTCGAAGGCGCGGCGATCCGGCGTTACCCGACGGACATGGCCGACAACCTGCAGGCGCGCCGAGTGGTGACCCAGGTGCGCGTGCTCGGGCGCACCGCCGACGTCATCGTGATCGTCCTCGGCATGTCGATCATCCTGCTGACGATTCCCGGCGTGCGCCAGCTCGGCGCCAGCCTGCTCGCCTCCGCGGGCGTGGCCGGGCTGGCGATCGGGCTGGCCGCCAAGCCGGTGCTGAGCAACCTGATCGCCGGCCTGCAGATCGCGCTGACCCAGCCGATCCGGCTGGACGACGTGGTGATCATCCAGGGCGAATGGGGCCGCATCGAGGAGATCACCGGCAGCTATGTGGTGGTGCGCATCTGGGACGAACGGCGGCTGGTGGTGCCGCTGAACTGGTTCATCGAGAACCCGTTCCAGAACTGGACGCGCACCGGTTCGCAGCTGATCGGCACGGTGTTCCTGATGCTGGACTACCGCATGCCGCTGGCGCCGTTGCGCGAGGAACTGACGCGACTGTGCCGCGAGGCGCCGGAATGGGATGGCCGCGTCTGCGTGCTGCAGGTGACCGACGCCGGCGAACACGCCATGCAGTTGCGCGCGCTGGTCAGCTCGTCTGACTCCGGCCGCGGCTGGGACCTGCGCTGTCACGTGCGCGAAGGACTCATCGCCTATGTCCAGGCCAATCATCCCGAGGCCTTGCCGCGCTGGCGCGGCGAACTGGAACGCGGCGGCCATCCACCGGAACCACCGTCGATGCCGCGCAACCCCGAACCCCAGCACAGTCCCTCGCCGGAAGACGGCGGCCCACTGCGCAGCGAGAGCTAGGCGCCATCCGTCGGTCCTTCGCGTCGGCGGTCAGTGGAAATTCCGCGACCGCGCATCCAGCGCGCCAAGCAGCGCAGTCAGGTCCTGGAGACGATGCGCGATCAGGTGGCTGACGCCGTCCACGTGTTCCCATTGGCCTTCCACCGCCAGCAGACGGGCTTCGAGCAGTGCGCGGCGCTGCGCTTCGGCGACGTGCCGCCACACCACCACGTTGACCAGACCGTGTTCGTCCTCGAGGGTCACGAAGATGATGCCGCTGGCCGTCTGCGGCTGCTGGCGCGAGGTCACCAGGCCAGCCACCCGCACGCGGCTGTTGTGCGGTCGGGTGCGCAGCGTTTTTGCGTCGATGCAGTGCGCTGCGCGCAGCTTGCTCCGGATCTGCTGCAGCGGATGCGGTCCAAGACTCAACCCGAGCCGCGCGTAGTCCGCCAGCGTGTCCTCGGCCTGCGTGGGCAGCGGCAGCGCGACGGCCTGTTCGGCCGGACTGTCCATGCCGAACAACGGCAGCTGCGCCTC
>DHXA01000116.1:7102-7671 GCA_002413455.1 Rhodanobacter sp. UBA5168 | reverse complement strand
CTGCGCGCCGCCATCAGGCGTAGCGCCGCGGTTTCGGAAAATCCGCGCACCATGCGCAGGCCCAGCCGGATGGCGTGCCGATCGTGCGCGTGGGATTCCAGCGCGCAGTCCCAGTCGCTGAAACGCACATCGACGGGAAGCACGCTCACGCGATGCCGCACGTCCTGCACGATCTGGCTCGGCGCGTAGAAACCCATCGGCTGCGAGTTGAGCAGCGCGCAGGCGAACGCGGCCGGGTGATGGCATTTCAGCCAGCACGAGGCGTAGACGAGGTTGGCGAAGCTGGCCGCGTGCGACTCGGGAAAACCGTAGGAACCGAAGCCCTTGATCTGCTCGAAGATGCGCGCCGCGAAGTCCACCGTGTAGCCGTTATCCAACATGCCCTGCATCAGTTTGTCGCGATGCGGCTCCAGCCCGCCATGCCGCTTCCACGCAGCCATCGAGCGGCGCAATTTGTCGGCCTCGCCGGCAGTGAAGTCGGCGGCCACCATGGCCAGCTTCATCACCTGCTCCTGGAACAGCGGGACGCCGAGCGTGCGTTCCAGTACGTCCTTGAAAGCCTGCGACGG
>DHXA01000116.1:6183-6815 GCA_002413455.1 Rhodanobacter sp. UBA5168 | reverse complement strand
TTCCGGCGCCGCAGGTACGGATGCACCATGTCGCCCTGGATCGGGCCGGGCCGCACGATCGCCACCTGGATCACCAGGTCGTAGAAATTCGCCGGCCGATGCCGCGGCAGCATCGCCATTTGCGCACGGCTTTCGATCTGGAACACGCCGACGGTGTCGGCACGCTGGATCAACTGGTAGGTCTCAGCGTCGTCCGGCTCGATCGTCGCGATCGTCTTGACGACACCATGTTCGCTGGCCAGCAAGCCGAAACATTTGCGCAGGCAGGTCAGCATGCCCAGCGCCAGGCAATCGACTTTCAGCATGCGCATGGTGTCCAGGTCGTCCTTGTCCCACTGGATGATCGTGCGATCCGGCATCGCCGCGTTTTCCACCGGCACCATCTCATGCAAGGGCACGCTGGAAATCACGAAACCGCCGACGTGCTGCGACAGGTGCCGCGGCATGCCGAGCAGTTCATGGGTCAGCTTCAGCACGCGGCGGATGATCGGGCTGTCCGGATCGAAGCCCTGTTCGCGCAATCGCTCATCGGCGCTGCTGTCGCCCCAACCGCGCGCGAAGACATCGCTGAGCTGGTCGACCTGGTCCAGCGGAAGGCCGAGCGCCTTGGCCACGTCGCGCACCGCGCTGCG
>DHXA01000116.1:4290-5895 GCA_002413455.1 Rhodanobacter sp. UBA5168 | reverse complement strand
GCCACCAGCAGGTTGTTGATTTCCGGATCCACCTCGGTCACGCCCAGCGCGAAGCACACGGCGGAGTTGGCGGCCGAGCCACGGCCCTGGCAGAGGATGCCCTCGCTGCGCGCGAAGCGGACGATGTCGTGCACGGTGAGGAAGAAAGCTTCGTATTCCTTCAAAGCGATCAGCCCCAGTTCGTCGTCGATCAGCTTGCGCACCTTGTCGCTGACACCATGTGGCCAGCGCCATCGGATGCCTTCTTCGGCGAGTTGGCGCAACCAGCTGGTGGGTGTGTGCTCTTCGGGCACCAGTTCCAACGGATAGCTGTACTTGAGTTCGCCCATCTGGAACGTGCAGCGTTCGGCGATGCGCACGCTTTCCTGCAGCAGGGCCTCGGGATAGATGGCGGCCAGTACATCGCGCCGGCGCAGATGCCGTTCGCCATTGCGGAAGATCAATGCGCCCGCCTCGGCGATCGGTACGCGATGGCGGATCGCGGTGAGCGTGTGCTGCAGGGCCAGGCGACGGCGCACGTGCATGTGCACGTCGCCGCTGGCCACCAGCGGAAGATCCAGCGCACGCCCTGTCGCTTGGAGCTCACGCAGGCGCGCGGCATCGTCGGGCCCGCGATGCAGTTCCACCGCCAGCCACGCGCGATCGCCGAAGGTGGCGCGCATCCAGCGGCCTTGCGCGATGTCAGGTTGCAGCCCTGGCATCCACAAGGCCAGCGTCCCCGGAAGGCCGCCCTGCAGGTCCGCACAGGTGAGCCGGTAGGTTCCTTTTTCCGAAGCCCGACGCCCGCGCGTGATCAACTTGCACAGCTCGGTGTAGCCCTGCCGGTTCTCGCACAGCAGCACCAGCTTCGGGCCATCGTCGAGCTGGAACTCGGCGCCGACGATCAGTTTCAATCCGATCTCTTGCGATGCCTGATATGCGCGCACGATGCCGGCCAGCGAGCATTCGTCGGTGATCGCCAGCGCGCTGTAGCCGCAGGCCCTGGCACGCTCGAACAATTCGCCCGCGTTCGATGCGCCGCGACCGAAGGAGAAGTCGGACAGGCAGTGCAGTTCAGCGTACGAACTCATACAAGCAGGCTCATGCGAACCAGCCCTGCAGCATCCAGCCGCTCTGTTCGCCGGGCTGACAGAACGCCCACGCATGCTGCCCCAGCGAGGTCTCGATCACGTAGTAGTCGCGGCACGCTTCGGCGCCATCCCACCAACCGGTTTCCAGTCGTTCGGGACCGGCCAGGATGCGCGGTGGCGCTCCGCGCAGAGGTATCGGACGGCCCAGCAACCAGGTCGGTCGCGGATGCGGCTCGTGATATGCGGCGCCGGATTCGGAGACCGCCTGCGCGCGTTCGGGGCGCGGATCGGTGGTGCCGCCCAACCGGTAGACGGCGCGATCGCCGAGCCGCGCCCGCAGTCGTTCGCGCAACTGTTCGATCGGCAGCGCGTTGGCCGGCCGTTCGTCGAACAGGTCGCGGCCGGCCGGCACGAAGCCCGGCAGATCGCGCGCGATCAGTCGCATGGCCAGCACGGGCTCAGGCAGTTGCACCTGCTCCAGCCGGCCGCGTGCCAGTTCGAACAGCATGCCGGCGTCGCGCTCGGGCGACAGCAG
>DHXA01000116.1:0-4050 GCA_002413455.1 Rhodanobacter sp. UBA5168 | reverse complement strand
CCGTCCCGGCCCGCCAGGTAGGCGGCGAGGTCGCCGGTCATGCGACGCAGCGGAAACACCAGCGCGGCGATGTTTTCCACTTCATGGCTCAGTTCGATCCGCAGATCGAATGCATCCGGTGGACGATAGGTANNGATGCTCCAGCCGCAGCAGGAACCGCTGCACGCCACCGTCCCGGCCCGCCAGATAGGCGGCCAGGTCGCCGGTCATGCGACGCAGCGGAAACACCAGCGCGGCGATGTTTTCCACTTCATGGCTCAGTTCGATCCGCAGATCGAATACATCCGGTGGACGATAGGTAGCGAGCCCGGCGGGTATCTCGCCGAGCAGGCGGTCGATCATCTGCAGCAGTTCATTCCCGAAACGCCGGCGCAAGCCGTCGCGCGGCAACTTCAGCAACTGCCCCAGCGTGCGGATGCCCATGCCGGACAGCGCCTCGATCGAAGCCGCCGGCAAGCGGCTCTTGCGCATCGGCACGGCCTGCAGCGCAGGATGCAGACCGTCGGGCGCCAACACTGCCCGGCCATCCTCGATGCCGGCCAATACCCAGGCCGCATGCGGCGTGGGCGCGACCGCAATGCGGTGACGAAAACCCAGCGCGGCGAAGTCGGCACGCAGCATGGATTCGAAGCGCGGCCATGGACCGAACAGGCCGAGGCTGCGGCTTGCCTCCAGCACGATCGCATGCGGCAGCAGGCTCACCTCGGAGCTGTAGCGGTACGCCACCGCCGCCAGGAATCGCTGCCAGCGATCGGCCGCCTGCGGGTCGTAGGGCAGCGCATCGAACCGCGCGAGCAACCCATGGGCGGCGGTCAGGCGCTGGCCGACCCGCAGGCCCGCGTCACGCGCCGAGGCATTGACCGCCACGATGCTGCGTGCATTGACGGCGCCGTCCACCAGCACCAGCGGGTCGTCAGTCGCCCGACGGCGGAGGATGCCATCCAGTGCCAGATGCGGCAGCAAAACACAGGCCCACAACATGATCGCCGGCCATCAATGCAGGGAACGGGAAAGCGCGAAAGGCTGCGCCGGCACGGCACCGCCGCGACACTTGCGCACCCATACCTGGGCGCGTGGTGCGGTTTCGATCTCCAGCCGCAAGGCCGCCGGCGAGGCACACGAAAGATGCCGACGATCGCGGAACGCAAACGCCAGCGCCCTGCCCGTGTCGGCCGCCACCTGCAAGCGGCGCAGCGCGCGGTCGTCCGCCTGGCGTGGCCATGCCAGCACGGCGGCGCAACTGCCCGAGCGCAGGCATTGCTCGGTGGCCCACAACACTTCGGCATCCGGTGCCGTCACGATATCCACCCTTCGCATGTCGACGCCGTGCTGCTGCCAGCCGGCCACGCAGGGTGCATACGGTGGCGCCACGATGACCACCGGGCGCCTGCCCCGGCTCAGGCGCGCCAGCGTGGGCAACAGCAGGCGAAGCTCGCCCACGCCATCGACCGGCAGCAGGATTTCGGAAAGCGAGGCATCCGGCCAGCCGCCCGCGGGAAGCGATGCATCCAGCGCAGCCCACCCGGTCGGCTGCTCGCCAGCCGGTACGGGCATGGCCCGGCCGCGCCAGATCTGCCGCGCATCGAGCATGCCCGACAAGGCGACCACGGCGCCCATCAGCCGCCCCTCAGCAAACCGGCAAACAGGCCTTCGATGGCGAAGTCGTCGCTGGGATCCGGGTCGATCGGCTGATAACCCGGACTGTTCGGCAACAACCGGATCACGTCGCCCTGCCAGTACAGCCGCTTGATGGTGAAGCGGTCGCCACCCACCCGCGCCGCCACCACCTGGCCGTGACGGGCCACCGGTGTGGCATGCACGCCCACGATGTCCTGGTCGAGGATGCCTTCGTCGCGCATCGAATCACCGATCACGCGTACCAGGTAATCCGGCTTCAGCGGAAACAGCCAGCGCGACACGCGCAAGGTGCGTTCGACCCGCGAGTCGGAAAACAGCGGCTCACCTGCCGCGATGCGGCCGACCAGCGGCAGCTCCATGGTGTCGGCATCGGCCGGATCCAGCGTGGTCACCAGCCGGATGCCGCGCGAACGGTTCGGCTCGATCAGCAATCGCCCTTTGGCCTCCAGCGAACGGACGTGCTTCAGCACCGCACTGACGTTGGCCAGGCCCATCGCCTGCCCGATCTCCTCCAGCGTCGGCGCCTGCCCGGCGTGTTCGAGGCGGTCACGGATGAAGTCCAGGATGTTGGATTGGCGGGTGGTCAGTTGCAGGCTCATGCCGCCATATTTTCACCTTTTGTGGTGAAAATGAAGTGTTGTCGGAAAGGCCGCCTTCAACTCCCCGAAGATCAAGGGCTTGACCGCCCCGCCCCGGATGCCGCGCCGATCACGACGCAGTGGGATCACTGCGATCCGCACAGGCCCGTGCACGTTCCTGCAGAAGTTCACGCTCCCGCAGGTTCTGCGTGAGCGCGCTGGCGCGCTGAAATTCCGCGCGGGCCTCATCGAGGCGATCGAGCTTGGCCAGCAGGTCGCCGCGCACGGTCGGCAGCAGGTGGTAGTTCGCCAGTGCCGGCTCGCCAATCAGCGCATCGACGAGTTCGAGTCCGGCGGCGGGGCCGGATGCCATCGATACGGCCACTGCACGGTTCAACTCGACGATGGGTGACGGCATCACCTGCGCGAGCGTGCCGTACAGCGTGGCGATGCGCGGCCAGTCGGTCTGCTCCGCCGTCAGCGCACGCGCATGGCAGGCAGCAATGGCTGCCTGCAACGCATAGGGGCCGAACGCGCCGCCGAGCTTCTCGGCGTGGTCGAGCGCCACCAGCCCGCGACGGATCAGCAGGCGATCCCAGTGCGCCCGGTTCTGCTCGAGCAGCAGGATCGGTTCGCCCTTGCCATTGACGCGGGCGCGCGAACGCGAGGCCTGGATTTCCATCAGCGCGACCAGGCCGTGCACTTCCGGCTCGCGCGGCGCGAGCCCGGCCAGCACGCGGCCGAGTCGCAGCGCCTCCTCGCATAGCGTCGGCCGCATCCAGTCGCCACCGGCCGTCGCGGAATAGCCCTCGTTGAACACGAGATAGATCACCTCGAGCACCGAGGACAGGCGCGCCGCCAGCTCCTCGGCGCGCGGCACCTCGAACGGCACCTCGGCCTTGGCCAGGCTGCGCTTGGCGCGCACGATGCGCTGCGCGATCGTCGGCTCCGGCACCAGAAAGGCGCGCGCGATCTCCTCGGTGGTCAGGCCCCCGAGCAGCCGCAGCGTGAGCGCCACGCGCGCCTCGACCGACAACACCGGATGACAGGCAGTGAACATCAGGCGCAGCAGATCGTCGCCGATCGGATCGTCCAGAGCTGCCTCCACTTGGGACACGGCCTGTTCCTGCTCGCTCTCGAGCTCGTACATCAATTCCACGTGCTTGCGCGCGAGCAGCTTGCTGCGGCGCAGGCGATCGATCGCACGGCGCTTGGCGGTGGTCATCAACCAGGCGCCGGGATTGTCCGGCACGCCCGACTGCGGCCACTGTTCCAGCGCAACAACCAGCGCGTCCTGCGCCAGCTCCTCGGCCAGACCCACGTCGCGCACCATGCGTGCGAGGCCGGCGATAAGTCGGGCCGATTCGATCCGCCAGACGGCGTCGATGGCGCGGTGGGTGTCGGTCGTGGTCATGGCGACCGATCACACCATCTGCCTCCCGCCGGCGCAAGAGCGGATCAGTGTTGCTCGGCCGCCGCCTTCAGGTTGGCAAGCCCGCGCGCGAAGTCGCCGCCGACCAGCTTGTCCATGTTGAAGAACAGGTGCATGAGCTTCGCCAGATAAGAATTCGGACCATGCATCGCCCAGGTGATCGTGGTCGAATCGCCCTGCGGCACCAGGGTGAAATCGGCGATGTTGTGCGCCTCGAACGGCTTGATGAAATCCAGCTTGATCGTTGTGGTGGTGGGCGACGACGCCAGGATTTCCATGCGGCCCTGGCCGACCTTGCTGTTGCCCTGCCATTCGTAGACGGCGCCCGGACCGCCCGCCGGGCCGCTGTAGCTGCGCTTGAGCGCCGGATCGAGCTCCTCCCACGGCGACCAGACGATCCAT
>DHXA01000200.1:13887-23681 GCA_002413455.1 Rhodanobacter sp. UBA5168 | reverse complement strand
TTCCTGCTGGTGCTGCTTGCTTACGTCTTCATCAATCTGTTCGAGCTTTTCCCCAGGGGCAGCGCAACGCGCGCCAACGTGCTGGCCTCCCACTTCACGGCGGGTCTGGCCGTGTTGCTGCTGGTGGTGCCGCGTCTGCTGCTGCGGTTGCGCAACGGGCGCCCACCGATCGCGCCACCGCCGCCGCGCTGGACCGACTTGCTCGGCCACGTCACCCATGTGGCGCTGTACCTCTTTCTGCTGGTCCAGCCGATCCTCGGCATCATCACGCTGCAGGTGGGCGGCAAGGCAGTGACGCTGTTTGGAGTGACCTTGCTGCCTTCGTTCGTCGACGTGGCCAATCGCGCGCTGTCGCATCAGCTCGAAGACATCCACGGCACCCTTGGCACGATCTTCTACTATGTGATCGGGCTGCACATCCTTGCTGCGCTGTGGCACCACTTCAGCCAGCGCGACGACACGCTGAAGCGGATGCTGTGAGCGCAGCCGCTCGACCGAGGTTCATCCTGATCACCTGTCCCTGCGGAGATTGCCCACGTGCACCGACGTCACCACGAAAGACACCGCACGAGCCGCGTGGCCTGGTTGCGCGCTGCCGTGCTGGGCGCGAACGACGGCATCGTCTCCACTGCCAGCCTGGTGATGGGAGTGGCGGCGGCGCATGCCACCGGCCAGAACGTCCTGATCGCCGGCATTGCCGGGCTGGTGGCCGGTTCCATGTCGATGGCCGCCGGCGAGTATGTGTCGGTGCACTCGCAGGCCGACAGCGAGCGCGCCGAGCTGGAACGCGAACATCATGAACTGCAGACCGATGTGGAAGGCGAGCACAAGGAACTGGCTGCGATCTACGTGGGTCGCGGGCTTGATCCACCGCTGGCCAGGCAGGTGGCCGATCAGCTGATGGCGCACGATGCGCTCGACGCCCACGCGCGCGACGAGCTGGGTATCACCGAGGCGTTCAAGGCAAGGCCGCTGCAGGCTGCCGGGGCGTCAGCATTGAGTTTTGCGGTGGGCTCCGCACTGCCGCTGGTGGTGGTGGCGCTGGCCCCGGCGGCGGCCTTGTTGCCGCTGGTGTTCGCCACTTCGCTGGTGTCTCTTGCCGCGCTGGGTGCGCTGGCGGCACGAACCGGTGGCGCGAAGGTGGGGGTGGGTGCCATGCGCATCACGTTCTGGGGCGCGTTGGCGATGGCGATCACTGCCGGTGTCGGCATGCTGTTCGGAGTGGCTGGCTGATAGGCGGGCCGCCCTGTGTTCCGGGCATTTCGGCACGGTGTTTGAGCCCTGGCACCGACTTCGATTTTCATGGTATCGAACAGCTGATCGAGCCTCCCGTCCAGGCCGGCGCAGGTTCCCCGCCGCTGAATCGCAAGCCGCGTCACGCGTCGCCCTCCATGGTTACGGCGTAGATGGCGACCAGCGGTGACAATCGGCCCGCAGAATGGTGCAGGTGAGCATGCACTTGAACAAACCGGCAGCGACGATGAGACTGACGGCTTTCCGATGCGCGGCGATGACCTCATGACCAGTTATGTGGCGCTGTTGCGAGCCGTCAACGTGGGTGGCACCGGCAAGCTGCCGATGAGCGAGCTCAAGGCGCTGTGCGTGGCGGCGGGCTTTGCGGACGCGTGCACGTACATTGCCAGCGGCAATGTGGTGTTCACCAGCAAGCTGGCCGAAAAGGCCGTGAAGAAGGCGCTCGAACAACGGCTGCAGGATTACGCGGGAAAGCCCGTCGGCGTAATGGTGCGCACCGCCGCCGAAATGGCTGCGGTGCTGGCGGCCAACCCTTTCCCGGAAGCGGCAGCCAACCGCACGGTGGCGATCTTCCTGGACGCAGCGCCACCAGCAACGGCCTTGCAGGATGTCATCGGCGCGAAAGGCGAGCGGCTTGCCCTGGGGCGGCGCGAAATCTTCGTGCATTACGATGATGGCATGGCCGATTCGCGGCTGAAGATCCCTGCGGCAAAGTCGGGTACGGCGCGCAACATGAACACCGTCGCCAAACTGGCTGACATGGCTGCCGGTCAGGGCGCAGCATGATTCCGAATGCCGCCCGGGAAACGAGCTCATGAAGATCGTGATCTTTGGTGCTGCCGGCATGGTCGGCGGGGGCGCATTGCGCGAATGTCTGCTGGCCGATGACGTGACGCTGGTGCAGACGGTCGGCCGCACTGCGACCGGCCAGCGGCATCCGAAGCTCAGGGAGCTGGTGCGGCATGATCTGTTCGATTGCTCCAGCATCGAAGCCGACCTCGAAAACTTCGACGCCTGCTTCTTCTGCATTGGGGTGACCTCGTCCGGCATGGACGAGGCGCTGTACACACGGCTGACGCATGACCTCACGCTGGCGGCGGCGCAGGTACTGGCGCACCTGAATCCGCAGATGACCTTCGTCTATGTGTCCGGTGCCGGCGCAGACAGCACCGAAACCAGCAAGACCATGTGGGCACGCGTGCGCGGGCGACTCGAAAACGCGTTGCAGCGTTTGCCGTTCAAGGCGGTGTACATATTCCGCCCCGGCATCATCCAGCCGCTGCACGGCATTCGATCGAAGACCGGCTCGTATCGCTGGTTCTATGCGCTGAGCCGGCCGTTGCTGCCGCTGTTGCGCCTGCTGCTACCGGACACCGTACTGAGCACCGAGATCGTTGGTCGCGCGATGCTGGCCGTCGCGCGGCAGGGCGCGCCGAAGGCGGTGCTGGAAGCGGCGGATATCAGCGCGCTTGGCCGATGATCCATCCACAGTCAGCCGCCGCTTGCACTACAGCGCGACGAGCGTCCTGACGCCGCCGGAGGTCCTTCGCTTGCCGTCGAACGGCAATGATCTCGGACCCTTCATGGCGGCGAGCCGCGGGTCGGCCCTCACCCGCTCGTTGATGCGATCCCGATCGCGGCGCGAGGCGCAGACGACCCACGAAACACCACGACCTCACCGTCCTTCAACTTGACCGCCTGCGGGAACGGGGTGAGCTTGCCCGGCTTGACGTCGTCAGCGATACATTCGTCTGAGCGCCTAGATCGTCGGGGCACATCCATTCGAGCATGTGAAAGCGGCTGCCGCCATGTCATCGAGAGGCAGCACCGTACCCGACGCCGACGTGGCCAGCGGCTGATGGCAGTGATGTCGGACCATGGGCGCGGCGGTATCCTCCCCAATTGCGGTTCAGAGCCTAGGCTGAGCCAGTCAGGCCCGGGATAGACACCCTGACCCCAGGCACTGCCGTTGTTCATCAGCCCGCGGTCCGAAGAACACAGCCTGTTCACCGTCGAGGTCGTCGCTGATGAACAGGCGGGTGCCCTGCGCGTCAAGCACCTGCATCGGAATCGGTGGCGCATTGCGGCAGGCGAGGGATCGTGGTCAAACCGGCAAAGCTCAGCACCATCACGATCAGCATGGTGCGCCACCACCATGGCGACAGCGCCGGGTCTCCCGCGTGCGGCGATGTTGTGGGCACGAGCGTGACGCACACATGCTTTTGGCGGCAACGAGACCGCGGCCATTTCAACCCAGGAAGGTGGGGCTGCCGTTCATCCCACTGCTGCGGCAGGGTTACGCTGCGCGGGGAACGAACAGAGATTGGCCACCCACGGTACGCGCGACGAATGCTGCCGGCGCTGTCCACGCAGTGCGCGCCGGGGTGTCGCAGGTGGCATGTCTGCGACCTGCAGTTCAGAGTTTTCGGCATCGCAAGGCGATGCCGGAGTACGGCCCATACAGGCTTCTCCTGTATGGGCAAATCGAAGCAGCAACCAACCGTGCAACTCTGAGGAGAAATCCATGAATACTCGTTTCGAACGCACCGGCCCCCTGACCGAACTGACCAGCTACCCCCAATGGGCCCAGGACATGGTCGCCGATTGTGAAAGCACCAAGAAGAGCGTAGTGACCCATCCTCTATGGGAGAGGATGAGTGATGGAACGCTCGGCAGGTCTGGCACCGCCAATTTCATGGTGGGGATCTGGCCGGTGATCGAGCGCTTTCCTGCCTATATGGCGAAGAGCTTGTTGAAAACGCGCTTCGGCCGTAGTCCCGGCGACAATCTTGCGCGCCGCTGGCTGGTTCGCAACATCCGTGTGGAGCAGAATCATGCCGAATACTGGCTCAACTGGGCAGAGGGGGCGGGCATCCCCCGTGAGGAATTGCTGCAAGGGGTTCCGCCGCGTGGCACCGAGGTCCTCGCCAACTGGTGCGAGGACGTCAGTGGCCGTGACACACTTGCCGCAAGCATCGCCGCTACCAACTATGCAGTCGAGGGGGCAACTGGCGAATGGTCGCAACTGATATTCGAGAGCAAGCGCTACGCTGAAAGCTTCCCCTCCAAGATCAGAGCAGGAACCTTGCGTTGGCTTCAGCTTCACGCCGCGTACGACGACACACATCCTTGGGAAGCATTGGAGATAGTCTGTACAATAATGGGAACGGAGCCTGCGGCCGATGAAGTAGCTCATATTGGTGAGTGCATCAAGCGCAGCTATACCAGCATGCGGATTCTTGCTGATCGCTGTGTCGAGCCGCACCGTTTGTTGGAGGTGCTGAGCAGCGCAGCCGCCTGAAGGAACCGGTTGCGCATTAATGCAATGCCCAGACGTTGATTCGCCCATAGCGAAACAAGGGAAGCAATGCGCACTTCCGCGATCACTTTGCAACGGCCGTTGTCACGACGCTTGATGCCCCTGGCATATGCGTTGGTGGGGATGGTCGGGCTGATCCTGGCATTGACTTGGGGAGCGTTGCAGGTTCAAACCGCTCTCGCCGGGTTTCTCAACGGCGAGAGCATCTGGTCCAAGGCACAGAAGCAGACCGTGATCGCTCTGGATGCCTACGCGACCAATGGCAATGCGGCGGATCTGGCCAATTACAAGCTCAACTACGATTTGCTGATGGCCGACCATTGGGTGCGCGAGCAGACTGCCTCGGGCAACTACGATTACGACGCGGTGGCAGGCGCACTGCGTCGGAGCAGGACGGTCACGATAGCGATCCCGGGCGTGATCTTCATCCTGCGCCATTTCGCCGATGCACCCTACATGCGCGATGCATTGCAGGCATGGCGTTCCACCGACAGTTCCATCGTAGAACTCGACTCCATAGCGACCTCCCTGAAGGCGGGCTACGCCACGGGTGGAATCAACGACACCGAGATCGCCCGGCAGCGTGAACGCATCGCTGCCATCAACAGCTACATCGAGCCGCGCAGCAAACTGTTTTCGCGCGCGGTTGCCGATGGTGCCGTCTGGATCGGCCAGGTGCTTTTTGGCGGCGTGCTGGCGGCATCTGCCATCGCTGCCTTGTTATGGCTAGGCATGGCGCGCCGGATTCTAGCCAGCGTCCGTGGTACCGAAGAGCGTTACCGCCTGCTGTTCGACAGCGCTGCCGATGCCATCGTGATGGTCGATGAAGCCAGCGGGCGCATACTGGACGTCAATCGCACGGCATCGGCATGGACCGGGCGGGATGTGGATAGCCTGGTTGGCGACCGTTTTGTGCACCTGTTCGTGCAGTCGCTGTCCGGGCAGCAGGCCGGCCGGGCCGCCACCAACGCCCTGCTGGGCGCAAACGGTGGCACGCGGCCGGTGGAGACGCAATCCAGCCTCGTCAACTGGGGCAGCAAGCCAGTGCGCCAGGCGATCATCCGCGACATTTCCGAACGGGTGGCGATGGAACAGGAGCGCCGGGTTGCCGCCGAGGCGCTGGCCAGCATCGCCGAGGGCGTGATCATCGCCGACGCCGCTCGCCGCGTGATCTCGACCAATGCGGCGCATACGGACCTCACCGGCTTCACCATGCGCGCGCTGCAAGGCAAACGGCTGGACGAAACCCGCCGTCTGCCCGACGGCGGCCCCTTGCCGCAGTCGATCTGGGATGACGTTGCAGCCGGCCACAACTGGCTGGGGGAGGTGCAGAACACCCGCAGCGATGGCAGCAGCTATCCCGAACAGCTGAGTATCAGCGCGATCCGCAATGCGGACAATCAGGTGGTCTACTACGTCGCGGTGTTCACCGACATCCACGAGGCGAAAGCCAACCAGCGGCGTCTGGAACATCTGGCGCGGCATGACCCGCTGACTGGCCTGGTCAACCGTGCGGAGTTCGAGCGGTACTGTACCGAGGCGCTTGCTGTTGCCGAGCGCGAACGCCTGGCGGTAGTCGTGCTGTTCATCGACCTGGATGCGTTCAAGATTGTCAACGACAGTTATAGCCATGCGATCGGCGATCGCCTGCTGATCAAGGTGGGTGAACGCATCCGTCGGCAACTGTCCGAGGGCGACGTGGCCGGGCGCATCGGCGGCGACGAGTTCACCGTGCTGATTCCGCGGCTGATCCTGCGCGAGGACGCCCGCGCAGTCGTCAGCCGCTTGCTGGCCACGCTGTCTGAGCCGTTGCTGGTGGACGACTACGAGATCGTGCTCAGCGCCAGCATCGGGGTGGCCGGTTATCCGCTGGATGGGGACAGTGCGGCGACGCTGATAGCGAATGCCGACGCCGCCATGTATGCAGCGAAGACCGAAGAGCGCAACGCTTTCCGTTTCTATACGCCGATGATGCATGCCGACACCCGCCAACGTCTGCAACTGGCGACCGAGCTGCGACAGGCATTGACACGCAATGAGTTCAACCTGGTATTCCAGCCCAGCATCGAGCTGCGCACGGGACGAATCGTGGCGGTCGAGGCCTTGCTGCGTTGGCAACATCCGGAGCGCGGCGAGATATTGCCCGCAGAATTCATTCCAGTGGCGGAAGGCCTGGGACTGATCCGGCGCATCGACGAGTGGGTCATGCAGGCGACCTGCGCGCAGATCCAGGCCTGGGATCTGGCTGGCGTTCCACCGATCCGGGTCGCCGTAAATATCTCCGCGCGCTGGTTCGGACATTCTGCTTTCGTCGACGGGGTGAGCCGGGCCCTGCAATCTAGGCAGTTGTCCGCCGATCGGTTGCTGTTGGAGATTACTGAGAGTGCGATGCTGCAGCTCGGGGACGATATCGAGCGCACCATGCTGACGCTGCACGCGCTGGGCATCGCCGTAGCCATCGACGATTTCGGCACCGGCTACTCCTCGATGGCCTACCTCAAGCTGCCGGCAGTGGCCTATCTGAAGATCGATCGGTCCTTCGTCACCGGCCTGCCGGGCGACGCGAATGACGCGGCCATCACCGAGGCAATGCTGGCGATGGCCAAGAGCCTGGGGTTGACCACGATCGCCGAAGGCATCGAAACCGAGGCGCAGCACGACTTCCTTCTGCGCGCCGGTTGCATGGAGGGCCAGGGCTACTTGTATTCCTACCCGCTCAAACCGGACGAGATCCATCGCCTGCTATGCCCGAACCAGCCGCCGATTCCGGCCAAGCTCAGGCTGGTGCCTCCCAAACGCACCTGATGTCGTTACGGGAGCTGCCGCTCAGAGCGGCGAGCAGTGACGGTGCAACCATTCCAGGTCGGCGTCTTCGAGTAGCGGGCTGAGTGCAGCGCGCACACTGGCGTGGTAGTCGTCGAGCCAGGCGCGCTCTTCCGGATTGAGCAGGCTTGGCTCCAGCGCGCGGCGGTCGAACGGGCACAACGTGAGCGTTTCGAATGCGTGGAATTCGCCGAACTCGGTCTGTTCGGCTTCGACCACTACCGCCAGGTTTTCGTGGCGAATGCCGTGTCGGCCAGGCTTGTACAGGCCTGGCTCGATCGAGCTGATCATGCCGGGCTCAAGCGCCACCAGCGCACCACCGGCGACCGGCGCACGGATGCTGTGCGGACCTTCGTGCACGTTGAGGAAATAGCCCACGCCATGGCCGGTGCCGTGGCCGTAGTCCATGCCACTGGCCCACAGTGGCGCGCGCGCCAGCGCGTCCAGTTGCGGGCCACTGGCGCCCTTGGGGAAACGTGCGCGGGACAGCGCGATCAGGCTCTTCATCACCAGCGTCGCGTCGCGCCGTTGTTCCGATGTGGTCTCGCCGAGCGCCAGCACGCGGGTGATGTCGGTGGTGCCACCCAGGTACTGACCGCCCGAATCGATCAGCAGCAGGCCCTTGGCCTGCAGCGTGCTGTGCGATTCCGGCGTGGCGCGGTAGTGCGGCAGAGCGCCGTTCGCCTGGTAGCCGGCGATGGTGGCGAAACTCTCACCGACGTAGCCGGGCTGGGCCGAACGCTCCTCGTACAGCAGGGTGTCGACGTCCAGCTCGGTCAATGTCATGCCGGCGGCAAGGCGTTGTTCCAGCCGGCGGAATCCGCGCACCAGGGCGGCGCCATCGCGGCGCATCACCTCGCGGATATGGTCGAGCTCGGCGGGGTTCTTGATCGCCTTGAACGCGGTGCTCGGGTTGGCTGCCTCGATCCGCTGGACCGCCGGCGCGATTGCCGCGGCGATGGAACTGACCACCCGCCCGCTGTCCAGCAGCAGGCGGTCGGCGGCGCCGAGTTCGTGCAGGGTCGAGGTGATCGATGCGTAATCGGCGATGGCGATGCCGTCGGCAGCCAGCGCGGCTACCAGTGCATCACCGAGTTTGGCGCGGTTGACGAACAAGGTGGCGCGACGGTCCGCCTGTACCAGGAGATGGGCCAGGAACACCGGATTGCACTCGACGTCACTGCCACGCAGGTTGGTCAGCCAGGCGATGTCGTCGAGGCTGGACAGCAGATGATGGGTCGCGCCCAGTTTGTGCATCGCCTTGCGCAGGCGGCTGAATTTCTCGGCCCGCGTGACGCTGGCGTAGGCCGGGTCGTGGGCGACCACCGGCGCCTGCGGCAACGCAGGTCGGTCCGCCCAGATCGCGCCGGGCAGGTCCAGATCGGTGCGCAGGCTGGCGCCGCTGTCAGTCAGCCGGCGCTCGATCTGGCGCTGGGTGGTCAGCGCCAGACTGTCGCCGGCGGTGGACAGCACGTCGCCCTGATGAAGATGCTGCTGCAGCCACTCCAGGTGCTCGGCCGCATGCGGCACGCGCAGCTTCATCAGGGTGACGCCGCTGCCGGCTAGCTGCTGTTCCGCCTGCGAGAAATAGCGCGAATCGGTCCACAGCCCGGCATGCTCACGGCTGACGATCAGGGTGCCGGCCGAACCGGTGAAGCCGGACAACCAGGCGCGTGCCTGCCAGTGTTCGGGCAGGTATTCGGACAGATGCGGATCGGCACTGGGAACGAGCACGGCGGCGACACCGTGCTGTTGCATGACCGCGCGCAGGGCGGCAAGACGGGCGGGAATGGGGTTGGTCATGGAAGGAAATGCTAGCAGAGGGCAGCGCCGGCCCTCTGCAGTCACGAGTCAGATGGACGACTTCGAGCAGCCCGGAAATGAACCAAAGCAGGAGAATTCTCCGTTGCCATCTCGCAGCGGGACGCTTCTGCAGCTAAAATGCCTAATTTCCAGCACGGCTGCTTTCCATGACCCCCCTGATTTTCGTCACCGGCGGTGTGGTGTCCTCGCTTGGCAAGGGCATTGCTGCGGCGTCGCTCGCTTCCATTCTCGAAGCGCGCGGACTCTCGGTCACCATGATGAAGCTCGATCCCTACATCAATGTGGATCCGGGCACGATGAGTCCCTTCCAGCACGGCGAGGTCTACGTGACCGACGACGGCGCGGAGACCGACCTCGACCTCGGCCATTACGAGCGCTTCGTGCACACCCGCCTGACCGGCAAGAATTCGATCACCACCGGCAAGATCTACGACGCGGTGATCCGCAAGGAGCGCCGCGGCGATTACCTGGGCGCCACCGTGCAGGTGATCCCCCACATCACCGACGAGATCAAGCACTGCATCCATGAAGCCACCCGCGGTTTCGACGTGGCGCTGGTGGAGATCGGCGGCAC
>DHXA01000200.1:4320-13684 GCA_002413455.1 Rhodanobacter sp. UBA5168 | reverse complement strand
AAGACCAAGCCGACCCAGCATTCGGTGAAAGAGCTGCGCTCGATCGGTATCCAGCCGGACATCCTGCTGTGCCGCTGCGAAGAGCCCCTGCCGGAGGCCGAGCGCCGCAAGATCGCACTTTTCACCAATGTGCCGGAGCAGGCGGTGATCAGCGCCACCGACGTGGACATCATCTACAAGCAGCCGCTGTGGCTGCACGCGCAGGGGCTGGACGACATCGTGGTCAAGCGCCTCGGGCTCGACGCCGGCCCGGCCGACCTGTCCAGCTGGCAGCGCACGGTCGACGCGATGGAGCACCCGAAGGACGAGGTCACCGTAGCCATCGTCGGCAAGTACGTCGAACACAAGGATGCCTACAAGTCGCTGGGCGAAGCGCTGCGGCACGGTGGCATCAAGCAGCAGGCGCGGGTCAATCTCAACTGGGTCGATTCCGAGCAGGTCGAGGCCGAGGGCGCGGCCAAGGTGCTGGGTCAGGTCGACGCCATCCTGGTCCCCGGCGGCTTCGGCAAGCGCGGCTTCGAGGGGAAGATCCTGGCAGCGAAATACGCGCGCGAACACGGCGTGCCGTATTTTGGCATTTGCTACGGCATGCATGCGGCGGTGATCGATTTCGCCCGTCATATCGCCGGGCTGGCGGGTGCCGACTCCAGCGAGAACGACCGCAACACGCCGGACCCGGTGATCGGCCTGATCACCGAGTGGACCACGGCCACTGGCGAGGTCGAACAGCGCAGCGATCGTTCCGACATGGGCGGCACCATGCGCCTCGGTGCGCAGGAATGCCGCCTGAAGGCCGGCACGCTGGCGCGCGAGCTGTACGGCCAGGACGTGGTGCGCGAGCGTCACCGTCACCGCTACGAATTCAACAATCGCTATCGCCAGTCGTTCGAGGACCTGGGCCTGGTGATCTCCGGCAAGTCGATGGACGACCTGCTGGTGGAGATGATCGAACTGCCGCAGCAACAGCACCCGTGGTTCCTCGCCTGTCAGGCGCACCCGGAATTCACCTCGACGCCGCGCGACGGCCATCCGTTGTTCAGCGGCTTCATTCGTGCGGCGCGTGAATACAAGGCCGTGCGCGATGCTCAGCGACTCGCTGCCACGGAGTCTGTTGCATGAAACTCTGCGGATTCGATGTCGGACTGGACCAGCCGCTGTTCCTGATCGCCGGTCCCTGCGTGGTCGAGTCGGAGCAGCTGCAGATCGACACGGCCGGCACGCTGAAGGAAATCACCGACCGGCTCGGCATCCACTTCATCTTCAAGTCCAGCTTCGACAAGGCGAACCGCTCCTCGGGCGACAGTTTCCGCGGACCGGGGATGGAAGAAGGGTTGCGCATCCTCGCCGAAGTGAAGCGCCAGGTCGGTGTGCCGCTGCTCACCGACGTGCACGAATACACGCCGATGGACGAAGTGGCGTCGGTGGTCGACGTGCTGCAGACCCCGGCATTCCTGTGCCGGCAGACCGATTTCATCCAGAAAGTGGCGCGCGCCGGCAGGCCGGTGAACATCAAGAAGGGCCAGTTCCTGGCGCCATGGGACATGAAGCATGTGGTCGCCAAGGCCAGGGCCGTCGGCAACGACGACATCATGGTGTGCGAGCGCGGTGCCAGCTTCGGCTACAACAATCTCGTCTCGGACATGCGCTCGCTCAGCGTGATGCGTGATACGAATTGTCCGGTGGTGTTTGACGCCACCCATTCAGTGCAGCTGCCGGGCGGCCAGGGCGCCACCTCGGGCGGCCAGCGCGAGTTCGTGCCGGTGCTGGCACGCGCGGCGGTGGCGGTGGGCGTGGCCGGCCTGTTCGCGGAGACGCATCCGGATCCGAGCAAGGCCCTCAGCGATGGGCCGAACGCCTGGCCGCTGGGCAAGATGGAAGCGCTGCTGGAAACATTGATGGCGCTGGACGCCGTGACCAAGCGGCACGGTTTTCTGGAGCAGGGTATTTCCTGAAGTACCGTGGCAGCGATGCACCCGTCGAAACACATCATTCGCAACCCTACCAAGCAACGGACACCGCATGAGCACTCTGATCACCCGCATCCACGCCCGTGAAATCCTCGACTCGCGCGGCAACCCCACGCTGGAAGCCGAAGTTACCCTCGCCGGCGGCGGCGGCTTCGGCCGCGCCGCGGTGCCGAGCGGTGCCTCCACCGGTTCACGTGAGGCGGTCGAGTTGCGCGACGGCGACAAGTCGCGTTACGGCGGCAAGGGTGTGAGGAACGCGGTGGCGAACGTCAACACCACGATTGCGGATGCGTTGAAGGGTTTCGATGCGGCCGACCAGAAAGGTCTGGACGCGAAGCTCATTGCACTGGATGGCACTCCGAACAAGGGCAAACTCGGCGCGAATGCGCTGCTGGGTGTCTCGATGGCGGCGGCACATGCGGTGGCCGCTTCGCGCGGCGAGCCGTTGTGGCAGTACCTGTCGAACGGCAAGCCCGGTGCGTTGCCGGTGCCGATGATGAACATCATCAACGGCGGCGCGCATGCCGACAATAATGTCGATGTGCAGGAATTCATGATCTTGCCGGTCGGCCTGCCGACGTTCGCCGAAGCGCTGCGCGCCGGTGCGGAGATCTTCCACGCACTGAAGAGCGTGCTGCACGGCCGCGGTCTGAGCACGTCGGTGGGCGACGAGGGCGGTTTCGCACCGAACCTGCGTTCCAACGTCGAAGCAATCGACACCATCCTCGAAGCGATCAACAAAACCGGCTACAAGATCGGCAGCGAGATCCTGCTCGGCCTCGACGCAGCCAGCTCGGAGTTCTACAAGAACGGCAAGTACGACCTCGCCGGCGAAGGCAAGCAGTACAGCTCGGCCGAGTTCGTCGACCTGCTCGCCGGCTGGTCGAAGCAGTATCCGATCGTCAGCATCGAGGACGGCATGGCCGAGGGCGACTGGGATGGCTGGAAGCTGCTCACCGAGGCGATCGGCGATCGCATCCAGGTGGTCGGTGACGACTTGTTCGTCACCAACCCGGTGATCTTCCGCGAAGGCATCGACAAGAAGATCGCCAACTCGATCCTGATCAAGGTGAACCAGATCGGTACCCTGTCCGAGACGCTGGAAGCGATCGCGATGGCCGATGCGGCGAAGTACTCGGCGGTGATCTCGCACCGTTCCGGCGAGACTGAGGACACCACCATCGCCGACATCGCGGTGGCCACCACGGCGACGCAGATCAAGACCGGCTCGCTGTGCCGCAGCGATCGCGTGGCTAAGTACAACCAGTTGCTGCGCGTCGAGGAACAGCTGGGTGCCGCCGCACGCTACGCCGGTCGGGATGCGTTCCCCAACCTGACCCGTCTGCCGGGCTGAGCGGAACCGTCGCCCGCCCATGCTGCGCTGGATCGCCCTGGTTCTGATCCTGATCCTGATCGGACTGCAGCTGAAGCTGTGGTCCGGCAATGGCAGCATGCGCGAGGTGGATGCGCTGCGCGTGTCAGTCAAGAAGCAGACCGACGACAACGCCAAGCTGCTGCGGCGCAATCAGGCCGTCGGCGCCGATGTGCTTGATCTCAAGCACGGTGACCAGGCAGTCGAGGCACGTGCGCGCACCGAACTGGGCCTGATCAAGCCGGGCGAAGTGTTCTATCAGGTGGTCGAGCAGCCGGCCCATGCGGGTAGCGCGTTGCCGCCGCCATCGCCTGCGCCCGCCGGTTCGCCATGAGCATGCCAACGGTATGGTGCCTGGTGCCGGCGGCCGGGCGCGGTACACGGGTCGGCGGAGATTGTCCCAAACAGTACCTGCCGTTGGCCGGACGGCCGTTGATCGAGCACACGCTCGAGCGCCTTGCCGCGCACCCACGCATTGCCGGCCTGCTGGTGATCCTGGACGCGACGGATACGCGCTGGCCTGGTACGCGCGTGCTCAACGGCAAACCTGTGCTCACGGCGGTCGGTGGCATGGAGCGCAGCGATTCGGTACTGGCTGGCGTTGATGCGTTGCCGGACGAGGTGGGTGCTGCGGATTTCGTGCTGGTGCACGACGCCGCGCGGCCATGTGTCCGGCTGGCGGACATCGGCAAGTTGATCGAGCTGGCCGGCGCGGCGGACGGTGGTCTGCTGGGCGCCCCGTTGCGCGATACGCTCAAGCGAGCGGATAGCGCTGGCCGCAGCGAATCGACCGAGCCACGGGATCGGCGCTGGCGTGCCTTCACGCCACAGATGTTCCGGCGTGCTCAACTGTCGGCGGCACTGCGCGATGCGGCGCGGCGCGGGGTGAACGTCAGTGACGAGGCGATGGCGATGGAACAGGCCGGTTTCGCGCCGCTGCTGGTCGAAGGCGCCGAGGACAACATCAAGGTGACCACGGCCGCGGATTTCACGCTGGCCGAGTTCCTGCTCGCGAGGACATCGACATGAGGATCGGACAAGGTTTCGACGTGCATGCATTCGGCGATGGCGACCATGTCGTCATCGGCGGCGTGCGCGTGCCGCATCACCGGGGCGTGGTGTCGCATTCGGATGGCGATGTGGTGATCCATGCGCTGTGCGATGCGATCTTCGGCGCGCTGGCGCTGGGCGATATCGGCCAGCACTTCCCGCCATCGGATGCGCGCTGGCGCGGCGCCGACAGCCGCCAGTTCCTGCGCCACGCGGCGATGCTGATGGCGCAGCACGGCTACATGCTGGGCAATGCCGATGTCACCGTGATCTGCGAGGCGCCGAAGGTCGGCCCGCATGAGCAGGCCATGCGCGAGAATCTGGCCGCCGACCTTGACAGCGAGATCGGTCGCATCAGCGTCAAGGCCACGACCACCGAGAAGCTCGGCTTCTGCGGTCGTAGCGAGGGCATCGCCGCGCAGGCGTGCGTGCTGCTGGAGCGCGCGTGACCGACGTAGAGGCCCGCAGCGCCACCAACCGCCTGCACGATCAGCTGGAGGCTATCGTCGAGGTGCTGCGACGGCACGAGGACGATCTGCTGTCGCCAGCGTCCCAGGCGCAGTTGCGCCAGCAACTGGACGAGCTGCACCCGGCCGATATCGCCTTCATCCTCGAATCGCTGCCGCTGGACGACCGTCTCGCCGTCTGGCAGCTGGTCAAGGCCGATCGTGACGGCGAGATCCTGCTCGAAGTGTCCGATGCGGTGCGCGAATCGCTGATCGCGGACATGGATCGCCACGAGATTCTCGCTGCGGCCGTGACCCTGGACGCCGACGAGCTGGCCGACCTGGTCGAGGATCTGCCGACCGCGATGCTGCCCGAGCTGATGGCCGGCCTGGATGCGCAGCAGCGCGAGCAGGTGCAGTCGGCGTTGTCCTATGAGGACGATCAGCTTGGCGCGCTGATGGATTTCGAGATGGTCACCATCCGCGAGGATGTGAGACTGGAAGTCGTGCTGCGCTATCTGCGCCGCTTCGACGAACTGCCGGCGCAGACCGACAAGCTGTTCGTGATCAACCACGACAATTTGCTCACTGGTGTGCTGCCGCTGCACTGGCTGCTGGTCAATTCGCCGGACAAGATGGTCAGCGCGGTGATGGCGCCGGACGTCAACACGTTTCATCCCACCGATGACGCCTACGAAGTGGCGCAGGCGTTCGAACGCTACGACCTGGTGACGGCGCCGGTGGTCGACGAGCGCGGTCACCTGATCGGTCGCATCACCATCGACGCGATGGTCGACGTGATCCGCGAGGAAGGCGAGAGCGAAGCACTCAGCCGCGGCGGCCTGCGCGAGGAAGAAGACATCTTCGCCTCGGTATGGGCGTCGCTGAAGAACCGCTGGTCGTGGCTGGCGGTCAATCTGGTCACTGCATTCGTCGCTTCGCGCGTGATCGGCCTGTTCGAGGATTCGATCCAGAAGCTGGTGGCGCTGGCCACGCTGATGCCGATCGTGGCCGGCATCGGCGGAAACTCCGGCAACCAGACCATCACCATGATCGTGCGCGCACTGGCGCTGAACCAGATCACCGCCGAGAGCGCCAAGCGGCTATGGCGCAAAGAGCTGACCGTATCGCTGCTCAACGGGTTGATGTGGGGCGGCGTGATCGGCATCGTGGCCTGGCTGCTGTACGACAGCGTGTCGCTCGGCCTGGTGATGACCGCGGCGATGACGCTGAACCTTCTGCTGGCGGCTTTTGCCGGCGTTGGCATTCCGGTGCTGATGACGAAGTTCGGCCGCGATCCGGCGTTGGGTTCGAGCGTGCTGATCACCGCCATGACCGACAGCGGCGGATTCTTCATCTTTCTTGGCCTGGCAACCATCTTCCTGGTGTGACGCCTGCCCTGGGTTTCAACTGTTCTGAATGCCGGTGCGACCGGCGGAGTGCCATGTCCGAATCCGAATTTGCCCAGGCGCCGCTGCCGTGGGCCTACGGCCCGCCACCGCTCAAGGCGCGATTGCGCAGCACGCCGGAGGACTTCGTGGTCGAGGAGATCCTTGGTTACGACGCCGAAGGCGCCGGCGAGCACGCTTTGCTATGGGTGGAAAAACGCGGTGCGAATACCGACTGGGTCGCGCGCGAGCTGGCGAAATTCGCCGGCGTGTCGCAGGTCGCGGTCGGTTATGCGGGCATGAAGGATCGTCATGCGGTGACCCGGCAGACGTTCTCGGTGCAGCTGGCTGGCAAGTCCGATCCGGACTGGTCGACGTTTCCGCATGCGGAGGTAAAAGTGCTGGCGGCGACGCGGCATTCGCGCAAGCTCAAGCGCGGTGCGTTGCGCGGCAACCGCTTCGTGCTGGTGTTGCGTGAAGTGCAGGGCGATCGCGAAGCGGCCGAGCAGGTGCTGGCGCAGATCGCCGCACGTGGCGTGCCGAACTATTACGGCGAACAGCGTTTCGGCCGCGAAGGTGGCAACGTGGCCCAGGCGCGGGCGATGTTTGCCGGGCAAAGAGTCGAACGCGACAAGCGCTCGTTCCTGCTGTCGGCAGCGCGCTCGCAGATATTCAACAGCGTGCTCGCAGCCCGGATCGAGCGTGACGCCTGGGACAAGCCGCTGGACGGCGAAATCTGGTCGCTGGCCGGATCGCGCTCCTGGTTTGGCCCGGAACCGTTCACCGACGTGCTGGCCGAGCGGCTGGCACGGGCGGACATCCACCCGTCCGGTCCGTTGTGGGGGCAGGGCGAGCCGCCGACGCAGGCTGAAGCAAGCGCGCTGGAGCGCGAGATCGGCGCGGTATACGGCGATCTGGCTGTCGGCCTGGCCGCGGCGCGCATGGATCAGGAGCGCCGCCCGTTGCGACTGATGCCGAAGGACCTGAAGTGGCGCTGGTGCGATGACGGCGCGCTGGAATTGTCTTTCGAGCTTCCCGCTGGTGCCTATGCCACGGTGGTCGTGCGCGAGTTGGCACTGCAAACTTAACTATCGCGACTTGCCTCAACCCTTCAACAAGACCACCACCGCACCGGTGCCGCCGAGCGCCGGCCGCGCCGACGCAAACGCGATCACGTCGTCGCGTCGGCGCAGCATGCGATCGGTGAGGCCTTTCAGCACCGGCCCGGCGGATCGCGAACGCAGGCCCTTGCCATGCACGATCCGGACGCAGCGCAGTCCATGGCGTTTCGCCTCGGCCAGAAACAGCACGATGCTTGCCTGCGCCGCAGCGGCATTCATCTGATGCAGATCGATATCGTCCTGCACGCTGAACTGGCCGCGCTTGAGCTGGCGCAGCAACTTCGGCGGGTACCCGTCGCGCAGGTAACTCAGCTCCTCACCGACTTCGAGCAAGGCCGGGTCGAAAGCCGTGTCCAGCAATTCGCCCGGCACGGCGGCTTCATCCGCCTCCAGCATGTGCGGATGCGGCGCGGGCCTGGCGGCGGCGGGCGGCGGTTGTACCGGATCGAGCGGACGCACCTCGCCGATCGCCTCGCGAAACAGGCGGCTGTCGTCGTCGTTGATCGGGACGTGGGTGCGGCGCTTCATCCGCCCATGCTAACCAACGGCGCAGGGTTCGGGCGAATGCGCGGAATTGGCGCGCCTCCGTGTGAAACCGGAGGAGCGCTCCGGTAGACTTCAGGATATCGAGCAAGCGCCGTCGGATGATGGATGGCGCGTCCGCAGTCAGCTTTCGACGGAGCATCATGCGAGTTCTGGTAAGTAACGACGATGGCGTGGATGCCCCGGGTATTCGCGTGCTTGCCGAGCGTCTCGGCGCGGTGGGGCAGGTAACGGTGGTGGCGCCCGACCGCGATCGCTCCGGTGCCAGCAACTCGCTCACCCTCGACGCGCCGCTGCGCGTGTCGCCGATGGGCAACGGTTTCTACCGGGTGGCGGGTACGCCGACCGATTGCGTGCATCTGGCGTTGGCCGGCCTGCTCGAGGATGAACCGGATATCGTGGTGTCAGGCATCAACAATTCGGCGAATCTCGGTGATGACGTGATCTATTCCGGCACCGTGTCGGCGGCGATGGAAGGCCGTTTCCTGGGTTTGCCGGCGATCGCGGTGTCGCTGGTGACGCAAGACCACAAGGGCATGCATTACGACTCGGCCGCCAAGGCGGTGCTGTTGCTGATGCGACGTTTGCTGGTCGATCCGCTGCCGGCCGATACCATCCTCAACGTCAACGTGCCCGATCGGCCGTGGACCGAGATCGAAGGCTTCGAGGTGACCCGGCTGGGTCGGCGTCATCGTTCCGCGCCATGCATTGCGCAAACCGATCCGCGCGGCCGGCCGATCTGGTGGATCGGTCCGGCGGGCGAGGTTGACGATGCCGGTCCTGGCACCGATTTCGATGCGGTGCGACGCGGATTTGTCTCGGTGACGCCCATCCATGTCGACTTGACCCGGTTCCAGGCGCTGGAAAAAGTCAGCAGCTGGATGCAGGCGCTCAGCGACGACATGGTTGCGGCCCAAGTCAGTAATGATGAGGCGGCCTGAGCGATGAATGTCTATCCTTTGCCGCCGGCAGACCTCAAGGGCGAGGGCATGACCTCGCAACGGGCGCGCGATCGCATGGTGGCGAATCTGAAGGACAGCGGCATTCGTGACCCACGCGTCATCGATGTCATCCGCAACACGCCGCGGCACCACTTCATCGATCAGGCGCTGCATTCGCGCGCCTACGAAAACACCGCGTTGCCGATCGGTCACGGCCAGACCATCTCGCAGCCGTGGGTGGTGGCACGCATGACCGAGGCATTGCTTGAGCATTTCGACGCGAAGCAGGGCATGCCGCAGAAGGTACTGGAGATCGGCACGGGCTCCGGTTATCAGGCGGCGATCCTGGCTGCCCTGGTGCCGCAGGTGTTCACGGTGGAACGCATCGAGGAGTTGCTGCGTCAGGCGCGGCGGCGCTTCCGTCAGCTCGGCCTGACCAACCTGCGTTCGCGTTATGACGATGGCAAGCTCGGCTGGCCGGACGAGGCGCCGTTCGATGCGATCATCCTCACCGCCGCCGGCGACACCATTCCCTC
>DHXA01000200.1:767-4097 GCA_002413455.1 Rhodanobacter sp. UBA5168 | reverse complement strand
ATCCAGGAAGAGCTCGGCGCGGTCAGCTTTGTGCCTCTGCTCGGCGGGATCGGTTGATGCGCCTGTTCGGGGGACTTTATGCGCGCGCACTGGTATGGGCGCGCGAACCGAGGGCGCTGTATTACCTGTCGGGGTTGAGCTTCGTGGAGGCGTTCATCTTCCCGATTCCGCCGGAGGTGATGCTGGCGCCGATGATGCTGGGCAAGCGGCACAAGGCTTTTTTCTTTGCCAACATCAGCCTGCTGTTTTCGTTGCTTGGCGCGCTGGTCGGGTATGCGCTGGGCCACTGGGCCTTTCACGCATTGCGGCCGCTGCTGGATACCCTGCATCTGTCGGCACCGATCGAGCAGGGCGTGGCAACGCTCGGCGCACAGATGCGGGAGCATCGCTGGGGCATGTTCGGCGTGCTGATACTGGCGGCGCTGCAACCCGTGGTTCCGATGAAGTTTGTCACCTGGGCGTGCGGCATCATCGGCGTACCGATCCTGCCGTTCCTGGTGTGCATCGGGTTGGGTCGCGGCAAGCGGGTATGGCTGCTGGCCTTGCTGATACGGCTGTTTGGCGAACGCGCCGAACGGGTCCTGCACAAGTACATCGAATGGATCGGCTGGATTGCGCTGGTGGTGCTGGTTCTGTTGCTGGTGTGGTGGCTCTGGTTACGTTGATCAGCCATCCAGGGGACTGCTGTCGCATGAAAAACATATTCCGCCTCGGTATGCTGCAGGGCATGGATCGAAATCTTCGTTGGCTGTCGGCACTGGTGGCGCCCCTCCTGCTGGCGGGTTGCGGCACCATGCGCAGTTCGGTCGTGGTGGAGCCGGCCGCCGGCAACGTCAACCCGGGCTACAACCAGGTTGGCCACACAGTGAGGCCGCCTCGTACGCCGATTCCCGGCGGCAGTTACGTAGTGGTGAAGAGCGACACCTTGTACTCGATCGCGTTTCGCAAGGGTGTGGACTTCCGCGATCTGGCGCAATGGAACGGCATCGCCGCGCCGTACACGATCTGGCCGGGCCAACGGCTGATCTTGTCGCCGTCAGGTCGCACGGTCACTGCCCAGACGGTCCATGTTTCGGCGCCATCGGCGAGTGCTGTCCCGGCTGCCCCGAGCCGACCCGCTTCCACGCCTGCAACCGGATTCGTACCTGTGCCGGTCCCATCGACATCTGCCGCCGCCGTCGGCAGCACGGTGGTGACGAATCCGCCGAAAACCATGCGGGCGCCGCCCGTTTCACCTGCCGTGACCGCCACAACATCCGTGGTGCCCGTGGCAGGCGTACCCGCTCCGGTGCCTGCCACCGTGCCACCGCCGGCTCCGGTTCCTGCCGCCGCCGGCGCTTCACGCGCCGTCAGCGGGGTCAGTTGGCGCTGGCCCGCTGACGGCGCACTGGTCAGCCGCTTTCAGAGTGGCGATGCGATTCCCGGCATCGAGATCGGCGGCAAGCCGGGCAACCCGGTGCGCGCTGCCGCGGACGGGGTCGTGGTGTATAGCGGCAACGGCCTGGTCGGTTATGGCGAGCTGGTGATCATCAAGCACAATGAAAGCTTCCTTTCCGCCTACGGCCATAACCGCAAGCGGCTGGTCAAGGAAGGTCAGCGAGTCGGTGCCGGTCAGCAGATTGCCGAGATGGGTTCCACCGGAGCCACGCGCAACGAGCTGGAGTTTCAGATCCGCAAGGACGGCAATCCTGTCGATCCGTTGGGCTATCTGCCGCCACGTTGAACGTGGTTTCCGGCGTCATGCCGCAGGCAGGATGAATCCGGCGACGACGCGGCGACCTTCACTGGCCAACAGGTTGTAGGTGCGCGCAGCGGCGGCGTTGTCCATCACCTCGATGCCGATGCCCTTGCGCAGGAAGCCGGCCATGAAGGCGGCTGCCGGAAAGGCCTGGCGTTCGCCGGTGCCCAGGATCACCAGCTCAGGCTGCAATGCGAGCAAGGCATCGACATGACCGGCTTCCAGCATGGAGGCGCTATCGACCGGCCAGTTCTCGACGACCTGATCCGGTGCCAGCAGAAAACTGGCGGCGAGCTCGCGATCAATCAGAGTGACGGTGTGGCCGCCGACGCGTCGCACGAGCAAATGGCCTTCGGAATGATCGAGCGACAGATCCATTAAGGGCACTCCGGCGCAGCAGCCTTAGCGTGGCAGGGCGATTTTCGGTTCGTCAGTGTTGCGGCGGAACAGGACGACGACATGGCCGATCTGGTGAATCTTCTCGGACTGCGTGCCGCCGGTGAGTACGTCGATTTGCGCCTGCCGCTCGTCCTTGTCGCCGCCGGACAGCTTGACCTTGACCAGTTCGTGGATGTCCAGCGCCTGGTTCAGTTCCTTCACCACGGCCTCGGTGGCGCCTTTGTTGCCAAGCAGCACAACGGGGCTCAGATCGTGGGCGAGGCTGCGCAAGTAACGCGTCTGCGAGGAGGAAAGGGTCATGCGGTGGCGCTCGATTCGCGGTAAATGAACGGCAAAGGGTATCATGCAGCCTTCCGTTCCCCAATCTGTGACCCTCGACGACATGGCCCGCAGCAAAAGCAGCGCAGTCTGGCTGCGCGAACACTTCAACGACGAATATGTGAAGAAAGCCCAGGCCGAGGGTTTGCGCTCGCGTGCGGTATACAAGCTGGAGGAATTGATCGAGCGTGACCGACTGCTCAAGCCGGGCATCAATGTGGTCGACCTCGGGGCGGCTCCTGGCAGCTGGTCGCAGCTTGTGCGCAACCGTCTGGGCGATACCGGCAAGGTGTTTGCCCTGGACATCCTGCCCATGCAGAGCATCGCCGGGGTGGATTTTCTGCAGGGCGATTTCCGCGAGGCATCGGTGCTGCGCGAGTTGGAGGGCCGGTTGGAGGGTCATCGGCTGGATCTTGTACTGTGCGATCTGGCCCCCAATATGAGTGGTGTGGCGCTGGCCGACCAGATCCGTGCAATGGCTCTGGCCGATCTGGCGCTGGATTTCAGTCGGCAGTGGCTCAAACCGGGCGGCTCGTTCCTGATCAAGTTGTTTCAGGGCGTCGGCTTTGATGAATATTTGCGCAGCTTGCGCGCGGACTTCACCCGCGTGACCATGCGTAAACCTAAGGCCTCCCGCGCGCGTTCGCGTGAGGTGTACGCACTGGCGGTGGGGCTGAAGCCTTCCGCCGTGTCACCGGGCGAGAACCGTGCATGAATGAAACAGCGAAAAATGTGTTGCTCTGGGTGATCATCGCGGTGGTCCTGTTTACCGTGTTCCAGAGCTTCAATCCGCGCGGCGCGGCCTCCTCCGACCTGCCTTACAGTTCGTTCGTGCAGAGTGTGGACAACGGCAACGTCGCCAACGCCACGATCAG
>DHXA01000200.1:0-507 GCA_002413455.1 Rhodanobacter sp. UBA5168 | reverse complement strand
GCGCCGATGCTCGGTTTTTCCACCAATGCGGTGGTCAAGCAGATGCAGGACAAGGGTGTCGAAGTCCGGCAGGATCCCTCGGAGGGTTTCTCGCTGATCGGCTTGCTGGTGAGCTGGTTGCCGGTGCTGCTGATCGTCGGCGTGTTCATCTGGTTCATGCGCCAGATGCAGTCTGGCGGTGGCGGTCGCGGTGCAATGAGTTTCGGTCGGTCGCGCGCCAAATTGCAGGGCGAGGACCAGATCAAGGTCAATTTCAGCGATGTGGCCGGTTGCGATGAAGCCAAGGAGGAGGTCGGCGAGCTGGTCGAATTCCTGCGCGATCCGGGCCGCTTCCAGAAACTTGGCGGCAAGATTCCTCGCGGCGTGCTGATGGTGGGCCCGCCCGGCACTGGCAAGACTCTGTTGGCCAAGGCCATTGCAGGCGAGGCCAAGGTGCCGTTCTTCGCCATCTCCGGTTCCGATTTCGTGGAGATGTTCGTTGGCGTGGGCGCCAGCCGCGTGCGCGAC
>DHXA01000232.1 GCA_002413455.1 Rhodanobacter sp. UBA5168 | reverse complement strand
TCGCTGATCCCGCTGGAGCTGTACGAGACGCTGTACCACTTCGGTTGGCTCAAGCTGGCCACCCTGGTGGGCAACGCGATCATCATCGTCTACCTGGTGCGTGTCGCCCTGCAGCCGCGCAGTAGCAGCTGAATCTGCTTACACCTCGTGATGTACCGCTTCGGCCGACCATGCGTCCGTACGGCCGCCGCGCCGCGGCATCAATTCGACCAGATACATCGCGGCCAGGATCAGGCCCCCGCCGACCACCATGCGCCAGCCCAGCACGTCACTGCCCAGTGCCACCGCGAACGCAGCGGCGAACACCGGCTCGGCCGTCATCACGATTGCCGCGCGGGTGGCCGGCAGGTGCGACTGCGCCCAGGTCTGCATCAGCATCGCGCCGGCCCCGGCGATCAGCGCCATGTACAGCACGGCGAACCATGCGCCGCGATCGGGTGGCAGCAGCGGTCCGTGCGGCGCGGTGGCGAGCAGGCAGACCGCGGCGATCGCCACCATCTGCATCGCCGACATGCCGAACGCCTCGCCCTGGCGCGACCACTGGCCGAGCAACACGATGTGCAACGCATACAGCGCGGCTGACGCGAGCGTCAACCACACACCGAGATCCACCGAGACCCCGTTGAGCGACAGCAATGCCAGCCCGGCGGTGGACAGCAGCACCGCCAGCCACACCACGCCAGCCATGCGCTGGCGCAGCAGCAGCATCGCCAGGATCGGCGTGAACACCACATACATGCCGGTGGCGAAGCCGCTGACGCTAGGTGCGATCAGCGACAGTCCCCAGGTCTGCAGCAGCTGGCCTGCACCATAGACCACACCGAGCAGCAGGCCGCGCATGACCTGCTTGCGGCCAAGCTGCCATACCGGCCGCGCAAACAGCGCCAGCATCACCAGTGCGGCGATCACGAAACGCACGGCCAGGAAATCCGCTACCGGCATGCGCGCGACCACGCCCTTGATCAGCACGAAGGTCGAACCCCATACCGCGGTCATCGCCAGCAAACCGAGGGTCGCCAGCGCGGTGATCCGTCGCGACGGGGTCATCGACGCAGCAGCCGCCACAGCTGCCCGGGAATCTGCAGCAGGAAATGCGTCCATATACCCAGCCAGACTGCGGCGGCGAGCCACGGCTTGCGCGCAGACGGATCGTGCTGGCGGAACCACCGCCACATGCCGCGATGCTTGTAGCGGCTGACGAATACCGGCCGGTGCCGGCTGGAACTGCCCTTGCCGTGCTTCACGCGGATATCGCCGGCCAGCAGCACCTGATAGCCCAGATCGCGCACGCGCCGACACAGGTCCAGATCCTCGCAATGCAGGAAATAATCTTCGTCGAACCCCCCCAGCCGCTGGAACATCGCACGCGGCAGCAGCATCACCGCGCCCGACACCGCCTCCGCCTCGATCACCTCGGCGGGTATCTCCCGTTCCACGTTGACCTTCTCGCCGGGCCGGTCGAACATGCTGTTGAGCGAACGCTGCAGCAGCGGGTCGCGCCGCCACGAAGCCGGATCCGGACGACCATCGGCATCGCACACCACCGCGCCGATCAGGCCGGCCTTCGGCCTGCTGGCAAGCAGGGCAAGCAGCCGGGGCAGATCGTCCTCGCGCAACACGCAGTCGGGATTGAGCACCAGCAAGGCCGGGCCATTTGCCTGTTTTGCGGCCAGGTTCACCGCCGGGCCAAAACCCAGGTTCCGGTGGTTGTAGATCACCTTCAACCGCGCATCGTGTGCATACGCGCGCTCGATCGCCGCCGGCACTCCGTCACGCGATGCGTTGTCGATCAGGATCAGCTCCAGCGACACCGTGCTGGCAAGGACGCAACGCACACATTCGCGCAATGTGGGGCCGCTGTCGGCGGACACCACGATAATGGTGAGCGCGAGCGAAAACGGCGAACGATGGGAGGCTGAAGTATCCACCTCGCCAGTATGCGCGGAGATGTGTGATGGGAGAACCGCCTGTCGAAAATAATCCGGCACGTTCGCGCAGCGGTGCCGGTCACTCTTGGTCGTCGCGACCCAGCACGGCCGGCAATGCCAGCGGCATGTCGTCATCGCGACGGAGCAGCCACGGCTGCTCGCGATACCAGCCGCACAATTGCCAACCGCGCAGGCGATGTCGCCGGTTGCGCTGGCGATCCCATAGCACGATGCCGCGATCGCCACTCATGCGCGCCGCGAACCAGCGTCCGCCCGGGCTGAACGCCGCCTGCGGACCGGCGCCGTCGATCCCGCTGCCGTCGGCAAACAGATAGCTGCCATCGCGATAGTCCACGCGGTTCGCGGATGGATCGATCAGCCCGTCGCCGGCCCGTTGCCAGCCCGGCGGCTGCAGCTCGATGATTTCCGCGGCCGGACCGATCGGCGCCCTTGCCAGCTCGGGCCATTCGGCCGACTCCGGTGCCGGCGGTGCACGGCGCAGATCCCGGTCCAGCCATGCTTCCAGTCCCGCCAGCAGCGTGAATCCCGCCAGCGCGCCCAGCGAGGCCGCGCCCCAGGCGAAGGCATCGCCGCCCAGCGCCCGCTGCAGTGCGAGCACCACGCCGGGCAGACCCCAGCGCATGGCGCGGCGGATCAGCACGGCGTGCTCGCCAGCGAGCCGGTGTTGCAGCAACAGCACAGCGGCGGTCAGCGCGAGCAGCAGAGGCAGGCCGAGCCACCACGGCAGCAGCGCCAGCAGCACGAGCCAGGCCAGCGCCGGCAGCACGATGTTCCAGCCAGGCCAGCGCGGGACGGCCATGGCTCAGTCGCTCATCACGGGACGCGCGGTCAGCCGCACCACACGCGCGCATTGCGGAACATGCGCATCCACGGCGAGTCCTCGCCCCACTGCTCCGGGTGCCAGCTCATCTGCACGCTGCGGAACACGCGCTCAGGGTGCGGCATCATGATCGTCACGCGGCCGGCGGCGGCGGTGAAGCCGGCCAGGCCGCCGGGCGAGCCGTTGGTGTTGAGCGGGAAGTTCTCGGTCGGCCTGCCGCGGTTGTCGACGAAACGCGCCGCGCCATTCGACCTGGACGGGCTGCACGTCTGGGGAAAACTGACGCGGCCTTCGCCATGCGCCACCGCCACCGGAATCCGCGAACCAGCCATGCCCTTGAAGAACAGGCTCGGCGAATCGAGGATCTCCAGTGTGACCAGCCGCGATTCGTACTGCTCCGATGCGTTGCGCAGGAACTTCGGCCAGTGCTGCGCGCCGGGGATGATCTCCTTCAGCTGCGCCAGCATCTGGCAGCCGTTGCACACGCCCAGCGCGAACTTCGTCTCGTCGGCGAAGAACGCGGCGAACTGCGCGCGCAGCATCTCGTTGTAGAGAATCGATGTGGCCCAGCCGCGGCCGGCTCCAAGCACGTCGCCGTAGGAGAAGCCGCCGCAGGCCGCGAAGCCGCGGAAGTCGGCCAGCCTGATCCGGCCGCTGGCCAGATCGGACATGTGCACGTCGACCGCGTCGAAGCCGGCGCGGGTGAACGCGGCCGACATCTCGACCTGGCCGTTCACGCCCTGCTCGCGCAGCACCGCAATGCGTGGACGCGCGCCACTGGCGATCAGCGCCGCGGCCACGTCATCGGCCGGATTGAAGCTGAGCTTCGGTGTGATGCCAGGATCGGCATCGTCCAGCCGCCATTCGTGTTCGGCATCGGCGCTCTGCGGGTTGTCGCGCAGGCGCTGCATCGCGTAACTGGTCTCGTTCCACGCTTTGAACAGCGTGCTCCAATTCCACTTGAACAAGGTGTCGTTGCCAAGGAACAGCTTGATGCCGAGCTTCTCCTTCGGCCGGCCGATGCGATAGCTGATGCCCGCCAGGTTGTATTTGACCAGCAGCGCCTCGAACGCCTCGCGGTTCGCCTCGGCCACCTGCACCACCGCGCCGAGTTCCTCGTTGAACAGCGCGCGCAGCGTTGCCTCGGCCCAGCCATCCAGCTGGATCTCCAGGCCGCAATGTCCGGCGAAGGCCATCTCCAGCAAGGTGGTGATGACGCCGCCGTCGGAGCGGTCGTGATAAGCCAGCAGCAGGCCGCTCGCATTCGCTTCCTGGATCAGTTCGAACAGCGCCTTCAGCCGTTTCGCGTCATCCAGATCCGGCGGCACGCCGCCCGAGCGGTTGAACACCTGGGTCAGTGCGGAGCCACCCAGGCGATCGCGTCCGGCACCCAGATCGATCAGCCACAGCATCGAGTTGCCGCGGTCGAGCTTGAGCTGCGGGGTGAGCGTGCGGCGCACGTCGCTGACGCGGGCGAAGCCGGTGATCACCAACGACACCGGCGACACCGTGCGCTGCGCCGTGTCGCCGTCCTGCCACACGGTCTGCATCGACAGCGAGTCCTTGCCGACCGGGATCGAGATGTCCAGTTGCGGGCACAGCTCCAT
>DHXA01000183.1:18341-32323 GCA_002413455.1 Rhodanobacter sp. UBA5168 | reverse complement strand
CACCAGCTGTTTGTCGTTGCGCGGTTTCATAGCGCGGCCTTCATTAGGCAGATCGTCTTCATGAGCGGGGCGAACCTCCAGCGTTGGCGGCGGCCGCTTGCGGCCAGCGCACGGCAAATCCGTTGGTATAACGAAGATCGGCGTAGGCAAAGCCGTCGGTATGACCGGCGATCAGCTGCGGGTAGACATCGAGGAAGCGGTGCAGCCGGCGCCCAGCCTGATCGCGATCGCCGATCACGATCTGCGCGCCGCTGGCGGTGCTCACGCTCCAGCTGCCGCGCTCGGTCAGCGTCACCCCGGTGATCTGCAGGTGAGTGCCGGCGAATGCCTTGCGGGTTTCCGCGTAGAAGCTGACCACTTCGGCCAGCCGCGCGTCCGGTCCATGCAGGTCCGGCAGCGCGCCGTTATCGGTGGCGCCCGGTGCATCGAATACCAGTCCCTGCCGGCTGATCAGCTGCTTGTCGTTCCAGCGCGCGAACGGCTGGCGCTCGTAGATGCGCAACTGCAAGGTGTCCGGCCAGCGCTTGCGGGCCTCGGCCGACTCCACCCACGGCAACGCGGCGACCGACTTCTGCACGGCGTCGAGATCCAGTGCGAAGAAGCCCTTGCCCAGTCGCGGCCGTACGGCAGCGCGAATCTCGTCCGCAGTCACATGCTTGAACTCGGCCTGCACGGTCAGCCGGGTCACCGGCCAGCGGCCGGCCGCAAACCATCCGCGCAGCACCCCGACGATCGGCAGCGCGACCAGCGCGATGGCCAGACACCAGGCAACGAGGCGGACGGTTCCCTTCATGCGCCCTCCCGGAAACTGGTTTCCAGCACGCGCCAGCACAACTCCTGGTAATCGATGCCGGCCGCCGCGGCGGCCTTGGGCACCAGCGAGTGCGAGGTCATGCCCGGCGCAGTGTTCACCTCCAGCAGCCAGTTGCGGCCGGCGTGATCGCGCATCACGTCGACGCGGCCCCAGCCGGCGCAACCCAGCGCATCGAACGCGGCCAGCGCCAGCGCACGCAGCTCCTCGCCCGCCACGCCCTCGAGGCCGGGGCAGATGTACTGGGTGTCCTCGGCCACGTATTTCGCGTTGTAGTCGTAGAACGCCGCCTTCGGCACGATGTGGATGCTCGGCAGCACCTGCCGACCGAGAATCGCGACCGTGAGTTCGTCGCCCTCGATCAGTGTCTCCATCAGCAGGTCGCCCGGATACTTCGCGGCCAGCTTGACTGCCTCCTCCAGATCCTTCTCTGCGAACACGCGGGTCACGCCGACGCTGGACCCTTCGCAGGCCGGTTTCACGATCAACGGAAAGCCGATCTGGCGTGCGGCCGCGTGCACATCCGCCCCGCGCGGCAAGGCGACAAACTTCGGCGTCGGCAGGCCCAGCGATTGCCACACACGCTTGGAGCGCGTCTTGTCCATCGACAAGGCAGAACCGAGCACGCCCGAACCGGTATACGGCACGTTCAACGATTCCAGCGCGCCCTGCAGCACGCCGTCCTCGCCGCCGCCGTGCTGGCCGTGCAGGATGTTGAACACCCGTGCGAAATGGCCGGCGCGCAGCGCGTCGAGCAGCGCCGGGATACCATCGATCGCGTGCGCGTCGATGCCGCGCGCCTGCAGCGCCGCCAGCACGTTGCGACCCGAATCGAGCGACACTTCGCGCTCGGCCGAGCTGCCGCCCATCACCACGGCGACGCGACCGAACTGGGCGGGGTCAGTCATCTTCATGCTCACTTGCTTGTCCTCAGATGGCCGGCCTGGGCCAGCTCCACCGCCGCCGCACCGATGTCGCCAGCGCCCAGCAGCAGCAACAGGTCACCGTCGCGCAGCAAAGCCGGCAAGGTGTCCTTGAAATCTCGCGGGTGCTCGACCAGCACCGGATCGACCTTGCCGCGCGCACGCACCGCGCGCGCCAGCGCCCGACCATCGGCGCCGGCTATCGGCGCTTCGCCAGCAGCGTAGACATCAGTCAGCACCAGCACGTCGGCGTCGGCCAGCACGTTGGCAAAGTCGTCCAGCAGATCGCGGGTGCGGCTATAGCGATGCGGCTGGAAACCGACTACCAGGCGGCGATCGGGCCAGCCGCCGCGAGCGGCGGCGAACACGGCGGCCAGTTCGCGTGGGTGGTGGCCATAGTCGTCGACCAGCAGCACACTGCCCTGATCCAGCGCGATCTCGCCGCGGCGATGGAAGCGGCGGCCGACGCCCTGGAAGTTCTCCAGCGCGCGCGCCATGGCCTCCGCTTCCACACCCAGCTGCCAGCCGATCGTCACCGCGGCCAGCGCGTTGAGCACGTTGTGCCGTCCCGGCAGGTTGAGCTTCACCGGCAGCGCATCGGCGCGGCCCGGCAGCACTAGGTCGAAATGCATTTCGAAGCCGTGCTGGGTCACGTTCAACGCGCGCACGTCGGCGTCGGCCGTGTCGACGCCGTAGGTCATCACGCGGCGCGTGGTGGACTTGGCCAGTTCGGCGACTTCCGCGTCGTCCACGCACAACACGGCCAGCCCGTAGAACGGCAGCCGGTGCAGGAAGTCATCAAATGCCTGCTTCACCTGGGCGAAGTCGCCGCCGTAGTTTTCCAGGTGGTCGGCGTCGATGTTGGTGACCGCCGCGATCACCGGCGACAGCAGCAGGAACGAGCCATCGGATTCATCGGCTTCCGCCACCAGATACTGGCCGGTGCCGAGCCGCGCATTCGCGCCGGCCGCGTTGAGCTGGCCACCGATGACGAAGGTCGGGTCGTAGCCGGCCTCGGCCAGCACGCTGGCGGTGAGGCTGGTGGTGGTGGTCTTGCCGTGGGTGCCGGCGATCGCCACGCCACGGCGAAAGCGCATCAGTTCGCCCAGCATCTCCGCGCGCGGAATCACCGGGATGCGCGCCGCACGGGCGGCGACCAGCTCGGCGTTGTCCGGCTTGATTGCGCTGGAGGTAACCACCACGTCGGCATCGCCGATGTGTCCGGCAGCATGGCCGACGTGCACCGTGATGCCGAGCTGCTGCAGGCGTTGTGCGGTCGGCGAATTCGCCCGATCGGAACCGGACACCGCATAACCGAGATTGTGCAACACCTCGGCGATGCCGCTCATGCCGACGCCGCCGATGCCGATGAAATGCACGCGCTTGAACGTGCTCATCAGGTCCTCGTGTGCATGCAGGCGGCGCGGCGTCATTCGGCCTCCTTCATGCAGGCTGATTCAATGCAAGCGGTAGCGATGACTTGCGCCGCGTCGGGTTTTGCCAGCGTGCGCGCGGCTTCGGCCATCGCCAACAAGTGGCGGCGATCGCCCAGCAGCGACTCCAGTCGCTGCGCCAAAATCTGTACGTCCAGCTCTCTCTCCTGCATGACTACGGCAGCGCCGATCGCCACCAGGGCTTCGGCATTGCGGGTCTGGTGGTCATCCACCGCGTGGGGAAACGGCACCAGCAAAGCGCCCAACCCGGCCGCCGTGAGTTCGGCCAGGGTCAGCGCGCCAGCGCGGCATACGGCCAGGTCGGCCCAGCCGTAACGGCCAGCCATGTCGTCGATGAATGCCACGACCTCCGCCTCGACCCCGGCTTTGGCATACGCCGCGCGCGCCTCGTCAAAGCCGCGCGTGCCGCATTGATGCACCACCTCGGGACGTTGCGCCGGGGTCAGCTGAGCGAGCGCCTGCGGCACCGCCAGATTCAATGCGCGGGCACCAAGGCTGCCGCCAAGCACCAGCAGGCGTGGCCTGCCGCTGCGGCCAGCCATGCGCTGCGCCGGCGGCGGCAGGGCCGCGATCGCATCGCGCACCGGATTGCCGACCCACTCGGCCTGCGGCAATGCGCCAGCGAAACCGGCGAGCACGCGCCTGGCGATACCGGCCAGCTTGCGGTTGGTGAAGCCGGCCACGCGATTCTGTTCATGCACCAGCAACGGCCGCCGCAGCAGCCACGCGGCAAGACCACCGGGGCCAGCCACGTAACCGCCCATCGACAGCACGCTGCGCGGTTTGACTTTGCGCAACACGGCCAGCGACGCAAACAGCGCGCGCAGCAGCATCAGCGGCGCCAGCAACCGGGTCCTGATGCCCTTGCCGCGCAGACCGCCCACCGCCACCGTGTGCAACTCGATCCGCTGGGCCGGCACCACTTTCGTTTCCATCCCGCCGACCGCGCCCAGCCATACCACCGGCACGCCCTGCGCGCGCAGGCATTCGGCCACGGCCAGGCCGGGGAAGATGTGGCCGCCGGTACCACCGGCCATGATCAGCACGGGCGCCTGCGTCGTCATGCGACCACCGCTTCGCGGGGTTTGGCGGCCGCATCCGCAGCGGCAACCGCAGCCGGCATGCGCGTGGTGATTTGCCTTGCGTCGAGCGCGCGGTTGATCTCGAAAGTGGCTCGCAGCAACACACCCGCCATCGCACAGGTCAGCACCATCGACGAGCCGCCGTAGCTGATCAGCGGCAGGGTCAGCCCCTTGGTCGGCAGTGCGCCGAGGTTCACGCCGACGGACACGATCGCCTGCATCGCCAGCATCAGCGAGATGCCGAAGGCGACATAGCCGGCGAAACGCTGGCCGATCTCGACGCCCTTCAAACCCAGATACAGGCCACGCCCGACCGCCAGGCCGAACAGGCCGATCACCAGCACCACGCCGGCCAGGCCCAGCTCTTCGCCGATTACCGCAAAGATGAAGTCCGTGTGCGCCTCGGGCAGGTAGGACAGTTTCAGCACACTGGAACCGAGCCCGACACCGGTCCATTCACCGCGGCCGATCGCCATCAGCGATTGGGTCAGCTGGAAGCCGTCGTTGAACGGGTCCTTCCACGGATCCATGAATGTGGTCAGCCGCTTCATGCGATAGCTTTCGCCGGTAGCTGCGATGTACAGCAGCGGCATCAGCGGCAAGCCCATCAGGAACAGGAAGATCGGCCGGGCGCCGCCCAACCAGACCATCGCGATGGTCACCGCGATCACCAGCGTGGCCGAGCCGAAATCCGGTTGCGCGAGCAACAGCAGCACGATGACGCCAGCCACCATCACCGGTTTGAACAGACCCAGGAAGCGCGTCTCCACGCTCTCGCGGTGACGCACCAGATAGCTGGCGATGTACACCACCAGAATGAGTTTTACCGCCTCGACCGGCTGGAACGTGGTCACCAGCAGATTCAGCCAGCGCCGCGCACCATTGATGCGCATGCCCAGATGCGGCACGAACACCGCCAGCAGCAGCACGAACGCCAGCAGCATCAGGTGGAAGGCGTACTTCTCGAACAACTTCAGTTCGGTGCGCATCGCCATGCTGGCCGCGATCAGGCCCAAGGTGAGAAATGCCAGGTGCTTGCGCAGGAAGTAGAACGGGCCAAGGTGCTGGCTGTCGGCCACCGCGATCGAGCTGGACGTCACCATCACCACGCCGACACTGACCAGCCCGATCAGGGCGACCAGCAGCCACAGGTCGAAGCTGCCGCGCGGACCCTGCCGGCGTTTTGCCTGGGTGGTGTCGAAGCCGAACATCAGCGCACCTTCAACGTGGCAAGACCGACCAGCACCAGCACCACGCTGATGATCCAGAAACGCACGATCACGCGAGGTTCGGGCCAGCCCTTCAACTCGAAGTGGTGATGGATCGGCGCCATCCGGAACACGCGCTTGCCGGTGAGCTTGAAACTGGCGACCTGGATCATCACCGACGCGGTTTCCATCACGAACACGCCGCCCATCACCAGCAGCACGATCTCCTGACGCACGATCACCGCGACGCAGCCGAGCGCCGCGCCCATTGCCAGCGCACCGACGTCGCCCATGAACACCTGCGCCGGATACGTGTTGAACCACAGGAAACCCAGCCCCGCGCCAGCCAGTGCGCCGGTGAAGATCGCCAGCTCGCCCGCGCCGGGAATCGAGGGGATGCCCAGGTATTCGGAGAACACCTTGTTGCCGGCCAGATAAGCGAACACACCGAGCGCGCCGGAGACCAGCACGGTCGGCATGATCGCCAGGCCGTCCAGGCCGTCGGTGAGGTTCACCGCATTGGAGAAGCCCACGATCATGAAATAGGTGATTGCCACGAAGGACAGCCCCAGCGGCAGCACCACGTGCTTGAACAGCGGCACGTACAGCGCCGTCTCCGCCACCGGCAGGCCGGTGGCGGCCGCGTGCGGCGCGCTGTAGTAGAGGAACAACGCGGCGCCGAGACCGAACAGCGACTGCCAGAAGTACTTCCAGCGGCTGGCCAGGCCGCGGCTGTCTTTCAACACCAGCTTGCGGTAGTCGTCGTAGAAGCCGATCGCGCCGAAGCTCAGCAGCACCGCCAGCACGACCCATACGTAGCGGTTGTGCAGGTCGGTCCACAGCAGCGTGGCCACGGTGACCGAGAGCAGGATCATCACCCCACCCATGGTCGGCGTGCCGGCCTTGACCAGGTGCGTCTGCGGGCCATCGCTGCGCACCACCTGGCCGGCCTTGAGCGCGGCCAGCCGGTTGATCAGCCACGGCCCGCACAGCAGCGACATGGCCAGCGCGGTGAGCGCGGCCATGATCGTGCGAAAGGTGATGTACTGGAACAGATGCAGCCCGGTGAAATGCCGTGCCATCCAGTCAGCCAGTTCAAGCAGCATCGGGTGCGCCCCCCTTGTTCTTGTCCGCATCGCCGCCGAGGGCGACCACCACCTGCTCCATGCCGGCCGAGCGCGAACCCTTCACCAGGCAGGTCACGCCAGCGTGCAGTTGCGCCTGCAGCGCGGCGATCAACGCTGGCTTGTCGTCGAAGTGGTCGCCGCCTGCTCCGAATGCTTCGACCGTAGCCGCGCCGAGTGGGCCTACCGCAAACAGCCTGTCGACGCCGCACTCGCGGGCACGCTTGCCGACGCCCGCATGGAGTGTTTGCGCATCCGCGCCCAGCTCCGCCATGTCGCCGAGCACCAGCCAGCGCTCGCCGTCGGCCAGCAGCAGCGTGTCGATCGCCGCCGCCATCGAGCTGGGATTGGCGTTGTAGCTGTCGTCGATCAGGGTCCAGCCGTTCGCCACCACTTGACGACGCAGCCGGCCGGCCACGCCGGGCACCTGCTCCAGTCCGGCCACAATGGTGGCCAGCGGCACTTCCAATGCCAGCGCCACCGCCGCCGCCGCCAGCGCGTTGGCGATGTTGTGGCGGCCAGGCAACGGCAGGGCCACCTCGGCACCGCCGTGCGGCGTGCTCAGCACGAAGCGCGAGCCGTCCACACGCTGCTCGATGACGTCGGCACCGATATCCGCCGGCTGCTCCAGGCCGAAGCGCAGCACCTTGCGGACACCGGCCAGGCCGCCGAAGAAATTGGCAAAACTGTCATCGGCGTTGATGACCGCGATGCCGTCCGCCGGCAACGCCTGGTAAAGCGCACCCTTGGTCTCGGCCACGCCTTCGATACTGCCCATGCGCGCAAGATGCGCCGGTGCGATGAGCGTGACGAGGCCGATATCGGGCCGTGCGATGGCGGCCAGATAAGCGATGTCGCCCGGCTTGCCCGCGCCCATTTCCAGCACCGCGTATTCGGCGTCCCGCGGCATCGCCAGCAAGGTCAGCGGCAGGCCCAGCTCATTGTTGTAATTGCCCGCGCTCACATGGGTGCGGCCGTGGCGCGACAGAATCGAGGCGACCAGCGTCTTCACCGTGGTCTTGCCGTTGGAGCCGGTGATGCCGACCACGCGCACGTCACGCTGCGCGCGCACCGCACTGGCCAGGTCGCCCAACGCCAGGGTGGTATCGTCCACCAGCACCTGCGGCAGCGGGCTGTCGACCTTGCGCATCACCAGTGCGGCGATCGCACCACGCGCAGCGGCCTCGGCCAGATAGTCATGACCGTCCACGCGCTCGCCCTTGACCGCCACGAACAAGTCGCCCGGCTGCAGCTTGCGTGTGTCGATGGTGACGCCGGTGATTTCGGTATCGACCAGCTCGGCGCCGCCGGCCAGGCGCCCGTGGGTCCACATCGCGATGGCGCCCAGACGCATCATGCGCGAGGCTCCCGGCTGATCCGTTCCAGCGCGGCGTGCGCGACTGCCAGATCGTCGAACGGGCGCTTGCCGAGGGCGCCGTCCTGATAGGTTTCGTGACCCTTGCCGGCGATCAACACCACGTCGCCGGCGTGCGCCAGCTGCATCGCATCGGCGATCGCCACCGCGCGATCGCGCTCCACCGTCATCGCCCGTGCCGCGGTCATGCCGGCGACGATCTGCGCCACGATCGCGTCGCCGTCTTCGCCGCGCGGGTTGTCGTCGGTCACGATGGCCACGTCCGCGAGGCGCGCTGCGATCGCGCCCATCAACGGCCGCTTGCCGGCGTCACGTTCGCCGCCGCAGCCGAACACACAGATCAGCTTGCCGGCGCAATGCGCGCGCACGGCGCCCAGCGCCTGCTCCAGCGCATCCGGCGTGTGCGCGTAGTCGACCACCACCAGCGGCTGACCCTGCACGCCGCCGAGCCGACTCATGCGGCCATTGACCGGCTGCAACTGTTCGATCGCGCTGACAATGCGCGCGAACGGCTCGCCCAGCGCGCCGAGACAGGCCACCACCGACAGCAGGTTGGCCACGTTGAAGCGGCCCAGCAGATGGCTGCGGATCGTCCGCGTGCCCCACGGCGTGCGCAGCTGGAACGCCAGCCCTTCGCCCGAGGTGACGATGGCGCTGGCGGCAACGTCTGCCGCGCTGTCGTCGGCCATGCTGACGCGCAGCGCCTGCACGCCGGCGGGCAATCGCGCCACCAGCTCGTAGCCAAACGCGTCATCGATGTTGATCACCGCACTGCGCAGCCCGGGCCAACCGAACAGCTTTGCCTTGGCCGCGCCATAGGCTTCCATGCTGCCGTGGTAGTCGAGATGGTCGCGGGTGAGATTGGTGAACACCGCCACCTCGAAATCCACTGCATCGACGCGACCCTGCTCCAGCGCGTGCGACGACACTTCCATCGCCACATGGCTGACTTCGGCATCGCGGAAATCCGCCAGCAATGCCTGGACCGTCACGGCATCGGGTGTGGTGCGCTCGCCTTCACGCAAACCACCGTGCACGCCGGCGCCGAGTGTGCCGATCGAGGCCGCGCGATGGCCGAGCAAGGTCAGCGCCTGAGCCAGCAACTGCACGCAGGAAGTCTTGCCGTTGGTGCCGGTGACACCCACCATGCGCATCGACTCGCCGGGACGATCGTAAAAGCGCGCGGCGATCTCACTGACCTGTTCGTGCAGGTTCTCGATCCACAGCAGCGGCACATCCAGCGGCACCATCTGGTCGACGGCAGGCGCTTCGGCCAGCACGACCCGCGCACCACGCTGCACCGCGCCGGCGGCAAACCTGATGCCGTGATCCTGGCTGCCGCGCAAGGCAAAGAAAGCGTCACCGCGTTGCACATGGCGCGAGTCGAGCGTCAGCCCGGACACCACGATGCGACTGACGTCCGGCGCAGCGGCGAGCTGCGCGTCGGCGATGCCCAGCAGCAGCTGATCGAGGTGGCCGGTGCTCATGGCGTGTCCTCGTCGGCCGGCGCATCGTCTATCGGCGCATCCACCGGCGCCTTGTTGCCAACCAGCCCATCGGGACTCTGCAGCGGCCCACCGACGTACCAGCGGCCGATGTTGTCCGGCGGCACGTCTAGCAGGCGCAGCGCGCCCTCCATCACTTTGGCGAACACCGGCCCGGACACCGTGCCGCCGTAGTAGCTGCCCTTCTGCGGATTGTCGACCACCACCACGCCGACCAGGCGTGGATTCGACGCCGGCACGATGCCGGCGAATGCCGCCGTGTAATTGCTCTTGGCGTAGCCGCCGGCACTCGCCTTGTGCGCCGTGCCGGTCTTGCCGGCCACGCTGTAGTTGGCGATGCGCGCCGTCGTGCCAGTGCTGCCGGGGCCGGTCACCGTCTCCATCATGCGCAGCAGTTGCCGCGACACCTCTGCCGTGATGATCTGCTTGGAGGTGTTGTCATTGCCCTTGATGAACGTGGGGCTATGCATCACGCCGCCATCGGCGATGGTGGCGTAGGCATTGGCCAACTGCAGTACGGTCACGTTGAGGCCATAGCCATAGCCGAGGATGGCCTTTTCCAGCGGCCGCCAGTCGCGCCCGATGCGCAAATGACCGGACGCCTCACCGGGGAAACCGCTTTCGGTGCTGTCGCCCAGACCAAACGCACGATAGGTGTCGTACATCAGTGTGGTGTCGAGCGCCATCGCGATATGCGCCGCGCCCACGTTGCTCGACTTGGTGATCACGCCGGTCGGCGTGAGCAGCCCGTAGTTATGGGTGTCGTGGATATCGTGGCCCTGGAAATACCAGTGGCCGCCGGTGGTATCGATGATCGGGCTGGTCGGGGTGAACTTGCCGCTGGACAGCGCCGCCGCCATCAGGATCGGCTTGATCGTCGAACCCGGTTCGAGCACATCGGTCATCGCGCGGTTGCGCCGATCGGACGGCTTGCTGCTATTTACCGCGTTGGGGTTGTAGGTCGGCAAATTGACCATCGCCAGCACTTCGCCGGTCTTCACGTCGAGTATCACCATCGAGCCGGAGTCGGCCTGGGACTTTTCCAGCGCGTTCTTCAGCTCGCTGTAGGCAAGAAACTGGATGCGCCGGTCGATGCTGAGCGTGAGGTTCTGGCCCGGCTTCGGCGCGCGGATCTGCTCGACGTCCTCCACTACATGACCCATGCGGTCGCGGATGACCCGCTTGGCGCCCGGCTTGCCGGCCAGCCAGTCGTCGTATGCCAGCTCCAGGCCTTCCTGGCCGTGATCGTCGATATTGGTGAAGCCGAGCACATGCGAGGTCACTTCGCCGGACGGGTAATAGCGCTTGAACTCGCGCTGTCCATTGATGCCCGGAATGCCCAGATCCAGCACGGTCTGTGCGGCCGCAGGCGCCATCTGCCGGCGCAGATAGACAAACTCGCGATCGGAGCGCTTGGCCAGCTGCTCCTTCAATTCACCGGCATCCACACCCAGCGCCTGCGCCAGCTGCGGAATGCGCTCGTCGTTGTCCAGCACCTCGGACGGGTTGGCCCAGATCGACATCACCGGGGTCGACACCGCCAGCGGCTCGCCATTGCGGTCGAAGATGGTGCCGCGCGAAACGGGGATCTGCATTTCTCGCAGGAACCGCGCCTCACCCTGGCTCTGATAGAACTGCTTGCGCACCACCTGCAGATCGAACGCACGCGCCACCAGCCCGAGCGAGGCCAGACCGAGCAAGCCGACCACGACCACCATGCGCTTGCGCGAACTGGGCCCGGCCTGGCGACGGCGGCCGTGCTGGGGCGGCGTGATGTGTTTGCGCCAGCTCATCAGCGCAGCAGCCGGATGTCTTGCGGGCGCGGATCGGACATGCCCAGCTTCTGGCGCGCCTGGTCGTCGATGCGCCGCGGCTCGGCATAGGTCGCCTGCTCCAGTTCGAGCTTGCCGTATTCGATATTCAATTCGTCGCGCTGGTTCTGCAGCGCGGTCAGGTTGACGAACAGCACGCGGCTCTCGTGGCGCGTCCACACCACGCCGAGCGCGCTGGCCAGCACCGCCGCCAGCAGGGTCAGCATGAACAGGGCGCCGATGGCCTTCATGCGTGGCCCTCGTGCGATGGCATCTGCTCGACCAGTTTCTCCGCCACGCGCAGCACGGCCGAACGCGAGCGCGGATTTGCCGCCATTTCGGCGTCGGACGGAAACTGTGCCTTGCCCACCGCCGCCAGACGCGCCGGCGCCGCGACGACTGGCGGTCCGCGGCGGCTGTTCTTCACGCGGCCGGAGTGATCGCGGATGAACAGCTTCACCGCGCGATCTTCCAGCGAATGAAAGCTGATCACCGACAGGCGGCCGCCGGGCTTGAGCCGCTCCAGCGCAGCATTCAGGCCTTGCTGCAGGGCATCCAGCTCGCCGTTCACGCGGATGCGCAGCGCCTGGAAGCTGCGCGTGGCTGGGTGCTTGCCCGGTTCGCGCCGGCCGACCACGCGCTCGATCAGTGCGGCCAGCTGGCCGGTGCGGGTGAACGGCGTGGCCGTGCGATCGGCCACGATGGCGCGGGCGATGCGGCGGCCGTGGCGCTCTTCGCCGTAGTTCCACAGCACTTCGGTGATCTCGCGCTCACTGGCATGCGCCAGGAAATCTGCCGCACTCTCGCCCTGGCTGGTGTCCATGCGCATGTCCAGCGGCGCATCGGCCATGAAGCTGAAACCACGCGAGGCTTCGTCGAGTTGCGGCGAAGAGACGCCCAGATCGAGCAGCACGCCATCGAGGCCGGCGGCGGTTTCGTCCCATTCGGCCAGGCTGGAGAAATTGGCGTGGCGGATCGACACGCGCGGATCGCCGGCAAATTCGGCGCGCGCAGCGGCGATCGCCGTCGGATCGCGATCCATCAGCAGCAACCGCCCTTCGGAACCCAGGCGCGACAGCACGGCGCGAGCGTGACCGCCGCGACCAAACGTTCCATCGAGATAGCGCCCGTCAGACTGCACGGACAGACCCTCCACCGCTTCACCCAGCATCACCGGGATGTGCCGCAATTGCTGCTCGGCCATGCCGCACTCCCGCTCCCGTCCCGCGTCTGTCGCTGCGCCCGTTTACAGGCGCAGTACGGCCATTTCGTCAGTGATTTCGTCTTCGCCGATGCTCTGGCGGATCTTGGCCAGGTGGGCCTGTTCGCTCCACAGCTCGAACTTGTTGCCCATGCCCAGCAGCACCGCCTTCTTCTCGATGCCCGCCGCCGCGCGCTGACTGGCCGGCAGCAGTACCCGCGCCGAGCCATCGGGCTCGACCTCGGCGGCGGCACCGACCAGCTTCATCTGCATGTCGCGATGGGCCGCCTTGACCTTGGGCAGTGCGTTCACCTGATCGCGCACCTGCTCCCACTCGGCATACGGAAACAGCCAGAGGCAGCCCGACTCGAACGGGTTGTAGGTGATCACCAGACGATTGGCGCACTCGCCCGCCACCTGATCCCGATACGCTGTCGGAATGGCCAGGCGGCCCTTGTCGTCAACAGTGATGGCGGTTTCGCCCTGGAACACGATCGGCAGACTCCACTAAAACCCACGATTTCACACTGGAACCCACGATAGTCTCGCCCTATGAGACTGTCAAGGGAATTTCGCTTGTGAATCAAGGAGAAAGGCGAAGTTGTGACCGTAATTCCAGCGTTTTCTCACGAACCTGTTCAAGGTGTTTGAAAGCAAGGAGTTTTTTAATTTACAACCGTTACCGCGAAGGCACCCGACGAGGCCAAATCAAGCGTCCGGGCCGCGCCGCGATGAATCAGCGTTCACATAGGACGCAAATCCACACATCACCACCGGCGTGGCAAGAACCGCGCCGGTGGTGATGATCTGTGAAGAGGTGGAGTCGGCCTGTAAGCCGGGTTCTGTACGTCTTGCGACGCGACAGTCATTCCTCTCGGCCAGACGTCGCCGTCTGGCTCCAGCAACCTACCCGGGAACAACGCGGGCCGCGTTATCGTTCCCCTATTTGGTCTTGCTCCGAGTGGGGTTTACCGTGCCACGCGACGTTGTCCCCGCGTGCGGTGCGCTCTTACCGCACCCTTTCACCCTTACCACGCACATCCGAGGATGCCGTTCGGCGGTCTGCTCTCTGTTGCACTGGCCGTCAGCTCACGCTGCCCAGGAGTTACCTGGCACTCTGCCCTATGGAGCCCGGACTTTCCTCGATGCGCTTGCGCGCGACGCGACTGTCCGGCCGACTCCACCGACGATTGTACTCCACGCGAGGCCTCAGCCTTCGTAGAGCAGCTTGCGTGGCGCGCCGGTGATCGCCGCCGCCATTTTCGCCGCCTTCGCCGGCGGCAGTTCCTCGCGCAGGATCGCGAAGATCCGCCGACCTTCGGCCAGCTTCGCGTCGGCTTCCTCGCCGCGACCGGCCACCAGCAGCACGCATTCGCCGCGCTGCTGGTCGGGATCGGCGGCAACCCGCGCGGCCAATTCCGCCAACGGCTCACCCAGCACGGTTTCGAACATCTTGGTCAGCTCGCGCGCCAGCACCGCCTCGCGGGT